>NZ_CP115757.1:2018571-2355000 GCF_027912675.1 Paracoccus sp. SCSIO 75233 | reverse complement strand
CGGAAGTGACGGCGCCTTTTACAAAGGGGGGCGTGACGGATTTAGGTCTGTCTTCTTCCGGATCAAATCAAGCGCGATAAGGGCGTTTGGTGGATGCCTTGGCAGCAAGAGGCGATGAAGGACGTGATACTCTGCGATAAGCTTTGGGGAGCCGAGAATAGGCTTTGATCCAAAGATCTCCGAATGGGGCAACCCACCTGAATGTTGGTTATTGTTTACCGCAAGGTAGTCAATAATCGGCATAACCAGGTATTTAAGACCTGAATACATAGGGTTTTAAAAGCGAACCCGGGGAACTGAAACATCTAAGTACCCGGAGGAAAGGATATCAACAGATACTCCCCCAGTAGCGGCGAGCGAACGGGGACCAGCCGAGCCATGAGAATGACCAGAATGATCTGGAAAGATCAGCCATAGCGGGTGACAGCCCCGTATGGGAAGTTCGATTGGACGTATTAAGTAGGGCGGGACACGTGAAATCCTGTCTGAAGATCGGGGGACCACCCCCGAAGGCTAAGTACTCCTTGCTGACCGATAGCGAACCAGTACCGTGAGGGAAAGGTGAAAAGCACCCCGACGAGGGGAGTGAAACAGTTTCTGAAACCGGACGCCTACAAGCAGTCGGAGGGGCCTTGAGCCCTGACGGCGTACCTTTTGTATAATGGGTCAACGACTTGGTCTGTCTGGCAAGCTTAAGCCGGTAGGTGTAGGCGCAGCGAAAGCGAGTGTTAAATGCGCGACATAGTCAGACGGATCAGACCCGAAACCAGATGATCTAGCCATGTGCAGGCTGAAGGTTGGGTAACACCAACTGGAGGGCCGAACCCACACCTGTTGAAAAAGGTCGGGATGACGTGTGGCTAGGGGTGAAAGGCCAATCAAATCTGGAGATAGCTGGTTCTCCGCGAAAGCTATTTAGGTAGCGCCTCGGACGTATCCTCTTGGGGGTAGAGCACTGCATGGATGATGGGGGCCCACAGCCTTACTGAGTCTAAGCAAACTCCGAATACCAAGAAGGACTATCCGGGAGACACACGGCGGGTGCTAACGTCCGTCGTGGAGAGGGAAACAACCCTGACCAACAGCTAAGGCCCCCAATTCGTGGCTAAGTGGGAAAGCATGTGAGACTTCCAAAACAACCAGGAGGTTGGCTTAGAAGCAGCCATCCTTTAAAGATAGCGTAACAGCTCACTGGTCTAATTAAGAGGTCTTGCGGCGAAGATGTAACGGGGCTCAAGCCACGAGCCGAAGCTTTGGGTGCACGTAAGTGCGCGGTAGCGGAGCGTTCTGTGATATAGAACGCTGCCTCTTTTGTTTCTTCGATGTCCATGTCACCCGCAAGGATGACGGACCAAGAAGGCACAACGGAGGCTTTGTTCTGACTGTGAAGCCGGGGCGTAAGCCATCCGGTGGAGTGATCAGAAGTGAGAATGTTGACATGAGTAGCGATAAACAGGGTGAGAGACCCTGTCGCCGAAAGTCCAAGGGTTCCTGCTTAAAGCTAATCTGAGCAGGGTAAGCCGGCCCCTAAGGCGAGGCCGAAAGGCGTAGTCGATGGGAACCAGGTTAATATTCCTGGGCCAGGAGATGGTGACGGATTGCGACGGTTGTTCTTCCTTAACGGATTGGAAGGGCCGCTTAGCAGTTCCTGGAAATAGCCCTCCATGAGACCGTACCCGAAACCGACACAGGTGGACTGGTAGAGAATACCAAGGCGCTTGAGAGAACCACATTTAAGGAACTCGGCAAAATACCTCCGTAAGTTCGCGAGAAGGAGGCCCGGTTTGCAGGCAACTGTGGGCCGGGGGCACAAACCAGGGGGTGGCGACTGTTTACTAAAAACACAGGGCTCTGCGAAGCCGCAAGGCGACGTATAGGGTCTGACGCCTGCCCGGTGCCGGAAGGTTAAAAGGAGATGTGCAAGCATTGAATTGAAGCCCCGGTAAACGGCGGCCGTAACTATAACGGTCCTAAGGTAGCGAAATTCCTTGTCGGGTAAGTTCCGACCTGCACGAATGGCGTAACGACTTCCCCGCTGTCTCAAATGTGGACTCAGCGAAATTGAATTGTCTGTGAAGATGCAGACTTCCCGCGGTTAGACGGAAAGACCCCATGCACCTTTACTATAGCTTCGCACTGGCATCAGGACTGCGATGTGCAGGATAGGCGGTAGGCTTTGAACCAGGGACGCCAGTCTCTGGGGAGCCATCCTTGAGATACCGCCCTTCGCACTCTTGATGTCTAACCGCGGCCCGTTATCCGGGTCCGGGACCCTGCGTGGTGGGTAGTTTGACTGGGGCGGTCGCCTCCCAAAGAGTAACGGAGGCGCGCGAAGGTTGGCTCAGAGCGGTCGGAAATCGCTCGTTGAGTGCAATGGCAGAAGCCAGCCTGACTGCAAGACTGACAAGTCGAGCAGAGTCGAAAGACGGCCATAGTGATCCGGTGGTCCCGAGTGGAAGGGCCATCGCTCAACGGATAAAAGGTACGCTGGGGATAACAGGCTGATGATGCCCAAGAGTCCATATCGACGGCATCGTTTGGCACCTCGATGTCGGCTCATCTCATCCTGGGGCTGGAGCAGGTCCCAAGGGTATGGCTGTTCGCCATTTAAAGAGGTACGTGAGCTGGGTTTAGAACGTCGTGAGACAGTTCGGTCCCTATCTGCCGTGGGTGTAGGATACTTGAGAGGAGTTGCCCCTAGTACGAGAGGACCGGGGTGAACGTTCCACTGGTGGACCAGTTGTCGTGCCAACGGCAGTGCTGGGTAGCTATGAACGGACAGGATAAACGCTGAAGGCATCTAAGCGTGAAGCCCCCCTCAAAACAAGGTATCCCTTGAGAGCCGTGGAAGACCACCACGTCGATAGGCCGGAGATGTAAGCGCAGCAATGCGTTCAGTTGACCGGTACTAATGGCTCGATTGGCTTGATTTGATCCGGAAGTGGCCAGATCTCAAAAGATCTCCACTCCAAAAGCATCCTTGGACAACATGACGCCCAACAAAACGGGCGCAACGCTGAGCGTTTCTTCTCCGATCTGGTGGACATAGCACGAGCAAAACACCCGATCCCATCCCGAACTCGGCCGTTAAGTGCCGTCGCGCCAATGGTACTGCGTCTCAAGACGTGGGAGAGTAGGTCACCGCCAGATCTGAAAAGAAACGCAATCTCTCGAAACGATGAAAACAACACGCACCATCAAAAACAGATCGGTGCAGCCGCGCACCAAGCGCACCTGTCGCGGGGTAGAGCAGCCCGGTAGCTCGTCAGGCTCATAACCTGAAGGTCGTAGGTTCAAATCCTACCCCCGCAACCAAAAATAATTACTGAAAATCAATGAGTTATGACAGTGCAAGAGCGCCGCAACCGCTCTTCTCGCGTTGCAACATAACGCAAAGTCTTTCCTCACGATTCCAATCACTTACAGGCGCTCCGATTTCCTCCGTGCAACACCAATGCGACATGGAAAGTAACCGGTGTTTTGACCCCACCTTCCTTGTGAGCGTCTGATCTGCGAGTCCGTGCGTGGTGTAGTTTTGCAGGGACTTTCTCCATGGAGCGCTCAACGGAGTTTCTCACGGACATTGACGCGATTGTTGGAGCTCGGTGTCACCGGCGGTGGCCGGATGCGCTGAAGGCGCGGATTGTGGCTGAGACGTTGGTCGAGGGAGCAACGGTTCGGGATTTGGCGGCGCGGTATGATGTCAGGGCCAATCATCTGTCGTCACACTCTCCGGTAAATCCGGGGCGGTTCAAATTCTCAAACCCCTAAATCTGTCCGGTGGACGCCGACGTCAAACACATGAGAAGTACGCTCATCGCGTGAACCGGCCCGGAGCCGGACCCTTGCGGCGAGCGTCCGGACCATATGGGGTCAGAAGCCTGCCAGCGCAGGCAGCCAGAGTGACAGCCCGGGTACCGTAACCAGCAGGCAGAGCACGCCGAATTCAGTGGCCACGAAAGGCCAGATTCCGCGAAAGATCTCGCGCGGCGGAACACCGGTCGTGCCGGAGACGATAAACACGTTGAGGCCCATAGGTGGCGTGATCAACCCGATCTCGGCGGTTTTGACGAAGATGATGCCAAGCCACACCGGGTCGAACCCCAGGCCACTCAACAGCGGGAACACCAGCGGCATCGTGAGGACGAGAATGGCAATCTGGTCCAGGAAAAAACCAAGGATGAGCAGAAGCAGGAGCACCGCCAGAAGTACCACATAGCGATGAACACCGGCTTCCTGGATGGCCGAGAGGAGTGACTGAGTCACGCCGGTCAGCGTAATAAAGGCGCCGAAGACCGCCGAGCACCCGATTATCGCCAGGATCATTGCGCTGTTCCGGGTCGCATTGGCCAGGGCGACCGAGAAACCTGCGAAGCCGGCGCGCCCCATCACTATGGTCAGGATCAGGGCCATGAGGGCACCGACCGCAGCGATCTCGGTCGGTGTGATCACGCCAGAGTAGATGGCGACGATGATCACAAGCATCAGAAGCAGTACCGGCCAGACGGAGCGTATGCTCTCTTTCCTTTCGGCCTGCGTCGCCCTGTGCTCGGATCGCGGCGCGACCTCTGGTCGACGGCGGATCTGGAAGTAAATGGCAAAAGCGCTTGCAGCAGCAGTGACGGCACCGGGAACGAAGCCCGCAACCAGGAGTTTACCGACCGAGGTTTCGGTGATGATGCCGTAGAACACCAGGCCGATGCTGGGCGGGATCATGATGGCGAGCGTACCGACAACGGCAAGCACGGCCGTCGAGAAGCCGGTGTCGTAACCGAGTCGCTTCATCTCGGGATAGGCGGCCGAAGACAGGGTCCCGGCGGCAGCCGAAGAGGATCCGGAAATCGCCGCCAGCAGGACGCCGCCGGCCACAGCCGAATACGCCACGCCGCCACGCAGATGACCTAGCCATTTGTCCGATGCGGTGAACAGGTCGCGGGTAAACCGGCCCGCTGTTAAAAACTCGGCCATCAGAATGAACATCGGCAGGGTGGTCAGCGTGTAACTGGCCACATGTTCATATGGCGCTGACTTCAGGATACCGACCAGCGGGTAGTAGCCGCCAGTGAGCATAAGACCAACGGCACCGGAGATGAGCATGGCGAAGGCCACCGGCGCTCCATTGAGCAGTAACAGGAAGAGGAAGACGATACAGCCGATGGCAATCAGTGTCATTCGAACACCTCGTCATGCCGGACGGGCCGGATGGCCGGGAAAATCGTCTCATAGGCAAGGCGCAGGGCCATCTGCAGGCATCCGAGAGGCACCCAGACGTAACTCCAGTAGACCGGGAACTCGATGACCCCGAAGGTCGTGTCACGGCTTGCGAACTTCTCGTAGGCCTCATGCCCGGCGTGCCAGGCGATGAACCCGAAGACAATCGCGCCAGCCAGGGTGTTGAACCGCTCGGACAACTGGTACGGCACGAGCGACAGAGACTCCGTCAGCACGTCGAGCCGGATCATCCCACCGGAAGAATAGGCCGCCGGCATCCCGAAAAACGTCACGATGACCATCAGGTATAAGGAGTTGAACTCAAAGCTACCCTGAAGGGGAGCGTTTAACAGGTAGCGTCCAAGTGAATCCGCGCTGATGGAAATCATCATCAGGACGAGCGAAGTCTGTGCAATCCTCATGAAGACCAGGTCGATAAGGTCCAGTGTCCGGGCCATGCCATGCCGTTCCTATGCTGGGTCAGTATCCGGGCCGCAGCGGCGCTGCCGCGGCTCGGGATGGGCTGTGGCGCGACTTTATTCGGCTAGGCGAGTGACGTAGGCGTCCAGCATCTCCTGTGCGGGCAGACCCCGGGCAGAAAGCTGCCCGACCCAGGCATCACGAACCGATTCGAGCTTGTCGGAGACTGCCGCAAGTGCGTCATCGGGCAGTGACACCACCTCGACGCCGGCAGCTTCCATCTTCTGGTAGGCCTCCTGCGTTTCGGCCTCGTAGCCTTCGGCGTATGCCTTGCGGATATCGTCCGCAACCTCCTGGATCAGGGCGCGGTCCTCCCCGGACAGGTCTTCCCAAACATCGTCGTTGATGATAAGGGCCGTCGTCACTGCGCCGAAGGACCCGTTGCGCGAGATCGAGGAGGTCACGTCCTCAATCTTGTAAGCAATGATGCTAGGTGCATTGTAGAGAGCCCCGTCGACCGTTCCGCGCTGTAGGGCGAGGTAAAGATCCGAAGCGGGCACCTTCACCGGCACACCGCCAAGCGCTTTGGCGATCAGTTCGCCAGTGGATCCCGGAACCCGGAGCTTCTCACCCCTGAGGGCCGAGACGTTGCGGACGGTGTGTCCCTCGCGAAACATGATCTGGTACGGAGGCGTGACTGTACCCCAAAGCGGGCGCACCCGTAGTGGCAGGTATTCCCGTTCCAGCAGGTCCTGCGTAATATAGGCGTTAAAGCCTTCAGTCGCCGCAACGCTTTCCGTGAACAGTCCCGGAAGCTCACCGGCACTCGTCAAAGGTAGCTTGTCCGAGTTGTAGTTTGGGATGATCAGGGCCATGTCGGCCACGCGATTGCGCACGGCGTCGAGAAGACCCGCGCCCTTGGCAAGCTGCTCGGCCGGGAAATGCTGAATTTTGATCCGGCCGTTGCTCCGCTCTTCAATCTCGGTGATGAAGGGTTGGGCGGCGATCCGCGACGACGTATGGGTCAGCGGGAACTGGTCGGCCCATTTCAGGGTGACTTCCTGAGCAAAGGCGACCGACCCACCGGCTGCAAGAATACCAGCTAGTGCGACACCCTTTAGGACGTGAATGAGCTTCATTATATCCTCCTCCTCGTTGCCGATTGGATCCGTGTTGGGCTGGCCTGATCAACTCCCGACCGACGTCGGAACGAGGTTGGCGCCGTGTCCCAGGCCGCTGTACAAGCCAAAATCTCTGACGGTTTCCCCATAATAATCCTAAAAACCATCCTATCAGCCTCATTCCAATAAAACAAGGCAAATGAAGAGCTGTGGCAATCCCTCCTTGTTGTTCGCCCGACCCCGGGGAAACCAACCTCTCCCTGCACAAGTGACCGGCAATTATCCTTACCCGCGATGTGCTCAGTACCACTTGTTGCGCACGCCGCCCGACGTTGATGGCTCCCGACACACCAGCATCTGCTCCGGGGCTGAGGCCACCGGTTACTTTCTTGAGCCCGCCCATTTTCTGGCGCAGGATCAGTTGCCGGACAAGTTACCTCGCAAGGTTGCCACTACCGACAGTCCCGGCGTCCTGATAACGGATACCTTCACGTGCTTTCTTTAACGGCGTCAACTTCTTCTTGCGTCAAGAATGATGGTGGAAGCCCTGAACGCTCCATTTGCAGCTCCAGAAAACTCTGAGCATCCCGCATTTCCCACCCCCGGTTCAACGCCTCAAGCATATCCTGATGGACGGCACTGCAGAGTTTCATCGGCACCCGGTTTGAGCGTCCAATCTGAAGGGCAAGGCGTGCATCCTTTTCGGCAAGCTTCAGGAAGAATTTGGCCGGATCGAGCTTGTTAGGCAGGAAGCCTGCGGAAATCAAATCGAAAGTGCGCATCTGGCCCAACCGACCCTGACGCAGGGCCTTCCAAAGTGGCAACATATCAACGCCCGCTTTAACACCCATAGAAAGGCACTCAATTTGAACAGAGAGCAGCGCCAAGGAAAACATGTTTTGAACAAGTTTTGTAATCGTGCCGGAGCCGCATTCCCCTACAAACAGCGCATTCTCGCTTATTGCGTCCAGCGCGGGTTTGGCCAGCTGAAATGCCCGCTCCTCCCCACCAACCCAAAAAATAATATCGCCCCTAACCGTGTTATGCGGGCTGCCGCCAATCGGCGCGTCGAGCAGGTACACTTTCTTTTGTACCAGAATCCCGTGCAATTCGCGAATGACATCAAGGTCGTTAGTTGATGTGTCGACCCAGACCTTACCTTCACTGAGGCCCGCTATCAGCCCGTCGGTTCCGGCGCTGACTGCCTGCACATCTGCAGGCATAGGAAGAGATGTGAAAACCAGATCCGCGTCCTCAGCCACTTCGCGCGGCGTTTCCGCCCACATAGCCCCAGCTGCTATCGCATCCACTGCTGCAGCTTGAGACAGATCATTCACAACGAGCTGATAGCCTGCTTTTTGCAGGTTGGCGACCATCCCGCGTCCCATTGATCCCAATCCAACAAATCCAACTTTCATTGCATTTTTCATTGCATTGTCCTTTCTTGCATTCAGGGCGATTTCTAATTCCAATCCCGCGATCCATTCCTTTGCGCATTGACACTGAACCAAAAAAAACAGCTAAGCGAAATCCTGCACCTCTCGCTATGGCTAATTCATATTTTCAGGTAGCCATAGTGCAATTTCGGGCCATATTATCATTGCGGCTACAACCAGTATGTCCATAGCCAAGAACATAAGCGCCCCTTTGAAGATGGTAGGAAGAGATGCAGCGCCTCGCAAAAGCGAGTGGATCACATATACGTTCAAGCCGAAAGGCGGCGAAACCAGCCCAATTTCGAGAAGCTTGACGACCAAAATTCCAAACCAAATAAGATTTACATCTGCGTCCTGAAGGATTGGAATAAGAATAGGCAGGGTTAGCAGCATTATGCCCAGAGAGTCCATGAACATGCCCAGGACTATATACAGAACCGCCACCATAAGTATTATGGACAAGGCGTCTGTATTTCGAGCCGCGAAAAAATCGGATATTACTGAAGGCAACCCGGCCAGGCCCATGAATGTAGTAAACATGCTGGCACCCATCGCAATAAGGAAGAGCCTGGATGTTCCTAGGGCTGTATCGCTAAGTGCCTCAGAGACAACTTTCCTGGTTAGTGATTTTCGGGATATTGCGATAATGCACGCCAATGACGCACCTACGGCACCAGCTTCCGTTGGTGTCATAATTCCCGAATAAATTCCTCCGATGACGCCGATAACCAAAACCGGCAATGGCCAGGATTCAAGAACCGCCTCTTTCAAATTACCCCGTTCGAGCCTTTCACGGCCTGCGGGAGCAATTTCCGGTTTTATTTTCACTGCAATTACGATCATTGCGATATATGCTACGGCCGTCAGAATGCCTGGAATAACGCCCGCTATAAACAGCTTTCCGATTGGGGCCTGAGCAAATATCCCGTACATAATCATGACGACGGAAGGCGGGATAAGTGATCCCAACGTTCCGGAAGCCGCAACGCACCCGGCCGAAAGGCTGTATGCATAGCCGGCTTTCCGCATTTCGGGGATCGCAATTCTTCCCATCCCTGCTGCGGTTGCAACGCTTGAGCCTGATGCGGCTGCGAACAATGCACAAGCACCCACTGTCGAACAGGCAAGGCCGCCCGGTATGCGGTAAAGGACCACCCGCATCAACCTGAAAAGACCGGATGTCAGCCCCGCCCGGCTGGCCACGAAACCCATCAGCAGAAACATCGGAACAGAGCTGAATGACCAGTTTGCAATAAACTGGTAGGGTACGGCTTTGAGCATCCCAAATGCGGCAGTTAAGTTTGTCAAAATCCAAAGTCCGACAAACGATGTTGTGGCCAGTGCCACTGAGATCGGAACGCGAACAATAACTAACAAGAATGTTACGGCAACGCCAGCCAGGCCGATTTCAAACCTATCCATCGATGCCTCCTTCTGCTTCATCATGCTCTGCAAGCAGTCGATCACGGGCATCCTTGCGGAGCAAGAATGCGAGCAGATAACCGAAACAGACCAGTCCAGCGAGGCCGAAACCGATTGGCAGAACAAACCGACTTGGCCAAATAGTGACGAATACCTGACCGATCATCTGTTCTTTAATGCGATAGGATCTGATAGCATCCCCCCAACTCGAGCATGCTAGGATTAGATACGTCGCCGCCGAAAGCCCAAGAACCAGTACCATGCAGAGTTTTTTTGCGCTCTGAGGAAAGAACTGGTAAACCGCATCTACGGAGATGGATGATCGCGCCATTTCGACAGCGGCGATTGGGAAAAACACGCCGGCGACCATATAGTATGTGGATACTATTTCCAAAGTTCCGGCAATTGGTCTGCTGAACAGTAGTTTCAGGGCGACATCCAGAGAAATATGTACCATCATCAGGAGCAGGAAAAGACCGGCTACTATCAGTGCGAGTCTGGATAATTTATCAAGTATTTGCATCGATACTTTATCTCGCTGTTGGCAGGAAAGAGCGGCACTTTCATTGAGTTAACGGAAAGTTCCCGCTTGGTTGATGGACACCGCGAGCTAAACAATCCCGACTTTACCGGCGAATTGCATATTTTATATAAGCAGGTTTGACCGAGGTCCCTCCGGGGTGGCTGTAGGCTGCCGCCGCGAGACCCCTTCATGGTCAATGCGGTTGCGCCAAGCCAGAATCTGGCTCGGCACCCCAGCTTTGGTCAGCTCAGTCCATACGATATGTAGAGGGATCTAAATCGCCAAGTGCAGCGTCTTTTGCGACCGCCCACACGGCCTCGCCATCAGTGCGATCAACCCCATCAAGCAACTCCGTCCACTTATTGATATATTCAATCATTAGTGATTGATATTGCTCTGGATTGTCTACCCCGAGCTTTTTGGCAACAGGGATGGACCCGCCCATTTCTTCGCCAACAAAAGCAGCATACGCAGCTTTAACGTCATTTTCAGGTGTGACAATCTCAATGCCCTGTTCCTTCGCCCAAGACAAATTCTTCTCGATATCCTGCGCGTACCGTGCGGTGAGGTAAGCTGTGGAGCGGAAGCCCTCTTCCAGCATTATGCGGCGCTCTTCATCTGTTCGGGATTCCCAGAACTCCTTATTCAGGATAATTCCGCCGCTGTGGTAAACAGGTGGTAAATCCAACATTGCAATGGACTCGGTAAGTTCGCCGATATTTTCACCTCCGAGGAGGTGACCGATATCGGCCGACAGGCAGTCAACCGCTCCCCTTTCCAAGCCCGTATAGATCTCGGACCCGGAAAGATTGACCGGGGTGGCGCCGAGAGCGCTCGTTGCACGCGTCCAGATGCCCCCGTTTGTTCGCACTTTGACGCCCTTCAGTGATTGCAGATCACTGCCAATTCCGGATTTGGTGCACATATATTGATAAATCGGTGTTCCAGCTCCCGCAATGAAGACAACCCCTTGCTTGTCCCACTCATCTAGGTCCCGATTATGAACCAGCAGATCCGCCAGAGCGAATACCAGAACCGTCGCGTCCGGATTGACAAATCCGATGTCACCCATCGTGTTGAGGAGCGGAAATTCGGAAGGAGAATATGCTGGTGAATATATGCTTGCCGTAGCAACCCCGGTTCTGACGCCTTCCATCGTTCCGGCGGCAGGTAACAGAGCAGATCCTGCGAAAACCTCGAAATCTATCGCACCATTGGTTTTCTCGCGCACACGCTCTGAAAACCCATCCTGCATCTCTATTGTGGCCTGGTGTGTCGGCGCAAGCCACGTAGCATTTGCGAATGTTTCTGCTGATGATGACGTGCCGATCAGGGACGCAACGATGGCCGCCGCATTAGTGCATACAAGGCATACAAGTTTCAACGATCTTCTCCTCCCGAAAGAGTTGCTCGCCGACCGGCTCGCAACGTTTGCCGAATCATTTGTCTGATTCAAAGTTATCTTAAAGACCGGTCTACCAGTTTTTAATGAAAATGCAACGATATGTTCAGATCACGCACCATCAAATGGCGGGATCAAACACTTAGCGACCGTGATATCCGCCATCGACCAGGTAGGTGTTGCCCGTGCAGTAGGACGCGGCATCCCCGGCAAGGAAGGAGATCATCTCAGCAACTTCTTCGGCACGGCCGTAACGCTTCATGGGGATGGCCGCGGCGTTGGCGTCCCGCACGGCTTCCGCATTGGTTGGGTTTCTGCCGGATTCAATATGGCGCATCATCAGTGTTTCAATGGGCGCGGGATTGACGGTATTGACCCGGATGCCCCGTTTGGCGCCTTCCAGCGCCGCCGTACGCATTAGGCCGATGACGGCGTGCTTGCTTGCGACGTAAGGTGCTAATCCGACGCTGCCGCGCAGTCCGACCACGGATGAGAGGATGACGATCGATCCACCGCCGTGTTCGGCCATTGCCGGCATGAGCCAGGACAAACCGGTGAAAACGCCCTCGACATTTACGGCCATGACATGCCGGAAGTCCTCGAGTGTGATGGCTCCTAGCCGACCTGTCGACCCCACGATACCAGCATTAAGCACTGCGACATCGACCTTCCCGAAGCGGGTAAGCATCGCCTCCATAGCGCTTAGAGCCGAACTTTCGTCCGCCGCGTCCGACACAGCGTAACCGGCTTCGACCTCAATGTCGTCGACTAGGGTCCTTAGGCCCGCTTCGTCTGTATCCGTCAGAAACAGGCTGTAGCCCCCGGCGGCAAACTTCCGCGCGGTGGCGCTTCCGATACCGCCCGCAGCACCGGTGATGAAAGCGACCTTCGGCATGGTTGGTCCTCCCCTGTCCGCCGTAAGGTGCGAGAGGCCTTACGAATACAGCTATGGAAGCTAGATAAGTATTGAAGGATGGTCAATAACATTTATTATAATGGAGCATCCCTTTGACGATCGCTTGCTCGGCGTTGGCCGATGACCGGCGTCAGGTGGAAACAGGCCGCCCGGACCCCGTTGGTGAGGGCGCCTTCATCTGGATGGCCCCCCTGCCGCCGGAAAACCCCGACCTGACTTCAGAGCTGGCAGGCCATCATCAATACAGGTTTGACATTCTGACAAAAAGGCCTATATATGGAACTATTTATTGTGCTCGCTATCGGTCGGTTACAGACAGACCGCGATCTTCGAGGTGTTCGCAAAGTCTGAGAAGAACATCTTCGTCCAAGCGTGATACCGCCCTTCAATTCGGAGTTCCTGATGACGTTTCCAGAGTTCCCTTTCCCTCCTTTCCTCCAGAACCCGGCGAAAGATCTGTATATTGGTGGTCGTAGCCGTCTGGCGGCGGACGGAAGGCGTTTCGATACCTATAATCCTGGCACGGGCGAAGTCCTCGCTAGTCTGGCACGCGGAAGTGCTGCAGATATCGACCACGCGGTAGCCGTCGCCCGTACGGCCTTTACCGGACCGTGGAGCAGGTTCACCCCCGCTGAGCGTCAGGAAACCCTTTTGAGGATTGCCAAAATCATCGAGGAGAGATTCGACGAGCTTGCAATGGTCGAAAGTCTTGATGTTGGCGCGCCTCTTTCACGAGTCGCCGCGTCGAAAACGGCGATCGGACGGGTCGTGCGTTACTTCTCTGCACAAGCACTGCAATGCCGCGGCGAGACTTTCGCAAGCCCGTACCAGGGCAATGTCACCTCCATGATTTTGAAGGCGCCGGTCGGTGTTGTTGGTGGCATCATCCCTTGGAATGCACCGCTATATAGTATTTGGTGGATCCTCGGCGGTGTGCTTGCGACCGGTTGTACGGTCGTAATCAAGCCCGCGGAAGATGCATCCTTGAGCTCGCTTCTAATGGCTGAGGTAATTGCCGACGCCGGTGTGCCTGAAGGTGTCGTGAACATCGTAACCGGGACTGGCGCCGAAGCGGGAAGTGCGCTCGCGCTGCATCCCGATGTTGATCGCCTCGCATTTACGGGGTCGACTGCGACCGCACGCGAGATAATCAAATCCTCTGCAGGGAACATGAAGCGTCTCCAATTGGAGACGGGAGGAAAATCACCTGACATAATCTTTGAAGATGCAAATTTGAACAAAGCCGTTCCCGGCGCAGCTATGGGTGTTTTCAATAACAGTGGTCAGATCTGCTATGCCGGCACGCGCATATTCGTGCAGCGGAGCATTCAGCAAGATTTCCTGTCCAGGCTCGCTGCGTTCACCGGATCCTTGAAAGTGGGCCACCCCTTTGACACGGACACCGTGCTCGGCCCCGTCGTGTCCCAAGGACAGCTCGAACGCGTGATGAAGTACATTGAAATTGGACAGAACGAGGGCGCCACACTTGTGACGGGCGGTGAACGTTTGAGCGGTGATCTGGCCCAGGGATACTACATCACCCCGACTGTCTTCGCCGACGTGACCAGTACCATGAGGATCGCCCGCGAGGAGATATTCGGGCCTGTAGTCTCCGTCATACCATTCGAGAGTGCCGACGACGTTCTGGCAATGGCCAACGACACGGAGTACGGGCTGGGCGGCGCAGTCTGGACGCGGAGCCTTGAACAGGCAATGAGGATGGTTCACGGAATTCAGGCCGGCCAAGTCTGGGTAAATTGCTATGGTCTTGTCGACCCGATGATTGGTTTCGGTGGCGTCAAAAATTCGGGATATGGCTGGAAAGGGGGGAGTCGGCATGTCGATGGTTATCTCTATGAAAAGGCTGTAACAATCAACGCAGACTAACAGTTCCGCTGACCTGCCCCTGAACTTTCATCCAGCCGTGACAGGAGCCTGGCACTGCAACTGTCTGATTTCTGCGTTCGCGCGGTAGATCTTCGGGTGCGAGCCGTCGCGTCTGGTCCATCCGCATAGGCACCCTCCAAGTGTTCGGCGGTTGCGTCATGACGAAGACCGATTGGTTACCCGGAAATCAGTACAGTAATAAAAAACCCATAGACGGAACTTTATGTATATGATAAACGGCGGGTTATGGGTTTCGCGGAAACTGCATCGAAGAGTAAGCGGTGCGCCGTTCACACTGGTGCGGTGTAGTTCCAAGGCAGCAATTCTTTGATATCCGCTTGTTTGTGCCCGCCTGCGATGGCTGTCAGGACACCGGACAGATAGCCATGCGGCTCGATCCCGTTGAGTTTGCAGGTCTCGATCAGGGATGCGATTACGGCCCAATTTTGAGCGCCGGTATCATGTCCGGCGAAGAGCGCGTTTTTGCGGTTCAGAGCGATGGGGCGGATGGTGCGCTCGACAGGGTTGTTGTCGAGTTCGATGCGGCCATCGTCGAGGAACCTACACATGCCATCCCAGTATTTGGCGATGTATTTCAGGGCTTCACCGGTCGGCGATTTCGCTGAGACGCGTGCGCGGTTCTGGGCGAGCCAGAGCTTGAAGGCGTCGATGATGGGTTTTGAGCGGTCCCGTCGTGCAGCGTGCCGTTGATCGGCAGGCAGGCCTCTCAGGTCTTTTTCGATACGGTAGAGTGCCTGGATTTGCGCCAGGCCTTCCTGCGCGATTGGAGCAGCTCCAGATTGGGTGACGTCATGCAATTTTCGCCGCGCGTGTGCCCAGCAATAGGCCAGCACCACATCCTGTGTAGGGCGTTTGAGCAAGCTGTTATAGCCTGCGTATCCATCAACCTGCAGGGTGCCGCTGAAGCCGCTCAAGATGTTATCCGCATGCTGCCCTGACCGACCGGGCGCATAGGTAAACGCCACTCCGGGAGGATCGCCGCCGCCCCATGGCCTGTTATCACGGGCCAGCGCCCAGAAGTAACCGGTTTTGGTGCTTTTGCGCCCTGGGGCCAGAACCGGTGCAGGTGTTTCGTCCATGAAGAGCTTGGTGGAGCGCTTCAGATCGGCCATGAGCGCCTCATAGACCGGGGTCAATTCAAACGCCGACTTGCCTACCCACCCGGCCAGGGTCGAGCGATCCAGATCGATCCCTTGGCGGCTGTAGATTTGTGCCTGCCGATAGAGCGGCAGGTGATCGGCATATTTTGAGACGAGCACATGGGCGAGCGTTGCTTCGGTTGGCATGCCGCCCGCGATGATGTGGGCGGGTGCAGGCGCTTGGGTGATCCCACCCTCACAGGAGCGGCAGGCGTATTTGGGGCGGCGGGTGACAATCACACGGAACTGGGCCGGGATGATGTCCAGCCGTTCGCTGACCTCCTCGCCAATGACGTGACGCTCAGTTCCGCAGGCGCAGGATTGCTCGGGTTCAATGACCACCTCAACCCGTTCCAGATGTTTGGGCAGTGATCCGCGATTGGTCTGGCGCGGCTTTGGGGGCCGCACGGGCGCGGTGCGCTCGTCCGCGTCGATCTCTGCTTCCACCTGCGCGATGGCGGTCTCGATATCCTCGAGTTCCAACTCATACTGGGCCGGGTCAAGCTTCTCGGATTTGGCCCCGAAGAGCGCCTTCTTGAACGAAGCGACCAAGGCTTCAAGCCGCGCATTCTGATCCTGCTGCGTACGGATGATCGCCTTCAGTTCGGCAATGTCATCGGGCAATTTGTCAGGCACAGTCATGCCCCATCCCATAACAAAACAAGGGCAGAATGACCCGCGCAAACAACCCCGTGAGTCACTCCGCCGCAGAGGGCGCTACCACCTCCAAAGGGCGCACGCGCCGCCAATCCAACCCCGCAAACAGCGCCTCAAACTGGGCCGGTTCCAGGCGCATCACCCCGTTCTTGACCGCGGGCCATGTGAAGCTGTTATCTTCGAGCCGTTTGTAGGCCATCACCAACCCGCTACCGTCCCAGTAGATCAGCTTCAGCCGATCCGCGCGCTTGGCCCGGAACACATAGACCGACCCATCAAACGGCTTCTGGCGCAGGTGGCTCTGCACCAAAGCGGCCAGCCCATCATGGCCCTTGCGGAAGTCCACCGGGTCACTGGCTACAAAAATCCGAACCTTGTGGGATGGCATGATCACGTGGCCAAAGCCCGCGCGATCTCGGCGAGTCGCGCGGCTGGCGTTGCCGCATCAAGACGAACGGTGACATCGCCTTTGATCACATCAATCGTGTTTGAGGAAGTGACGGCCAGAGGCTGGGCCAAAGGCGCAGACGCCTCGATCTCAACAGGCACAAAATCCATACCTTCCAAATTTGGCAGAACCAGTTTGCCCTGCCGCGCCATTCGTCGCCAGTCAGACACCGTGCTGGGGATCAACTCATACCGTTTAGCAACCGCATTGACCGTCTCGCCTTCAATCAGAGTCTCCGCCACGATCCGAGCCTTCAACTCCGGCGGCCAAGTCCGCTTGCCGTCCGCCCGACGCGGCTCCCTTGCCAGAAACTCGCTTGTAGCTACCATCCAGAAACTCCCCACAAATCAAAGAAGCCTCTGAATCGCAGATCAGGCGTCACGCCGTAAGTGTGGGAGCGGCGCACCGCTTACATCGAAGATTAACGCGGCCATTTTCTTATTCTGGGCCGCGAAAAAGGGAGGGCTATTGCATGATCTCTGGAAAACTGGCGTTTATGTGCTTTTCAGTCATCGGCAGCACTGGCTTTGCGCAAGACTTCACCCTGCGGATTGCCGACTCGTATCCAACAACGCATGTGCAATCGCGTGAAGGTGCTCAGTTCTTTATCGATCGGGTTGAAGAGCTGTCCGGCGGTCGTATTGAGGTAGAGTATTTTCCGGCCTCGCAGCTCGGAAAGGCCGCAGATATGTTGACTCTCGTTCAATCCGGAACGGTAGACATGGCGTATGTCGCGCCAGCCTATGTGCCGTCAAAAATGCCACTCTCGGATGTTGCCGGTCTTCCGGGGTTGTTTTCGGGAGTTTGCGAGGGAACCCGAGCATACTTAGCGGCCGCGAACACAACCCCATTAAAGGAAGTGGACTTTGACAGCCAGGGTGTGCATTTGGTCTTCGCCAACATGAACCCTCCTTATCAGATCAGCGGCCCTCGTCTCGAAATCAAATCGCTTGATGATATCAGGGGCAAAAAAATCCGCTCCTCCGGAAATGCGACGAACCTGGTTGTCGAGGCTTTGGGTGGTGTTCCGGTGAACTTGCCGGGAGCGGAAGTCTATGACGGATTGGAGCGTGGCACTATCGATTTCAACCTCGGTCCTTACAGTTCCTACAAGGGTTACGACCTTTACGATCAGACGAAATTCGGAACCGCTGGGTTCGGCTTTAGCAACTTTGTTGTTACCTATGTTATGCGCTCTTCGGTGTACGATGGTTTGACTGACGAGCTCAAAAGCTTCATCGACCAGGCTGGCGAAGAAACGAGTGCGCATGTTTGCGAGGTGCTGGAAGAAGCGAACACCGCCGCCATCAGGGAAATGGAAGAGCTTGGTGCCACGTTCTTCAAAGCTACGCCCGAAACACTGAAGGACTTCGAACCCATTGCGCAGGAGCTTCAGGCGAACTGGGTTGAAAACATGGTCTCCAGCGATCTTCCCGGCAAAGAAGCGTTGGAATCAATGCGTGCGGCTCTGGCGGATAACTAGTTTGGTGGAGTGGTGAAACGATCTGCTTCGGAGTTGCAAGCTCGCTGCGGATTGGGCACGACGCCATCACGAAATTGAAGGAATTGTCTGATATGGAATGGAAAGATATCGGCTTCGTCGGCCTGGGCAACATGGGTCGCCATATGGCGACGCGGCTGTTGGCATCGGATATTCCGGTGCACATCTTCGATCGTGAACAGACGGTGATCGATCATGCGACAAGATCAGGTTTTAATATTGCTGCCTCGCTGGACCATCTGGCCGCCGCAGCGGACGTTATCTTTCTCAGCCTTCCGACGCCTCCGGCAGTTAAGGCTGTCGTAACCCGGATTGCAAGCTCGGGCTCTGAACGACTGCGCCTGGTTGTCGATCTCTCGACGACCGGAAGTTCCGTGGCCACTGAGCTGGCTGGCGTTCTCGAAGCCAAAGGAATTGGATACCTCGACTGCCCTGTCAGCGGGGGCGTCGGTGGCGCTGAAAAAGGAACGCTGACGCTTATGAGCTCGGGCAGCCGAGAGGCATTTGACGGCGCGAAGCCCTTGCTGGATCTGATCGGCAAGTCTATTTTCTACGTAGGGCCTGTGCCTGGGCAGGCTCAGACCATGAAGCTGGTGAACAACGTACTTTCTGCAGCCTCGGTCATCGCCAGCTATGAGGGCCTCGTCTTCGGTGCAAAAGCAGGTCTCGATCCAAAGCAGATGCTTGATATCATCAACTGTTCAAGCGGGCGGTCATTTGCGACAGAAGTAAAAATCCCTGAGTGCATCCTTGACCGCAGCTTTCCGATGCGCTTCGCGACCGAGCTTGTTCACAAGGACGTCAAACTGTTTTGTGACGAAGCGCAGAAGCTTGGTGCGCCGCTTTGGCTTCTGCCGGTCGTCGTTAACGTGTTTGCATTCGCGATGCAGCAGGGCATGGGCAAAGAAGACTACGGCAAGGTAATCCAAATTTATGAGAATTGGGCAGGCGCAACTTTCGGTCACGAACCGAACGCGCAATCTGCTTGATCGACAGGGATTTTGGCCAATAATGATTGTAGTCTGGCCCGGCGAACATGATCTGCACTTTACCGGCCGCTTTGAATATAGCTGGAAATATCGCGCACTAACCCGAACTCTTTCCCGTTATAAGTGTAGTTGCCGTAAAGGATTACCTGGTCCTCCGCATCAAGGAAGGTACGCGTGATACGCGCTACTGGTATGGAGGATGGGCAAAGAAGCTTCTGGCACTCTTCATCCGTTGGCATACCTACCTGAATATACTCATATCCGGTCATGGCCTTTGAAGCCATGACATCTTTGATCAGCCAGGCAATTTTTGAGAAAGTTTCTCCACCCGGGCGAAACTTACGAAATACGTCAATCCGAACAAAATTTTCCGAGCAAGTATATGGAACCCCGTTGTATAGGTCGCGCTTGCGAATGCGCACATATGGTCCATCGCTGGTGCCTTTTTCAAACTGCCGTGGTGGCAGCTTTTCAAATTCCTGGTAGTCAAATATGTCGACGGTGTAGGTAGCGGAGTCATGCTCAGGAATTCCGACGGACAGGAACAGCGGCTTCTCGGACCCGCTCGGCGGAACCCATGTTACATGAGTTCTTTTGCCACGGTGACTCGAAAGCAGACCCTCTTCGCTCAGCAGGTTTACTGCCTGACGCACCGTCACGCGCGCTACCTCGAACTCATCGGCAAGCTCGTTAAGCGTCGGAATAGATTCGCCGTTCTGCCAGAGACCCGAATAGATCTTATCTCGCAGGATGTTTGCCAGCTGCGCATAGAGCGTCACAGAACCCTGTTTGAGTTTAGGCATAGTCATGACAATCATCCTTCCAGACCGGGTATACGACCTTCAACGCAAATAGTTACATTAACCGGCCTACCTTATACGCAAACTCGAAAGGAAGCTATCCTGCAAGGTTTTTCGTCAGAACATTTCAGCTTGCCACGACACCTGCGCCTTCAAATGATCTGATCTCCTCGTCCGAAAACCCCGCTTCACGCAGTACCGGCGAAGTGTGTTCGCCCAGGCGCGGGGGGGGGCTTCCAAGACCTCTTTCATGTTGATCAAACAGTATCGGCAAGGGCACCGACCATGCGCCGGCACATGCGCCGTCACCGGTAATTTCCTGCAGCATACCCCTTGCCTTCAATTGAGGCGAACGAATGAGATCCTCCAGAGTATTCACAGGTGCACTGGGTATCCCGATACTCTCGAGCTGTTCTAAGAGCGTCGCGGACGCCATATCCCGGACAATCGACTGTACGACCTCTACTGCCGCAGCGCGGTTCTGCACCCGGTCCCTGTTTGTCAGAAACAGTGGGTCCTCGGCCAGTTCATCGACACCGTACGATTTGCAGAACGCTCGCCACAACTTGTCGTTGGCAATCCCGATTATCACGGCACGATCCGCAGTCTCGAACGCTTGGTATGGTGCGATTCCCGGATGTGCCGAGCCCGGGCGGGCCGGAAGTTCTTTAGTTACTAGATAAGATTGGATGTTATAATTCAGGAAGTTGACCGCGGTTTCTAGTAACGAAACTTCAATGTATGTGCCCTTGCCGGTCCTTCCACGTTCCAGCAGCGCTGCCAGGATACCGGTTACCGCATGATGGCCGGTCGTCTGATCGATCGGCGAATATGGGACCCGCACAAGCCCACCCTCCGCGTAGCCGGTCATGCTCATCATCCCGCTGTAGGCCTGGAGAATGACATCGTAACCCCGCGCCTTCCTGAGCGGACCGGTGCGCCCAAACCCTGAAATAGTACAGTAGATGATCTTTTCGTTTATCGACCTGAGAGTTTCGTAGTCCGCACCCAGCCGCGCGCTGACTCCTGTGGCTGCACTCTCGACCACCACATCAGCACTTTCAACCAGCCGATGCAGAATTTTCTGTCCGTCGCTCGACTTGAGGTTGATGGCCACACTGCGCTTGTTGCGGTTTGCCATGAGGTAAGCCGCTGATACACCGTTGTGGAACGGAGGCCATGTCCTGCTTTCGTCGCCCGAACCGATAGTTTCCAGTTTAATGACATTCGCGCCCAGGTCGCCCAATGTCTGAGCGCAGAGGGGGCCCGCCAGAACCCGGCTCAAATCCAGTACTGTTATACCCAATAATGGCTTCATCTCCCCCAAATCCTTATCCTGAGAGTACCGCTTTCCTCGCTCTGGCGAAGCCGGCCCTTTTTGAGAACGCTATATTTTGGGCCCGGTATTCCAGACGTGCCGGTTTTCCAGACCTGCAGACGGAGATCTAAGTCTCCATAGCTATAGTATTAAATATAGAACTATCGGTCAACGTGGCAAGGTTGCAAACTGCCGGTCGCATCAGCAATCGCTTGCTTACGCCGATTTTGTTGCCGCCACGCGTGGCGACTCGGTCGCGGTATGCCGTTCGGGCAGACGGAGAGCCTGCAATGTCCAGGCGTTTTCTTCTTAACTCGCAGTACCCGCAATTGCAGCGCCGTCCACCAGATAGGTATTGCCCGAGCAATATGAAGCCTCGCTGCTAGAAAGGAACGTTATTAGTGCTGCGACCTCTTCGGGCTGACCATATCTTTTCATAGGAATTTTACCTTTGGTGGCAGCATATGCCAGGTCTGCAGCCTCGCTCTTCCGTCCGCGCTCGATTTTACGCATCATTTCGGTTTCGATCGGCCCCGGATTGACCGTGTTAACGCGCACCCCGTATGCCGCGCCCTCTATCGCGGCCGCTCGCATCATGCCGATGACAGCGTGTTTGCTGGTCACGTATGGCGCAAGCCCTGTCGAAGCTCGCAAGCCCGCAGTAGACGATAGAACTGTGATGGAACCCGAACGCCTCGCCTTCATCACAGGCATCAACCACGACAAGCCTAAAAAGACACCCCGAACGTTCACGGCCATCACCTGGTCGAAATCGCTTGCCGACAGTGCGCCAATCTCACCAAATTTTCCCACAATTCCGGCATTGAGGACCGCGATGTCTATGGGGCCAAACCGATCCTCAGCGCCCCTAAAGACTGCTCTAACGTCGGTTTCGTCAGAAATATCAGCGACAGAAAAGTCCGCTCTGTCACCAAGTTCTTCGCAGAGGGCTGACAACAATACAGGATCGCGATCCGTCAGAAAAACCTGAGCGCCTTCTGCAACAAACCGGCGCACAACAGCCGCACCTATACCGCCCGCCGCACCTGTAACTACGGCAACTTTCCCGTCGAGCCTGGCCATATCCTGTACCTCCGTGCCTATTTTATACCAGATTTCTGATGGCTGACGATCTGCGAAACCAACCCGCAAGTCCTTTTGGGTCATGCCGAGCGAACCGCACCTGGCTGCGGTACCATCTTACTTAGCCCGAACCGCCTATCCCTTTATAACGCCTTCCGCGATTTCCGTACCCTCCACGCCCGCCGGGATACCGGCATAAATTGCCACCTGTGCCATGACCTCCCGGATTTCTTCGGCCGTGCAGCCATTGGTAATGCCGGCACCAATATGAAGTCTCAGCTGAGGTGTACGTCCCAGCGTGGCCAGAATCGCCATGACCAAAAGGCTCCGCTCGCGCTTAGTCAGTGTTTCGTCGCCCCAAACCTCGCCGAAGCAATAGGTTTCGATCAGGTCACGAATTCGCTTATTGAACGGTGTCGTAGTCTCTGCCCTTCTAGCCATCATGTCGTCACCAAACATGTCGACCTGAATGGATCGTCCCTTCTCTGCTGCGTTCATCAACAAACCCCTTTGTTCCTTCTGTCTATGATTGGCGGCAGGCGGCGTCGCTGCGTCCTATATATGGTTGGAAAATTTCGCCCAGTACCCGCTGTGCATATCAATAACTCAAAGTATCGTCTATAGTTTTATTATTGGAACACCTTCTACTCAGCGGGTGCTTGCTGAGGTTGGGAATATGGCCTTACAGGTGGATGGCCCGGGCCCGGTGTGCGGCCGCACGCGGCGAACTGGCTAAGCGGGCCAACATGAAGATGAATGACCCATGAACGGCAGCGGGACTGATGCTGAGCTTTGGCGCAAAGCGGATTACTGGTCGGGTCGGGGTGCGTTGCAATGCGATTCTTCCTCCCGGGTGAGTCCGGTGGCTACCAATAGCGTTCCGGTCTTGGGACCCCGTCACGGCGCGATGGTGTCGGGCCTGCCACTGAGCCGAAAGAGCGCTGAGATAGAAAAACTATAAATAGGTTGACAGGCAAACATGGGTTGCCCTACGTTAATCCCTGCTGAGTCCGATGCGGTTGAAGGAGGGCATCGTGCGTACCACACGGAGATCTGTATTTGTTACCGGCGGCGGTGGGGGGATCGGGCTGGCAATCGCCAGAGCCTTCTCTGCGGAAGGTGCCACCGTCGGCCTTCTCGACTTAAAGGCCGAGGAGTTGAAGCAGGCCGTAGCGACCTTTCCTGACGGTACGGCATTCGCATACGAGTGCGATATCACGCAAAGACTGGCTGTAAAGCAGGCCATTGATGAATTTGCCGCCAGTGCAGGTGGGCTGGACGTCGTTGTAAACAACGCCGTTCTGTTCAAATACGCACCGCTGGTCGAGATGGACGAGGGCATCACAGCGAAAATGCTCGATGTGGGCATCAAGGGCGTGTTTTGGTCTTTACAGGCCGCGACCCCCCATTTGATTGCACGCGGGGGTGGTTCAGTAATCAACATGTCGTCGATCGGGGTTGATGTTTCGATCCCCGGAGGTGCGGTTTACAGCTCGATAAAGGGTGCGATCGACACCCTCACACGCCAACAAGCCGGAGAACTCGCCCCTTATGGGATCACGGTGAATTCCCTCGCGCCAAGTTCAGTTGTAACGCCAGGCACGCTGGCGCTGGTTGACGAGGACGGATGGAAGAGCCGTATAGATCTGACTCCGCTAAAGCGGCTTGCAACCGCTGAAGAGATTGGTGCTGCCGCGGTGTTTCTGGCATCTGAAGGTGCACGCTCAATTACCGGCACCCGGCTAAAAATTGACGGTGGGTTCACGGTGGCCGGGCTCTAAGCGGAGCATCGGGAAAGTACGCTTTTGGTCAGGAGCAGGGGTGGTCCAGCAGCATGCAGGCTAAACTGCTTGGTGCGTTACAAAATTTGTCGCTTGCTAAGTTCGCTTTGACGCCATTGTCCGTGCAGCAGCCGCTGCTGACTGGCTGATTGTCAGTGCTGTCCCGCCGATACTCCGTTGATAGCCGGGCAGGGCGAGACGTCACTTAAGTCTTGTATTGGGAGGGATCTACTTGAGCGAGTGGGAAATATTAACCGAGGCTGCTCTACAGGCTTTGGTCAGCGGATTATTATTGGGCGCGATGTACGGCCTGATGTGTTTTGGTCTGGCGCTGATTTTCGGGATCATGAGAGTCGTGAACTTCGCCCAAGGCGATTTCATGATGATGGGCATGTTTTTCGCGCTCTTCATTTTTTCGACTATCACGCAACCTTGGCTCGGAAGCCAGCTGGGCCCGTATTTAGGTCATGTTGACAAATGGCGGATCCAGAGACGGATCGACGTGATGTCAATGAAGCCGAGGAAGCTTTCCGCCGTCTTGTCGTAGCGGGTCGCGACACGCCTGGCGTTCTTGAGCTTGTTGAAGCAGCGTTCGACCAGATTACGCAGGCGATACAGCGAGCGATCGACACCAATCCGCTTCTTGCGGGACTTTCGCATCGGGATCACGGGCAGGACGTTGCGCGCTTCCATGCCGTCTCTGATCTTGTCTGCATCGTAGCCGCGATCCGCGAGCAGCACGCTCGGGCGGGGCAGATTATCCGCCATCACCAGATCGAAGCCGAGATAGTCCGACGTCTGGCCTGGCGTGATCTCTGTCCTCATGGGAAGCCCGTGTGCATTGACGAGGAGGTGGATCTTGGTCGTAAAGCCACCTCGAGAACGGCCGAAACCCTGTCGTGGAGTCCCCCTTTAGCGCCCGCTGCCTGATGGTGGGCGCGGATTACGGTGCTGTCGATCATCTGCAGGGCGCTTGGCACAGCTCCGCTCTGGTTCAGTGCCTCCATGATGTCCTCCCAGAGCCCGGCCAACGTCCAGCGCCGGAATTGCCGATAGACGCTCGACCACTTGCCGAACTCCCCGGGAAGATCGCGCCAAGGCGCCCCGGTTCGGGCAATCCAGAAAATCCCATCAAGAACGAGGCGGTGGTTGGTGGGTTTACGCCCGTTCGGGGCGCGGACGGCGAGGATGAAGCGCTCAAAGAACGTCCATTCCTCGTCCGACATAAGGTCTCGTGCCAAGCTGGTCTCCATCGCAGATGCCAGCTTGAATCATGCTCAAAGCCTGATGTGAATCCCTTTTGTCAACACGACCTAAGCATCAGAAGAATGACCGCAACGATGCAGAAGCCATTTGTACCGCCCTGATGCAACCTAACATGAAGTTCGTCCCGCCCAAGAACGAAGAGCAACAAGACATTCAGGCTCTGCACCGCGCGCGCCGACGACTGGTGAACCACCGCACGGCCTTGGCCTGCCAGATGCGGGGTCTTTTACTCGACCGAGGTGTCACAATCCCTTTGACCTTGGGACGGGCGCGACAGCGCATTCCTGAGATATTGGAGGATCGATCTAACGGCCTTACGGACATGACCCGCGAGATCATCTCTGATCTGTTCGAGTTCTTGCTGCAACTCGATGCGCGGATCAAAGCCTTCGACAGGCGCATCGATCAAGTCTTCCGATCAAACCCGGATTGCCAGCGGATCGCCCAGATTTGCGGTGTCGGCTCCAAAACGGCAACGGCTGTTGTCGCCGCTGTCGGCGACGGCAAAGAGTTCAAGAACGGACGGCACATGGCAGCCTGGATGGGTCTGGTGCCACGCCAGCATTCCAGTGGCGACAAACGCCTACTGATGGGCATCAGCAAACGCGGGGACAAACACCTCCGAACGTTGCTGATCCATGGCGCCCGCTCAGTCGTCCGCGTGTCGCAAGGACGAACCGACGCCTTCAGCAGATGGGTCAACTCGATCCGCGAAAGGCGCGGCATGAACCGGGCCATTGTCGCGGTCGCCAACAAGAACGCGCGCATCATCTGGGCGATGCTGCGAAGAAACGAAGAGTTCCGCGCTCACGCCTGAGCAAAGAAGAGGATTGCAAGACGACCAAGGAAATGAACCGACCGGCAAACTCCGGTGTGTGAGGAACCTGGCTTTTATAATGGCCCCTGAGGCCGACCATTTGTTGAGGCTCACCATGCGGAATTCCCATTTGGGCGCGCCATCCAAACGGCGACGCCGGATAGATGTTTGCAACCAGGGAAATGCCGTCAGATCTGATCCGAAGAAACCTTGCAAAGGGAGAGACATCCATAGATATAGAACGATGCGCTGCTCATGCCGTGCTCCCGGCACAGCTCGGCTACAGGCACACCGCCTTCGGCCTGCCGCAGGATCGCGAGTATCTGCGCTTCTGTGTATCTGCTGGTCTTCATACGAAATCTCCTCGTGCACTTTGCCGAGAAAATTCTACTTTTAAAGCCCCCTACTTTCCGGAGGGATTACCCCCTGTGATCCTCCTGCGCGTGGATCGTCTTCAGCATCTTGGCGACGTCACGAACCTTGCCAGCAGGCACGAGGCTGAAGACGTTGCGGTAGAAATGCACGACGCAACGCTGCCACCCGGCATCGGGCAGGAACTCGGCCGCGCTTTCGACAAGGCCGCGACAGGCGTCCGAGACGATCAGTTGCACGCCTGACAGCCCACGATCCACCAGGTGGAGCAGGAAGGCCGACCAGCCGGATTTATCCTCCTTGGGACCCTCCACGATGCCGAAGATCTCTCCAATCTTGATGGCAAGTTCGCGCTCCAGTTCCTCAGAAGTAGATTGATCTCAAACCTGCCCGGAGTTTGGGCATTTAAAGAAATTGATGATGCCCAGAGCATCATATGGCGGTGACACGCGACACAAATAACCTCAGCGGATTGCCTTCCCGAAGAAGCCAATCGTCTTCTGCAACTGCGAACGGTCGCAGCGACCGTTTGTGTGCGACGGCAACCGACTGGAAAACGATGCCGCCGCACGGATGCAACGATGTTGCCGCCGTGGTTTAGCACCGCGCCCGAACGACGGGAAGCGGTTGAGCCTGTGCGGCCCGAAAGGGAAAGACATGCAGGGTTTCAGATCCGTTCTTCTTGGCAGCGCGCTTGGCCTGACGCTGACCGGCGTCGCATGGGCGCAAGACGACACAATCAAGATTGGGGTGCTGCATTCGTTATCCGGCACGATGGCGATTTCGGAGACGACGTTGAAGGATACGGTCCTGATGATGGTCGAGCAGCAGAACGCCAAGGGCGGGCTGCTCGGCAAGCAAATCGAGGCGGTTGTCGTCGATCCGGCTTCGGACTGGCCGCTTTTCGCGGAAAAAGCCCGGGAATTGATCTCGGATCAGGGTGTCGACGCGATTTTCGGCTGCTGGACCTCGGTCAGTCGCAAATCCGTTCTTCCGGTGATTGAGGAGCTGAACGGGCTGCTGTTCTATCCGGTGCAGTACGAAGGCGAGGAATCCTCGAAAAACGTCATTTATACCGGCGCTGCCCCGAACCAGCAGGCTATTCCGGCTGTGAACTACATGCGTGACGAGTTGGGCGTCGAAAAATGGGCGCTGCTTGGTACAGACTATGTCTATCCGCGCACCACCAACACCATCCTTGAGGCCTATCTCAAGGATAACGGCGTCGCGGAAGAGGATATTTTCGTCAACTATACCCCGTTCGGCCATTCCGACTGGTCGAAGATCGTGGCTGACGTCGTTGCACTCGGCAATGACGGCAAGCAGGTGGGCGTGGTCTCGACCATCAACGGCGACGCGAATGTGGGCTTCTACAAGGAACTTGCCGCGGCGGGTGTCTCGGCCATGGATCTGCCGGTGATGGCATTCTCGGTCGGGGAAGAAGAACTGTCGGGGTTGGATACCGAAAACCTCGTCGGGCATCTGGCGGCGTGGAATTATTTCGAGAGTGCGGACACGCCTGAAAACGCAGCCTTCATCGAGGAGTGGCGCAGCTTCACCGGCGATGAAAATCGCGTCACCAACGACCCGATGGAAGCCACAATGATCGGCTTTAACGCATGGGTCGCGGCGGTCGAGGCGGCGGGCAGCCCGGAAACCGATGCGGTTCTGGATGCCATTGTCGGTGTCGAGGTGCCGAACCTGACCGGCTCGACAGCGACGGTTTTGCCGAACCATCACCTGACCAAGCCGGTGCTGATCGGTGAAATTCGCGAGGATGGCCAGTTCGACATCGTCAGCGAAACCGACCCGGTGCCGGGCGATGCCTGGACCGATTTCCTGCCAGATTCGGCGGTGCTGGATGCTGATTGGCCGGGCAAGGCCTGCGGCATGTTCAATACCGAGACCGGCAACTGCGTGCAGGTTCAATCAAACTACTGACATCGTTACGGGGCGGCGGTCATGTGCCGCCCCATTTGGACTATCGGAAAGGCTCGGAATGCGCCCTATTCTAATCTTCCTGTTGATTCTGCTTACGGTCCCCGCGTGGGCACAGGATCTCGGCACCGTTCTGGACGCCAATCGCGAACAGATCGAGCGCCCCTCTCGCCAGACAATCGGTCCGGTGATCGACAAAATCGCTGCAAGCGGTGACGGTGCGGTCGCCTTTCTTGAGGCTTGGGGCGACCGTAGCGTCGGTCTGACCGGAGACGGTCGTTTTGCGATTCTGCGAGAGGAGACGGCGACCGATGCCGTTACAGGCGCGGCGATCACTGCGGAAATCGACATGCTGCGACCGAATTCCGGTGTGCGGGGCCTGATCGCGGCGGCTCTGGTTCCAGCCCAGCTTTCCGATCCCGACCCAGCACGCAGGCGGGCGGCACTTGATGCGCTTGGCCGGAACGCAGCACCGGAACACCTGGCGGCGCTGCGCGGAGCCTTGGACGATCCCGATCCTGATATCGCGGCGCAGAAACTGCGGCTGGAACGGTTGCTGACCATCGGCTTCGACACTGATCCGGCGGCGCGTGTCCTGGCGATCGAGAGCTTTGCCGGCAATACCGCCAGCGATGTACAGGCGCGGCTGAACCCTCTGCTGGCAACGACGCGCTTTGCGGGGGATAACCTGCCGGCCGGGGCGAATATTGCCCGTGACCTGCGTGTCGATGAGGACATCACCCGCGACGAGGCCTATCGACTGCTGGTGGAAACCGGACTTGCCCGGGCGCGGCTGACGGATGAAGCGCAGAAATCAGCGCTGGCGCAACATATCGAGAACGGTCGGGTCGGCGGTGTTCCCGTCAATGAGCTGAACGATATGGAAAGCCGCGACCGTGCCTATGCAGTGCTTGCGGATCAGGGGCTGGTTCAGCCCGCTGCCACGGCGGCAGAGGTCGATGCGGCTCTTGAGGCGAATATCTTTGCGGATGTTTATACCGAACCCTCAGCCGAGGTGACCGATGCCGCGCGCGAGGCGCTGAATGCACTGCAAACCCGCGAGAGGCTGGCGCAGGGTACGGATATTGCGCTTGATGCGTTGTCGCTCGCGTCGATCTATTTCCTTGCGGCGATCGGACTCGCAATCACCTTCGGAGTGATGGGCGTCATCAATATGGCGCATGGCGAGTTCATAATGATGGGAGCCTATACCGGCTATGTTGTGCAGGGATTTATCGCCAATCGCACGCTGTCGCTGATCGTGGCGCTGCCGCTGGCCTTCTTCGTGACGGCACTGGCTGGGGTGGTCCTGTACCGTTTGGTTATCCGCTATCTGGCCAATCGCCCGCTGGAGACGCTGCTGGCGACATTCGGCGTTTCTATCGCGTTGCAGCAGCTTGCCAAGAATATCTTTGGCACGCAGGCTCGTCCCCTGACGGCACCAGACTGGCTGGGAGGGTCCATCAGTTTCAGCGAGATGGTTTCGATTTCCACGATCAGGGTCGCCATCTTCGTTCTGGCGCTGCTGTTTCTGGCTCTGTTCCTGTTCATCACCAAACGCACGCGGCTGGGGCTGAACATGCGGGCAGTGACACAGAATCCCGGTATGGCGGCATCAATGGGGATCAATCCCGACCGGGTGGCAATGATGACGTTTGGATGGGGATCCGGGATTGCGGGCATCGCGGGCGTCGCGATCGGGCTGTTTGCACAAGTCACCTCCGAGCTTGGGCAGGCCTATATCGTGCAAAGCTTCATGACCGTTGTCGTCGGCGGCGTCGGCAATATCTGGGGGACGCTGGCGGGTGCGGCGCTGATCGGGGGCTTGCAGAAATGGATCGAGGTGCTGAACCCGGCCAATACGCTGGCCGCGCAGACATGGATGATCCTGTTCATCATCATTTTCATCCAGTTTCGGCCCCGCGGCATATTCCCGACACGCGGTCGCTTTGTGGAGGGCTGAGCCATGTTCATTCGTAAAAACCCATCCCTGCTGATCTTTCTTGCCGTCCTTGCGATCTTCACCATTGCCGCGACGCTGATGTCACAGGCTTACGGGAATGGCGCGGTGCCGACCTCGACAGTCAAGACGCTTGGCAAGACGCTGTGTCTGGCGCTTGCCGCGCTTGCTATGGATCTGGTCTGGGGCTACGCGGGCATCCTGTCGCTTGGCCACATGGCATTCTTTGCCCTTGGCGGATACATGATCGGGATGTGGCTGATGTATGCCCGCACCGGGGAAATCGTTGCCGCCACCATGGCCAACGCCCCGATCCCGCCAACCCCGACAGAGCTGAAAGAGGGCATCGCCAGCCAGATTTTCGGCGTCGTCGGCTCAAGCGATCTGCCGTGGAGCTGGACCTTCGCGGGCAGCCTGCCCATGCAGTTTTTGCTGGTGGTTCTGGTGCCGGGCCTGTTTGCGCTGATTTTCGGCTGGCTGGCCTTTCGGTCGCGCGTCAACGGGGTCTATCTGTCGATCCTGACGCAGGCGATGACGCTGGCACTCGCACTTTGGCTGTTTCAAAATGACAGCGGATTCCGCGGCAATAACGGACTGTCGGGCTTGCAGAACATCCCCGGCCTGACAGAGACGCCGCAATCGGTGATCTCGGTCTGGTTTCTCTGGGCCTCGGCGCTTGCGCTTGCGCTGTGCTACCTGCTGGCGAGCTGGCTGGTAGCAGGAAAGTTCGGCAGCGTGATCCGTGCGATCCGCGATGACGAGGCGCGGGTCAGGTTCCTCGGTTACTCGGTCGAAGGCTACAAGCTGTTCATTTTCACCTTGACCGCGATGATCTGCGCTATCGCCGGGGCGCTTTACTATCCGCAGGCGGGCATCATCAATCCCGCAGAGCTTGCGCCCATTGCCTCGATCTATCTGGCCGTTTGGGTCGCAATCGGCGGGCGCGGACGGCTCTATGGCGCGGTCATCGGCGCGGTTGCCGTCTCGCTTCTGTCAAGCTGGTTCACCGGCGGGCGGGCGCCCGATCTGAACCTCGGCTTCTACACGGTCCAATGGGTTAACTGGTGGCAAGTGCTGCTTGGCGTGTCCTTTGTGCTGGTGACCTTGTTCGCGCCGCGTGGCCTGTCCTCGATCATCGACGCCATTGCCGGACTGCGCCATCCCAATCGGCATGGAACGGATCTCGGTCCGGATCTCGGGTCATTGCAGGAAAGGGAGGCAGAGGCATGAGCGCGCTTCTGGAAGTATCCGGTGTGTCGAAGAGCTTCGACGGGTTCAAGGCAATCAACAATCTGTCCTTCAATATCGGCACTGCAGAGCTGCGCGCGATTATCGGGCCTAACGGGGCTGGCAAGACCACATTCATGGACATCGTGACCGGCAAGACCCGCCCGGACAGCGGTGTGGTTTTATGGGGAGAGGTCTCGCGATCGCTGCTCAGGATGTCAGAGGCGCAGATCGCCCGCGAAGGCATCGGCCGCAAGTTCCAACGACCGACCGTCTTCGAGGATCAGAGCGTTGCGGACAACCTGATGATGGCACTAAAGGCGGCACGCGGGCCGTTCCGTGTATTGTTCTGGAAGTCCGATGCGTCCTCTCGGCAGCGGGTCGGGGAACTGGCGGCAGAGGTCGGGCTGGCCGACTACCTGCCCCGCAAATCGGGGGAGTTGTCGCACGGCCAGAAACAATGGCTGGAAATCGGCATGTTGCTGGCGCAGGAACCGCGCCTCTTGCTGGTCGACGAACCCGCAGCCGGGATGACGCTGGCCGAGCGGGAGCAGACCACGACCCTGCTGAAACGGCTGGCGGAAACCCGTGCGGTCGTCGTGGTGGAACATGACATGGAGTTTGTCCGCAGGCTGAACTGCAAGGTGACCGTTCTGCATCAGGGTTCCGTGCTGGCGGAGGGCTCGCTGGACCATGTGTCGGCCAATCCCGACGTGATCGAAGTCTATCTGGGGCGCTGAAAATGATCGAAGCTGAAAACGTCACGCTGCATTACGGCAGCTCGCAGATCCTGCACGGGGTTTCTCTGACCGCAGAGCCCGGGCGCGTCACCTGCGTCATGGGCAATAACGGGGTTGGCAAGACCAGCCTGATGAATCTGCTCGCCGGGCGCCTCCCACGCTCGGGCGGTGAGCTTCGGCTGATGGGGGAGCGGCTGGGCCGTGTGAGCGCACAGGCGATGGCCCGGCGCGGCGTGGCATATGTGCCGCAGGGACGCGCGATATTTCCGCTGCTGACGGTGCGAGAAAACCTCGAAACCGGATTCGGCTGTCTCGCCGCCGGGGAACGCAAGGTGCCGGACGAAATCTATGACAGCTTCCCGGTTCTGGCCGAAATGGCACAACGCCGGGGCGGCGATCTGTCCGGCGGGCAGCAGCAGCAACTCGCCATCGCCCGTGCGCTCGTGATTCGTCCTAAGGTGCTGCTGATGGACGAACCGACCGAGGGCATCCAGCCCAATATCATCGCCCAGATCGGAAAGGTAATTTCCGCCCTGCGCGACCGCGGCGATATGGCGATCGTGCTGGTCGAGCAGTATTTCGATTTCGCCTGGGATCTCGCCGACAGTTTCAGCGTGCTGGAACGCGGGCAGGTGGTCATCGACGGCCCGAAGGCGCGGCTGCAACGTGACCTGCTGCACAACCGGCTGGCCAGCCTCGCGGCGGCTTGATGAATCCCGTCAATCCTCTTCACTTAGGCGGAGCGCTCACGCACGGGATCAAAGGGCACCAGATCTGGTCATCGGCGTTCAAGGCGTGCCTGCCTCATGACCACGGGTTTCCCTCCTTGCCCGTTTCTTTGGCACATCCGGTTCCGGCACCCGTTTGTGTCTGGTTTCGGATGAACTTCCCTCCCTGCCAGGGCTAGCGTCAAAACATGTTCGATGTGATCCGTCTTCAACGCAGTACCGGTAGTGCCGCCGTCTCAATGGCCGCGGGGCGGTTGACCGGATTGTCCCAATCCGGCAGCGCAAAGGCGATGATCCCGCGTAGCTACGGCCCCGTCCCAGAGATTGTGTTTCTGAACACATCCGGCGGGCTGACATCGGATGATGAACTGGAATACCGGCTGTCTATTGGCCCGGATATGCAGATCACGGCCACCACTCAGACGGCGGAGCGTGCCTATCGCGCCGAGGCCAGTCCTGCACAGGCAATGGTCCATATCACAGCGGCTGAGGGCAGTTCGGCGAACTGGCTGCCGCAAGAAACCATATTATTCGACGGTGCCAGGCTGCGCCGCGATACCATAATCGATTTGACAGGCGACGCGGCATTTCTGGGGCTGGAAACAATCGTTCTGGGCCGCGCGGCAATGGGAGAAAATCCCTCGCGTCTCACGTTGTCCGACACGCGCTGTATTCGCCGGAACGGGCGGCTTGAGCTTTACGATCCGTTTCGCCTCGACGACGCGGGACCCAGACGCGCAGGCACACCGGCACTGCTGCAAAATGCGCGGGCCTTCGCCGTACTGATCCTGTCCGAACCCCATGCAGAGGACCGTCTGCCAGAGTTACGCGCCGCCCTGGCCGAGCCCGAGGTGACCGCGACGGCTTCTGCCCTGCCGGGACGGCTGATCCTGCGCGCGCTGTCGCCTGACGCATGGCCGCTGCGTCGCCAGATGGCACGGCTGATCGAGATACTCCGACCGGGCTGCCTGCCCCGCGTCTGGCAGTCATAGGAGATCCGGCATGAACCTCACCCCACGCGAAAAGGATAAGCTGCTGATCAGTCTCGCTGCCATGGTTGCGCGCGGGCGACTCGGACGTGGTGTCAAGCTGAACCACCCGGAGGCGATTGCCCTGATCACCGATTTCGTGATCGAGGGCGCACGCGACGGGCGCAGCGTCTCCGAGCTGATGTCGGCGGGTGGAGAGGTTATCCGCGCTGATCAATGCATGGAAGGCGTGCCGTCCATGATCGAGACAGTTCAGGTCGAGGCCACGTTTCCCGACGGCACCAAGCTCGTCACCGTTCACCATCCAATCCGATAGGAAACCGCAATGAGAAGTATTCCGATCCTTCTGGCCACCTTATTGCCCTCTGCCGCGCTTGCTCATACAGGTCATGAATCCGGCAGCTTCGTTTCCGGTTTCAACCATCCGTTCAGCAGTGCGGATCATATGCTTGCAATGGTCGCGCTTGGCCTGCTCGCTGCGCAAACTGGCGGGCGGGCGCTCTGGGCCTTGCCGTTGATCTTTGTCGGCGCGATGCTGTTTGGCGGTGCGCTCGGCGCGGCGGGGGTGGGACTTCCCATAGTAGAGCCGACGATCCTCGCCTCGTGCATCGTCCTCGGCGCGCTAGTTGCAATGGCGGTGCGCGTCCCGTTGTCGGTCATGCTGAGCGCAGCGGCGGTTTTTGGTACGGCGCATGGCTGGGCGCATGGGGCGGAGGGTCCGGCAAACGGGATAATGATCTACGCGGCAGGATTTGCAGCGGCGACGGCCATGCTGCATGGGCTGGGCATCGCAATGGGCAAGGCCATCTCAGCAACGGCAATCCGCGCAGCCGGACTGCTGACGGCTATCGGCGGTACTGCGCTTGCGGTCGCGGGGTAGGACATGATCCCAGGTGAAGTCATTCCGGCGGCAGGCAGCATCACGCTCAACCAGGGCCGCGATGCGATCACGCTGATGATCGCCAATACCGGCGACCGCCCGGTGCAGGTCGGGAGCCATTATCACTTCGCGGAAGCCAATTCCGGTCTGGAGTTCGACCGCGCCGCCGCACGCGGCATGCGTTTGGACATCGCTGCAGGCACCGCGATCAGATTTGAGCCGGGGCAGAGACGAGAGGTCCAGCTGATCCCGCTTTCCGGAGCGCGTGCCGTCTGGGGGTTCGATCAGAAGGTGATGGGGGCTTTGGATGCCAGTTGAAATCTCCCGCGCGGCCTATGCCGATATGTTCGGCCCGACAACGGGCGACCGAATCCGCCTTGGCGATACTGACCTGATCATCGAGGTCGAGCGCGATCTGACGATTTATGGCGAGGAGGTCAAGTTCGGCGGCGGCAAGGTCATCCGCGACGGCATGGGGCAATCCCAGATCACCCGCCAAGCCGGGGCAATGGATACCGTGATCACAAATGCATTGATCCTCGACCATTCCGGCATCTACAAGGCCGATATCGGCCTTAGGGACGGTCAGATCGCGGCCATCGGCAAGGCGGGCAACCCCGACACCCAGCCGGGCGTTGATATCGTCATCGGCCCCGGCACTGAAATCATCGCCGCCGAAGGCCGCATTGTCACTGCGGGCGGCATCGACTGCCATATCCATTTCATCTGTCCCCAGCAGGTGGACGATGCGCTGCATTCGGGCATCACCACCATGATCGGCGGCGGCACCGGCCCGGCGCATGGCACGCTTGCCACCACCTGTACGCCGGGGCCGTGGCATATCCGCCGGATGCTCGAAGCCGCTGACAGCTTGGCCGTCAATATCGGTCTCGCGGGCAAGGGTAACGTCAGCCGCCCCGACGCTCTGATCGAGCAGATCAGCGCCGGGGCCTGCGCGCTGAAGCTGCACGAGGACTGGGGGACCACCCCTGCGGCCATCGACTGCTGCCTGAACGTGGCAGATGAGATGGACGTTCAGGTTATGATCCACACGGACACGCTGAACGAATCCGGCTTTGTCGAGAACACGCTTCGCGCCATCGCGGGCCGCACGATCCATGCCTATCACACCGAAGGTGCGGGCGGCGGGCATGCGCCCGACATTATGCGCGTTGTCGGCAGCCAGAACGTCATTCCCTCCTCAACCAACCCGACACGGCCCTATACGATAAACACGATCGAGGAACATCTGGATATGCTGATGGTCTGCCACCACCTCGACCGCGCCATCCCCGAGGATGTGGCCTTTGCCGAATCCCGCATCCGGCGCGAAACAATCGCAGCAGAGGACATACTCCACGATCTGGGCGCCTTCTCGATCATCAGCAGCGACAGCCAGGCCATGGGTCGCGTTGGCGAAGTCATTATGCGGACGTGGCAGACCGCACATAAGATGAAGCAGCAGCGCGGACGGCTGGCGGGCGAGACCGGAGAGAACGACAATCTCCGCGCCCGGCGGTATATCGCGAAATACAGCATTAACCCGGCTGTAGCGCATGGGGTCAGCAGCCATGTCGGCAGTGTCGAGACCGGCAAGCGCGCCGATCTGGTGATCTGGTCGCCTGCCTTCTTCGGCGCGAAACCCGAAATGTCGCTCATCGGCGGACAGATTGTCATGGCGCAGATGGGTGACCCGAATGCCTCGATTCCCACACCGCAGCCGATGTACTCGCGCCCGATGTTCGGCGCACTCGGCCGGGCCGCGCAATCGGCTGCGGTCCATTTCGTTAGCGCGGCAGGGCTGGAAACCGGGGCGACCGATGGGCTGATGAAGCAGGCAGTTGCGGTTCAGAACACACGCGACATCGGCAAGCGGGATATGCGCCTGAACGGCGCCACGCCGGATATCGAAGTCGATCCGGAAACCTACGAGGTCCGGGCAGACGGCGAATTGCTCACCTGCGAACCGGCACGGGAGTTGCCGCTTGCGCAACGGTATTTTCTTTATTGAGTGAGGTCCGAGATGAATTTCATGACGAATGGCGATCAGATCGGCGTGGCGGTTTGCGTCCTTCCCGCCAATCATGGCCGCAAGATCGTGGGCCGCGTGGTCCTTGATTACGAATCCCGCTGCCTGCGGCGAAAGCGGCTGTCGACCGAAGGCGGCGCGGCATTCATGGTCGATCTGCCGCAGACGATCAGCCTCGATCCCGGCGCAGCGTTTGGCCTGTCAGACGGGACCGCCATAGAGGTGACGGAAGCGCATGAACCGGTGTTGCGGATCGAGGGTGACCTGCCGCGCCTCGCCTGGCATATCGGTAACCGGCATTGCCCTTGCGAGATTGCGCCAAATCATCTGGTGATCCGTGCCGATCCGGTGCTGGAGGATATGCTGGGCAAGCTGGGCGCAACGATCACGAAAGGCTTTTCTCCCTTCCGTCCCGAAGGCGGTGCTTATGGACATGGACGGACATTCGGTCATTCCCACTGATGCCGGTCGGCTGCTGGCTGTCCAGCTTCTGTCTCCGGTATTTCCGACCGGCGCCTTCGCGTATTCACAGGGGCTGGAATATGCGATGGATTCCGGCATCATCCGCGACGGTGCGACGCTATCGGCATGGATTGCGGATGTGCTGGAGTACGGCACCGGTTGGTCGGACGCCGTAATCCTGTCGCTCTGCCTGCGACCGGGCGCGGATTATCCGGCGCTCGACGATCTCGCCCGCGCCATGTGCCTGACCGCTGAGCGGCTGACCGAAACGGTAGAACAAGGAACAGCCTTCGTCGCAATGGCTGGCCCGCTGACCGCAACGGAGGCCGCGCCTGCCGCCCTGCCAGTGGCTGTCGGTCGAGCCTGCGCCCGTCTCGAGCTGCCGCGCAGGGAGGTGATCGGGCTCTATCTTCACGGGCTGGCGTTCAACCTGATACAAGCGGCGGTCAGGTTCATGCCGCTCGGCCAGGCAGAGGGGCAGCGGCTTCTGGCGGCATTGTCTCCCCAGATACTGAACATCGCAGCGCAGGCCGCGGACGCCACCGAAAGCAATCTCGGCGGTTGTGCAATCGGTGCAGAGATCGCCCAGGCACGGCATGAAACCATGACAACAAGGATTTTCCGCACATGATGAACCAAATAAACGGCCCCCTCCGCGTCGGCATCGGTGGGCCGGTCGGGGCTGGCAAGACAACATTGACCATAGAGCTTGCGCGCGCGCTCGCCCCTCGGCTGTCGATGGCCGTGGTCACGAATGACATCTACACGCGAGAGGACGCCGAAGCCCTTATGCGCGCGCAGGTGCTTCCGCAAGAACGCGTGCACGGTGTGGAGACCGGAGGCTGCCCGCATACGGCAATCCGGGAGGATGCGAGCATCAACCTCGCCGCGATTGCGGACCTGACTGACAATCTGCCCGGCTTGGACCTTGTGCTGGTCGAATCCGGCGGCGACAATCTCGCCGCCACCTTCAGCCCGGAACTGGCCGACCTCACGATCTATGTGATCGACACGGCTGCGGGCCAGGACATACCGCGCAAACGAGGTCCGGGGCTGACTCGCTCCGACCTGCTGGTGGTGAACAAAATCGACCTTGCGCCGCATGTGGGTGTTGATATCGGGCTGCTTCAAAAGGACGCCCAGGCTGCACGCGGCGTACTACCAGTAGTCATGACCAGCCTCCGTTCAGGAAATGGCATAGATGCAATCACTGATTTTATTGTTCTTGAGGGTGGGTTGAGGTTCGAGAGGCCGACCTTGCATCAGGCTATGTTGACAAAAGGTATTCGCTGGGCGGGCTGAGGCTCTGTCAAGAGAACCGAACTTGCGTGCGATCGCCTGCCCCCTACCTTCGCGGTATGCCGAAAACTTCTCCCTTCCGCTACTTTAAAACCTCACCCGAAATCATCCGTCTCGCGGTGATGATGTAATCCGGTTTCCGCTGTCGCTTCGAAATGTCGAGGATCTGCTGCATGAACGCGGCATCGACATCTGCCACGAGACCGTCCGGTTCTGGTGGCAACGGTTCGGCCCCGTCTTCGCCCACAAAATCCGCCGGAAACGGCTTGCCCAGTTTCACAATGGACCGCAGTGGCGTTGCCATCTGGACGAGGTCTTCGTGAAGATCAACGGTGTGCAGCATTATATGTGGCGCGCCGTCGATCACGAGGGTGAGGTTCTTGATGTGTATCTCAGCAAACGGCGGGACCGGAAGGCGGCATTAAAATTTCTCAAGAAAATGATCAGGCGATACGGCATACCTGAAAAAATCGTCACGGATCTGCTGCGATCCTACCCTGCTGCCTTGCGCGAGATCGGTGCAACAGATCGGCACATGACGGGGCGGCACCTGAACAACAGGGCCGAGAATTCGCATCAGCCCTTCCGGCGACGAGAGCGGGCGATGATGGGTTTTCGTAGCATGGGCAACCTGCAGAAATTCGCCGCTGTCCATGCTGATATAAGCAACCATTTCAATCTCGATCGCCACCTCACGCAACGCCAACATTTCAAAACGAGCCGAACCGACGCCCTTGCCGAGTGGCGTCAACTTTGCGCGGGATAAGAATGGGCTTGGGTCGGCAATTTGAGACGGGTTAGAATTCGTCTGACGCCACCTCAGGATGTCGTCAAGGACACGCGTGTCATCGAAGCATATCTTGGCAAGAAATGGAGCACGGCTCATGCTCAACATCAATAACTTGACTTCAGGGTACTCTGAAACCCCGGTGCTCAAGGAAATAACCATAGCCGTTGAGCAGGGCCAGTTCGTATCTATCGTGGGGCCGAACGGTGCGGGCAAAAGTACTCTTTTCAAAACAATCTCGGGCACGGTAACGGCCATGTCGGGCTCGATTGAGTTCCTGGACCAGGATCTGCTTGCGCTTGAACCTTTCGAGCGCGCGCGAGCGGGAATCGCGCATGTCCCGGAGGGCCGACAGGTCTTTCCTTCGCTCTCGGTGCTGGAGAACCTGGAGCTGGGCTCCTATCCGAAGTCTGGCCAGAGGAACTGGGACCAGAACAGAAAGAGGGTTTTCGAATGGTTCCCGGTACTGGAACAGCGGCAGACCCAATTGGCCGGAACGCTCTCTGGCGGAGAGCAGCAGATGTTGGCGATTGGTCGTGGGCTGGCTTCGTCCCCCTCGCTGCTGATGCTAGACGAGCCGTCCATGGGGCTTGCACCTGCCGTTGCCGATTTTATCTTCGATAAGCTCATGGACATACGCCGGGATACGGGGCTCACGATTCTGCTCGTCGAGCAACGTGTCGCCGAAGCGCTCGAGTTCGCGGACCACGGCTATGTGCTCGAAACAGGTCGAATTGTTCTCCAGGGCGACAATAGCGCGCTGCGGGCCGATGATCGCATCAGGGAGGCGTATCTCGGCATGTGATGCGCTACCGATTGCCAGTATTTCAAAGACAGGGAGGAGTTTAATGATGAGAAATCTGCTGCAAAAAATGAGAATGTTGGTGGCGGTCGCAGCGCTGAGTACAGCGATGCTATTACCGGCAAGCCCCGGCCAGGCGCAGGATAAAGTCAGTGTTGGCCTTATCGCCCCAATGTCCGGACTCTATGCGCGCTTCGGCCAATTAATGGAAATGGGCGCAAAGATGGCCATCGAGGATATCAATGCCGCCGGAGGCATCCAATCACTGGGCGGCGCTCAGCTTGACCTCGTTGTCATCGATACGGGAGATTCCACGGACAAAGCAAAGGCCGCCGCCCAGAGAATGGTTGCCGATTATCCCGATATCGTGGCCGCAACAGGCTCATACCTGTCATCGTTCACGCTTGCGGTCACAGAGGTTACCGAACGTGCAAAACTGCCGGTCCTGACGCTGTCATACTCCAATCTGATCACGGAACGCGGTTTCGAATATGTTTTTCAGACCTCGGCTCCGGGAAACAAGCAGGCAGGGCTTGCGATACCGATCATGCTCGACCTTGCTGAAGAAGCCACCGGCAAACGGCCTACCAGTGTCGGCATTATCAGCGATAACACGGCAGCATCCTCGTCCTTGTACGATGCCATGACAACCGGGGGCTTGCTGGCCGCCAATAATCTAGAGCTGAGCGTTGGCGAGGTTTTCACTCCACCATTGGTAGATGCCACTTCGTTGATTCAAAAATTGCGTGCCCGAAAACCTGACGTCATTTTCCTTCTTCCAACCGTGGTTTCAGATATCAAGCTGGTTCTCGAAAAGATGAAAGAACTTCGTGTTGATATTCCCATCGTTTCATTCGGCTCGACGATCGGTGAGCGCGACATGATCGACACGGTTGGAGCAGAGCGGCTTGAGGGTGTGATTTTCGCCGCCGGGAATTTTGGTTTCAAAGGCCATGAGGATTTGGTCGAACGCATGTCGAGCGAATTTAACGAGCCTTGGATGACTCAAAACGCCATATCGACCTACGGCGATATGTTTCTTTTAAAGCAAGCTATTGAAGAAGCGGATGAACCTAGCAGGGAAGCCGTCGCGGAAGCGCTGAGAAATCTCCGGGGTGGACCGGCAAAATACTATCCGGGTGGTGAACTTGCTTTCGATGAAGCCGGTCGGCGGATCGATGCCAGCGTCGTTATTGTCCAGTGGATTGACGGGGTGCCGCAGGCCGTATTCCCAGAGTCGCTTGCTGTGACAGCGCCAAAGTTTTGACTTTGAGGAGTTCGCTGAACCCCTGTTGTCCACGGCGCTAACTTTGCGCTGTTCAGATACTTGCACCTCGGCATCGTCCTTTCCTGAACGTGAAGGGGCAACGCCAAATCAGATCACTGCCAAATTTACAGGCGAACCGGAGAGCCACAATGAGTGATGATGTTTATGAGGCGTTCGCCGTTCGGTACGCTGAAGGAGATCGGAACGGTGCCGAAGTGTTCATAGGGGGAGATCCGCATGACCAGCCCATCCCGATTAGCTACTATATCTGGATACTGTGCAATTCGTCACGAACGATCGTAGTCGATACGGGTTTCGATGAGGTGTCGGCGCGAAAGCGAAAGCGAAAAATTTCGCGACCGGTTGCGGAAGGGCTCGAGGCGCTGGGAATCGACCGGAATGCCGTTACCGATGTGATAATAAGTCATATGCATTACGACCATGCCGGCAATGATGGCCTGTTTCCGAACGCCTGCTTCCACTTGCAAGATAGCGAAATGGCCTTCGCAACCGGGCGCTGTATGTGCCACAGGGCGTTAAATCTGCCATATGACGCTGAAGATGTCGTAAACATGGTTCGACGTGTCTATGCAGGCTCGGTCCGTTTCCATGACGGGGACACCGAGTTGTTCCCAGGAATTACGTTGCATCATATGGGCGGTCACTCTAGGGGCCTGCAATCTGTTCGCGTGAAGACGAAGAGGGGCAATGTTATTATTGCGTCAGACGTAGCTCATTTCTACGCACATCTCGAAGATCGCCGCGTATTTCCGTATCTGGATTCGGTTTCGGATGCATTGGAAGGCTACGAATCTGTCAAACGGTTGGCCGATAGTTTCGATCATATCATACCTGGTCATGATCCCTTGGTTTCCGTTCGATATCCGGCGCTTTCACCCCTGACCAAGGACTGGATTGTACGCCTGGATCATGCGCCCGGAACCCCCTGAATCGCGCCGGGAGAGCTTGCCCCGGGGCAAAGCCCCCGACCATCATGTCGCGGCTTGCGGTCTGCCTCTCGTCATTTTGTTCGAACAGCACGGCGCCGATCAGAAGCATGAAGCCTTGTTCGGAAAGGTCCCGACAACGCCGGCGCGGCGCTCGAGCTTGACCTCCTTATTGAAGCGCTTGATCGGGTTCGTGCTGCGCAGTTTCGGACGATGCTGCCGGGGAGTTTGCTGAACTGACAGGGGGCAGAATGCCCAAATGAGTCATCATCCTGGGGGTATGCGTGCCGCCATCGGCACCTCTCGCAACTCGCTTGTAGGGGTCGCATCAACCGAGCCGGGTAAGGCCACGCCTATAGACGTCCGCAGTCTTACACTTCCCTGGTGACCTCGTTCCCCCGTACCGCAAACCGACGGGCCAGATGCAGTGGGTCTGCCCGGTCGGCGCTTGCGGCTGTTCCGGTTCGGACGCGGTCGGCGATGCCAACCCAGATCACTGAGAACCGGAACAGGGCAAAGGCCTTATGGAATTTGGTCAGCGGTGCCATGCCGGGATTTGCCGCCATGTAGCGGGCTACGAATTCTTCTTCCGTTGGCAGGCCATTGGCCGCCAGGTTGAGGCCGAGGAGGCCGCCGTATTCCTCCGGCGACGTGTGCCAGGCCATGCAGCAGTAACCAAGATCGGCAAGAGGATGCCCAAGCGTGGACAGTTCCCAATCAAGGATCGCCGCGACCCGGGGCCCGATCGGGTGAAAGATCACGTTGCCCATACGATAGTCACCGTGCGCCAGGCTGACCCGTCCGTCATCTTCGGGCTGGTTTGCCAGCAGCCAGTCGGCCAGCGCGTCGAGCTCGGGGATCGGGCCGCTCTGGCTCTCGCGCCATTGCCTCAGCCAGCGCGAGACCTGGCGGTCAAAGTAGTTACCCGGACGACCGAAATCTCCCAGGCCCGCCTCCTCTGGCCGTACGGAGTGCATAGTGGCCATCGCATCGGCAAGCCCCATCCACATTGCATACCGTTCGGACGGGTCTGCATCCTTCAACGCACCGTCTGCAAAGACCCGGCCCTCGACACGCTTCATCAGGTAGAACGGCGTGCCGACGACATCGCGGTCTTCGTGAAACAGGACGGGCTCTGCCACAGGAACGCCGGCCGGATGCAGCGCGCGGAGCACGCGATATTCCCGGTCGATGGCATGCGCGCCTTTCAGGATCGGACCGTTGGGTTGCTTGCGCAAGACCAGCCGCTGATCGCCGAACGTCAGGAAATAGGTCGGGTTGGACTGTCCGCCGGCTATCCGGTCCAGCTTGATGGTCTCTGTCGCACCAAAGGTCTGCCGAAGGTAGGCCGCCAGCGCCGACGTATCGAAATCAGCCATGCCAGTGGTCGTTACAGTCATACGCCCACGCCCCACTTCCAGAAGTCGCGGCCTTCGGCTTCCATGTTGCGGTGCAGCAACATCTTGTGGACCTCGTCGGCCCCGTCGACCAGCCGCGCCTGGCGGGCATAACGGTAGATCCACTCAAGCGGCGTGTCCTTCGAATAGCCGCGCGCGCCGTTGATCTGGATCGCGGTATCGGCGGCCTTGTGCAGAAGATTCGCCACGTGGACCTTGGCCATCGAGACCTCCTTGCGTGCGAAACTGCCCTGGTCCAGCTCCCAGGCCGCCTTGGCCACTAACATGCGCCCGACCTCGATCTGCATCGCCAGATCGCCCATCATCATCTGAACGCTCTCGCGCTGCGACAGGCGCTCGCCGAAGGCAAAGCGGTTATGGGCATATTCGCTGGCCACCTCGACACAGCGCTTCGACAGGCCCAGCCAGCGCATGCAATGGGTCAGCCGCGCGGGCCCGAGACGGATCTGGGTCAGCTTGAGGCCGTCACCCTCTTCCATCAGCAGGTTCTCGGCGGGGATCTCCACGTCCTCGTAGACCACCTCGCAGTGACCGCCATGTTCTTCCGGGCCCATGATTGGGATGCGCCGTTCGATGCGGAAGCCCGGTGTGTCGCGGCGGTGCAGGAAGGCCGAAAGGCCTTTGCGCGGGTCGTCGGAGGTGCGGGCGATGAGGATGAAATGATCGCTGTCCTCGGCCCCGGTGATGAACCACTTGCGGCCGCGGATGATGTAGCGGTCATTCTTCTTCTCGGCCTTGGTCAGCATCATGCCGCCCGGATCCGAGCCCGAGCCCGGCGCCGGCTCGGTCATCACGAAGGCTGATTGAACGTCACCGCGCACGATGGGCTGGAGCCATTCCTCCTTCTGCGCCGCGGTCCCGACCTTCTCGAGCACCTGCATGTTACCGTCGTCGGGGGCTGCCGCGTTGAAGACGACGGGCCCGAAAATCGAGCGGTTCATCTCTTCGTAGCAGACGGCCATGCCGACCTTGTTCAGCCCCTGCCCGCCGGTTTTCTTCTTCAGTTGCAGGCACCAGAGCCCCTCGGCCTTCGCCCGCGCGCGCATGGTATTCAGGACATCCGTCCTGATGTTCTCGTGCGGGTCGTAGTTAGACCGGTCCTCTTCCAGCGGCAGCAGTTCGCGTTCGACGAACTTCGCAATCCTCGCGCGGTAATCCTCGACCTCGGGTGAGATGGTGAAATCCATGGGTACTTTCCTACAGCGAAGAGACGAGATGCCCGCCGTCGACGACAATCTCTGCTCCGGTCATGAAGCTGCTGTCGTCGGATGCGAGCAGCAGGAGGGGGCCGTCGAGGTCGGACATCTGGCCTAGGCGGCGTTGGGGGACGCGTTTGATGAGGGATTTGCCGGCGTCGGAGGCGAAGAAATCGCGGTTGAGGTCGGTTTCGATGTAGCCCGGGCAAAGCGCGTTGACGCGGATGCCGTGGCGGGCCCATTCGAGCGCGAGGCTCTTCGTCATCTGCACCACGCCTGCCTTTGCCGTGGCATAGGCCGAGAGGTTCCCCGCCACGCGCAGGCCCAGGATCGAGGCGATGTTGATGATGCTGCCGCCCTTCTCGGCGGCCACAAGGGACTTCGCCGCGCCCTGGGCCACGCGGAAGACGCCGTTCAGGTCGGTGTTGATGACCCAGGACCAGTTGTCCTCGGTGGTCGTCAGCGCCGGGCCGTCATGGGTGACGCCGGCGTTGTTGATCACGATGTCATAGGCGCGGCCCTCGAAGGCTGCCGCCACGCTGCCCGGGTCGGTCACGTCCAGCGCCACGGCGCGGGCACGGGCACCGATTTCGGTGACCAGCACCTCCAAGCGCTCGACACGGCGGGCGACACAGGTTACATGCGCTCCTTGCATGGCCAAAACCCTCGCAAAATGGGCGCCAAGGCCCGACGAAGCTCCGGTAATCAGCGCTGACTTGCCATCCAGTTTCATTACGGGCCTCAATAGGATTTGGGCAATTCAAGCACGCGCTCCGCTATGAATGACATGATGAGTTCACGTGTCACCGGGGCTATGCGCGGTAGCATGATTTCACGCATATAACGTTCCACGTGGTATTCCTTGGCGTAGCCAAAGCCGCCATGGGTGCGCACCGCGCGGTCACAGGCATCGAACGCAGCATCGGCGGCGAGGAATTTCGCGCTATTTGCCTCGGCCCCACAGGACTGACCGGTGTCATAAAGACGCGCTGCATGCCAGACCATCAGATCGGCGGCCTCCAGCGCCATCCAGCTTTGCGCCAGCGGGTGCTGGATCGACTGGTTCTGCCCAATGGGACGGCCGAACACGACACGTTCGTTAGCGTAGTCAGCGGCCTTTTCCAGCGCCCGGCGACCGACGCCTATCGCCTCCGCGGCGACCAAAACACGCTCGGGGTTCAGGCTATCGAGCAGCAGTTTGAAGCCCGCGCCCTCGTCGCCGATCCGGTCCTCTTCCGGAACCTTCAGGTCCTCGATGAAAATCGAATTCGAATTCACCGCCGCACGGCCCATCTTTTCAATCGGAGTGACCTTAATCCTAGAACGGTCGAGGTCCGTGTAGAAGAGAGTCATACCGTCGATCGGACGCTTGCACTCCTCAATGGGCGTGGTGCGTGTCAGCAACAGTATTTTATGTGCCTGCTGCGCGGTTGAGGTCCAGACCTTCTGGCCATTTACGATGTAGTGATCGCGGTTCTTGACGGCCCGGGTTGTGATGTGCGTAGTGTCGAGCCCGGCATCCGGTTCGGTCACGCCAAAACAAGCGATATGCTTTCCCGTAACCAGCGGCGGGATCATGCGATCCTTTTGCTCTTTGGTGCCGTGCCTAACCATGGCATGCGGACCGAAGAGGTTAATATGGATCGACGAGCAGGCAGCCATCGCTCCCGCCGAATTGCCAATCAGTTGCATCAGAAGCGCCGCGTCGGTCACCCCGAGGTTCGCGCCGCCATATGTCTCAGGCATGGTGATTCCGAGCCAGCCAGCCTCGGCCATGGCTTGATGAAATTCGTGCGGGAACTCTGCCCTCCGCTCCTTTTCCAGCCACCAGTCATCATCAAATTTGTCGCAGATACGGCGGACGGAGTCTGCAATCTGGCAGCGTTCGTCGGTTTGCTCAATGCCAGCGGGCAATCTTGGTTTCTTCATCTTTCTCATCCTCGTCTGTCGGGCGGCTTGCCTTGTGCTGCGCCTCAGAGGGTTGCGTTGAACAGACCCGCCTTCGAAAGCCTGCCCGGCAGCGGGTGGCTGACGATTTCTTCGGCAAGGCTGGCGACCTCGACGAGCGCACCAAGATCAATACCAGTCTCGACACCCATACGATCGCACATCAGAGCCAGTTCTTCCGTTGCGACGTTTCCTGCGGCGGACCGGTTGCCTGCGAAAGGACAGCCGCCCAAGCCGCCCACCGAACTGTCGAACCGCGCCACGCCCAACTCCAGCCCGGCAAGTGCGTTTGCGATACCGAGGCCCCTCGTGTCATGCAGGTGCAGCGCGACCGGGTAGTCCCAGCGCTCGCGGACGGCGGACACCAGCGCGCGGACATCTGCGGGACCGGCGGCCCCTATGGTATCACAGAGCGTTATGTTGGCCGGCGGCACCCCTGCCTCTTCGCAGATATGAACGAGCTCAGCGCAGCGCTGCAGGGCCTTTTTGACCGGGATCGCGCCCTCGTAGTTGCAGCCAAATGCGGTGAAAAGGTAGACTGGCCCGCTGCCCAGACCGTTTTCATTATAGACGTGCCGAAGCTTGCGCTGACGTTCCAGCTGCTGATCCGGGCTGCTGTTATTATTCTTCAGCAGAAACGTGTCGGAAGCGGACCCGGAGGTCAGCGCAGGCGTGTCAAACCCGCTGCCGAGCGCCTGCAAAAAGCCTTTCTCGTTTAACCAGATGCAGCGGTAGGCCACTCTGTCATGTCTGGTGATGCCCTCCGCGATGGCGAAAGCGTCGGCCATTTGTGGCACGACCTTAGGGTTCACGAACGACGCACATTCTATCTCGGGCAAGCCGGTCTGGGACAGAGCATCAACCAACCGGATCTTGTTAGCGGTCGTGATATGCGGCGGCTCGAACTGAAAGCCCTCGCGCGGACCAACCTCCGTGATATGAGCGCGGCTTGGGAGATCGTTCATTTGCCCGTCCACCGCGGTGCGCGTTTCTCGGCAAAGGCTGCAAGACCCTCGCGGGCGTCTTCGGTCATCGGCATCAGACCGGCCTGCGCCTCCATGTAAGCGATACGCTGCTCGAACGTCATACCCGCCATCGCGGTCAGCGCATACTTGCCGCGCCGGATCGCCGACGGGGAGTTCTTGGCCACGGAGGCCGCCATCGCGTCGGTGGCAGCGCTCAGTTCATCCGGCGGGACCACGCGACTTACGAGCCCGCAAGCCAGTGCATCGGCAGCGCTCAGCCTCTCCCCAGTATAGCACATCTCCGCAAAGACGCGCGGCGGCAGCATGGTCTGCATCAATGCCGCGACCTGCATCGGGAAGAGTCCAACCCTAACTTCTGGAAGTGTCCCCCGTCAGCGGCTATGGCACAGATTTGAGGTTGTGATTTAAGGAGGATTTGGGCTTCGTCGTAGTGACGAAGGAACGAAGATGAAGCCCAAATCCTCCAATTCAAAATCGCCGACCAAGCCCCCTGCAGATCGGGTGGTCAAGGACATCCGGCGTCAGACCCGCCGCCACTTCTCGGCCGAAGACAAGATCCGCATCGTGCTTGAAGGTCTTCGCGGTGACGACAGTATCGCCGAGTTGTGCCGCAAAGAGGGCATCGCGCAGAGTCTGTACTACAGCTGGTCCAAGGAGTTCATGGAAGCCGGCAAACGCCGCCTGGCCGGGGACACCGCCCGTGCGGCGACCTCCGGTGACGTGCAGGACTTGCGCCGCGAAGCCCGTGCGCTGAAGGAGTGCGTGGCGGACCTGACGCTGGAAAACCGCTTGCTTAAAAAAAGCATGATCGCGGATGGGGGCGACGACGAATGAGGTATCCCGCATCCGAGAAGCTGGAGATCATCCGTATCGTCGAGCAGTCGCACCTGCCGGCCAGGCGGACGCTGGACCAGCTCGGCATTGCCCGCCGGACCTTCTACCGCTGGTATGACCGCTACCGGGAAGGTGGGCCGGAAGCGCTGGAGGATCGCCCTTCGGCACCGAACCGGGTGTGGAACCGCATTGGCGAGGACATCCAGGACCAGATCGTCGAGATGGCGTTGGAGGCGACCGACCTCAGCCCACGCGAACTGGCCGTGCGCTTCACCGACGAGAAACACTACTTCGTGTCGGAAGCCACGGTCTACCGGTTGCTCAAGGCCCATGACCTGATCACCAGCCCAGCCTATACGGTAATCAAGGCGGCCGATCAGTTCCACACCAAGACCACGCGGCCGAATGAGATGTGGCAGACCGACTTCACCTACTTCAAGATCATCGGGTGGGGCTGGATGTACCTCTCGACGGTGCTTGACGACTTCTCGCGCTACATCATCGCCTGGAAGCTATGCACCAACATGCGGGCCGAGGACGTGACCGACACGCTGGACCTCGCGCTCGCCGCCTCGGGCTGCGACAGCGCCACCGTTCTACACAAACCCAGGCTGCTATCGGACAATGGCCCCAGCTACATCGCGGGCGAGCTGGCCGAATACATCGAGTCCAACAAGATGAGCCATGTGCGCGGCGCGCCGTGCCACCCGCAGACCCAGGGCAAGATCGAGCGCTGGCACCAGACCCTGAAGAACCGCATCCTGTTGGAGAACTACTTCCTGCCCGGCGACCTCGAGTCCCAGATCGAGGCCTTCGTCGAGCACTACAACAACCAGCGTTACCACGAGAGCCTGGCCAACGTGACGCCTGCCGATGTCTACTTCGGCAGGGCACAGGCCATCATCAAACAGCGCGAAAGGATCAAACGAAAAACCATCGAATATCGGCGCTTGCAGCACCGCAAGCTCACAGCCTAACATCAAATCCCAGACGAGGCCCGCTCTCCGCTAGTCTACGCCCCAATCTGCGCCAAATGTTCTGACGACGGACATTCTGGAAGGCCGAATTCAGCCGTATCACCCGCGACCGCCATATCACAGATCGCCAGCAACCCCATACCACCCGCAAGGCAGAAACCATTGATCCGACCAATCACCGGAACAGCGGTTTTTCGTGCAGTTCGCAGTAGTTCGGCATAGGTGGTGGTTGGTTCAGAGTAATCGAAACCGAAGGTACCGGCACTGGGATTCAGGTCAGCCCCGGCGCAGAATGCTTTATCGCCGACCGCACTCAGCACTAGCACCCGAACCTCGGGATCCAGCGATGCAGAAACAAAGGCTTGGGTCAATTGCGCAATCAGCGCGTCGTTCAGCGCGTTACGCCTTTCCGGACGATTGATTGTAAGCCGCAAAATGCCATCCGCTTTTTCGGTCTTCAGAACCTCAGAAGTTGACATCGTGACCGCCCTTAAGCCCCAGCATTTCACGCGCCTGACCGGGGGTTGCGACCTCCATCCCAAGCGCCTCAATCATTTGGACCGCGGCACGGACCTGCGCCGCATTGCTTTCCGCCAGCTTGCCGCGTCCCAGCCACAGTGAGTCCTCAAGCCCGACCCGGACGTTGCCACCCAACATCACCGACTGCGTGGCGATCTGCATCTGCCGGGCCCCGGCGCCCAGTACCGACCACCGGTAGTCATCGCCGAAAAGCCGGTCGGCAGTACGCTTCATGTGCATGACGTCTTCGGGATGCTGACCGATGCCACCGAGGATGCCGAAGACCGACTGGATGAAGAACGGCGGCTTGATAAGGCCTCGGTCAACGAAGTGTTTACAGGTATAGAGATGGCCGATGTCGTAACACTCTACCTCAAAACGTGTGCCATTGTCGGCGCATTTGGTCAGTATCAGCTCGATGTCCCTGAAAGTGTTCCTGAACACCCGGTCATCGGATGTGCGCAGATATTCCTCCTCCCAGTCGTATTTGAAGTTCTTGAATCGGTTCAGCATCGGATAAAGGCCGAAGTTCATCGAGCCCATGTTCAGGCTCGCAACCTCGGGTTTGTAATGCAGCGCGGGCCCGAGCCGTTCTTCGGTGCTCATCAAGGTCGAACCGCCGGTGGTGATATTCAGGACAGCCCCGGTCTGCTGCTTTATAACCGGGAGAATGTTCTTATAGGCGTCGATAGACTGATCCGGCACGCCGTTTTCCGGGTTCCGGGCATGCAGATGAATAATCGCGGCTCCAGCCTCGGCAGCTCCTATAGCCGCGTCACTGATTTCGTGTGGGGTAACCGGGAGATGCGGAGACATCGATGGAGTGTGAATCGATCCCGTAACAGCACAGGTAATGATCACCTTTCGAACAGGCTTCTTTAAAGGCTCAGTCATCGCTCCCCCAAAGGCAAAACTGATGCTTCGGCATCACGCCCTCTGTTTGTAAGATACACACCGCAAATCTGAACGCTCAGCCGGCAAGCAGAAAAGCCCTACCGCACTGGCACCACCGCGGTACGCAGAAGTCCGCGCTCGCCGGACACATCTATATTATTTCCATAGGATGGTCAATGGGTTTATTAGTATTGTATTGGAAAGAGCTACGCCGATGCTGCATAACAGGCTTTTACCTGTTGCACCGTTTTGGTCTTCTTCGGGATTGCCCGAGTTGCGGTGCCGCTTCTCCCGCGCCGAAGCTGTTAGAACGGCGTGCCCAGAGTTGCAGCAACCTTGAAAGGCGAGGGCCGACGAGGCGATCTAAAGTGGAAGATCTGGTCCGTATTTGACATTTATTTCTTCTTCCCGAAACTGACCGCCCTTACGATCCATCTTGCTTCGACCGCTGCGATGACAAATATCTTGATTATATAGTCTTATTATACTAACATTGGTTTATTCATGGTCTGGCCGCCATACAGGGAGGGAATAGTGCGATGCAGTTCGACCACATTCTGTGTGGACTTGCCCGGCCGGTGGTTCTCACGATCGAAGTCGAATCACAGGGAGGCAGGTCATGGGTCCGATACCCCGATTTCTCGACAAGCTTGAGAAATTGCTCTCGTCTATAGCGGTTTTAGCGCTGGTCATCATGATGCTTGCGGTAACGGCGGACGCAGCCATGCGTTATGCGTTCAATGCGCCGATCCATGGCACCCAGGATCTCGTTGCCCACTACCTGATGGTTGCCGCGTATTTCTGCATTTTGTCCGGCGCGTATTCACGCGGAGCCCAGATCCGGATCGACTTTGTGCTTGGTTCACTTGCACCGGGGCTTCAGCACGCTGTGGAAGCAGTCGGATGTTTTGCGACCACCGTTTTGTTTGCGCTGATCGCGTGGCTTTCGGGCAGTCGGGCCTGGAACAGCTTTCTGCGCGAAGAAGTGCTTCCGGGGTCAATCCCTTGGCCAATCTGGCTGACATACGCTCTTGTGTCAGGCGGCAGCGCACTGCTTGCATTTCGTCTGTTCGTAAACGGTATTGGCCATGTGGCGGCCGCCTTGGGTCGTGGTAACGGCCCCGCTCTTCCATCCACATTTTCGGGTCATTAGCTATGCTTGTTTTCACAATTACTGCGCTGATGCTCTTTCTTTTGGTCCTGGGCATTCCGGTCGCCTTCAGTATGGGTATCGCCGGAGCTGTCGGGCTCTACCTAGCAGGTAGTACACCCTTTCTTTTCGGCATCTTGGATACCACACCGCTTGCGACCGTTTCGGTTTACGAACTGATTACGATCCCAATGTTCCTGGTGATGGCGGAACTGGTTCTGCTAAGCGGGATCGCCGAAGATATGTTCAAGACAGCCGCCGCATGGCTGAGCCGCATCAGGGGTGGACTCGCCATGGCGACCGCGGTGGCCGGAGCTGGCTTTGCAGCCATCTGCGGCAGTTCTACCGGTGCCGCCGCGACCCTCTCGGCGTCTACCATTCCCTCAATGCTTAGGCAGGGCTACGAGCCTAAGCTTGCCGGAGGCGTCGTTGCAATTTCCGGGACACTCGCAATGCTTATACCGCCATCGGTCGGTCTCATCGTCTATGGTTTTATGGCAGAAGTCTCAATCGCCAAGCTGTTCGTAGCCGGAGTCATTCCAGGCTTCCTCGTTATGCTTACAATCATGGCGACAGTTGGAATTTTAGTCACAATCTATCCCGATTCTGCCCCGAGAACCAAATCTCTCCCGATGCGTGTGCGCTTCGCACTGTCCGTCGTCAGAACATTTGGCGCAGATTGGGGCGTAGACTAGCGGAGAGCGGGCCTCGTCTGGGATTTGATGTTAGGCTGTGAGCTTGCGGTGCTGCAAGCGCCGATATTCGATGGTTTTTCGTTTGATCCTTTCGCGCTGTTTGATGATGGCCTGTGCCCTGCCGAAGTAGACATCGGCAGGCGTCACGTTGGCCAGGCTCTCGTGGTAACGCTGGTTGTTGTAGTGCTCGACGAAGGCCTCGATCTGGGACTCGAGGTCGCCGGGCAGGAAGTAGTTCTCCAACAGGATGCGGTTCTTCAGGGTCTGGTGCCAGCGCTCGATCTTGCCCTGGGTCTGCGGGTGGCACGGCGCGCCGCGCACATGGCTCATCTTGTTGGACTCGATGTATTCGGCCAGCTCGCCCGCGATGTAGCTGGGGCCATTGTCCGATAGCAGCCTGGGTTTGTGTAGAACGGTGGCGCTGTCGCAGCCCGAGGCGGCGAGCGCGAGGTCCAGCGTGTCGGTCACGTCCTCGGCCCGCATGTTGGTGCATAGCTTCCAGGCGATGATGTAGCGCGAGAAGTCGTCAAGCACCGTCGAGAGGTACATCCAGCCCCACCCGATGATCTTGAAGTAGGTGAAGTCGGTCTGCCACATCTCATTCGGCCGCGTGGTCTTGGTGTGGAACTGATCGGCCGCCTTGATTACCGTATAGGCTGGGCTGGTGATCAGGTCATGGGCCTTGAGCAACCGGTAGACCGTGGCTTCCGACACGAAGTAGTGTTTCTCGTCGGTGAAGCGCACGGCCAGTTCGCGTGGGCTGAGGTCGGTCGCCTCCAACGCCATCTCGACGATCTGGTCCTGGATGTCCTCGCCAATGCGGTTCCACACCCGGTTCGGTGCCGAAGGGCGATCCTCCAGCGCTTCCGGCCCACCTTCCCGGTAGCGGTCATACCAGCGGTAGAAGGTCCGGCGGGCAATGCCGAGCTGGTCCAGCGTCCGCCTGGCCGGCAGGTGCGACTGCTCGACGATACGGATGATCTCCAGCTTCTCGGATGCGGGATACCTCATTCGTCGTCGCCCCCATCCGCGATCATGCTTTTTTTAAGCAAGCGGTTTTCCAGCGTCAGGTCCGCCACGCACTCCTTCAGCGCACGGGCTTCGCGGCGCAAGTCCTGCACGTCACCGGAGGTCGCCGCACGGGCGGTGTCCCCGGCCAGGCGGCGTTTGCCGGCTTCCATGAACTCCTTGGACCAGCTGTAGTACAGACTCTGCGCGATGCCCTCTTTGCGGCACAACTCGGCGATACTGTCGTCACCGCGAAGACCTTCAAGCACGATGCGGATCTTGTCTTCGGCCGAGAAGTGGCGGCGGGTCTGACGCCGGATGTCCTTGACCACCCGATCTGCAGGGGGCTTGGTCGGCGATTTTGAATTGGAGGATTTGGGCTTCATCTTCGTTCCTTCGTCACTACGACGAAGCCCAAATCCTCCTTAAATCACAACCTCAAATCTGTGCCATAGCCGCTGACGGGGGACAGTGCTGAATGCATTGGCCCGGAAAGCCGATCTCGACCCGGCAATGGTTGAAGACGTGATCTGGGGATGTGTCGGTCAGGTCGGCGAACAGGCCGGTAATATCGGGCGCAATTCGGTGCTTGCCGCTGGCTGGCCCGAGCATGTGCCGGGTACGACCATTGAACGGCAATGCGGCTCCAGCCAGCAGGCGATCCATTTTGCTGCGGCAGTGATCGGCTCGGGACAGGCCGATATCGTCGTCGCTGGCGGCGTGGAAAGCATGAGCCGGATCCCGATGGGGTCAGCGCGCCGGGTCAATCTGGGCGATCCGAACAGCCCCCGTATTCAGGAGCGCTATGAGGGCATTCAGTTCAATCAAGGCAAAAGCGCCGAGATGCTGGCCCGGAAATACGACCTGTCGCGACAATGGCTGGATGAATACAGCGTCAAATCCCATGAACGTGCAGCACGGGCTGAGGATGACGGGCTGTTTGAGGCCGAAATTACCCCTATCACGAATCCCGAAGGCGCGGTCCTGTCAAAAGATGAGGGCATCCGGCGTGGCTCCAACGTGGAAAAGCTGGCGACGCTGAACCCGGCCTTCGATCCGGAGGGGGTGGTGACTGCGGCCAACTCCTCCCAGATCTCCGATGGCTCGGCGGCAGTGCTGATGATGTCCGCCGAAAAGGCGAAGAAACTTGGGCTGACGCCGCTGGTCCGGGTCCGCGCGGCGACGATCATCGGCAGTGAGCCGGTGATCATGCTGGACGGGCCGATCCGGGCGACCCAGCAGGTGCTGAAAAAGGCCGGTCTGGTCATGAATGACATCGGTGCGTTCGAGGTGAACGAAGCCTTTGCCAGTGTCGTCGGCGCTTGGTTGCACGAAACAAATGCCGATCCCGCTCTGGTGAATTCCACGGGTGGTGCGATTGCGCTTGGTCATCCGCTGGGCGGCTCGGGGGCGCGACTGACTACCACCCTGATCCACCGGATGGCGCGGGATGGAATCCGTTACGGTCTGCAAACCATGTGCGAGGGCGGAGGCATGGCAAACGCGACGATTTACGAAAACCTGGCAGTAGGGTGATGATCGATATCATCACCTCCAACGGGCCAGAGCCGCCGACCTCTCCGGCCCGCCCTGCGGCGGCGATGCCATTTTTTGGCGATGTCGCCGCACAGGATCCCGCGCGTCTGGCCATTGTCGAACCCGCCCGGGGCAGCATGACATTTGGCGAGTTGCGTGACAGGGTCAACCAGCTGTCGAACGCCTTTGCGCGGGAAGGGCTGCAGACCGGCGACCGGATCCTCGCCATGATCCCGAACCGCCGCGAATATTTCGAACTGCGGCTGGCGGCAGAGCAGAGCGGCCTCTATTTCGTTCCCGTCAGTGCCCAGCTTACCAGCCGCGAACTTGCCCATGTTCTCACCGACAGTCAGGCGCGTTGCTTTTTCGTCGATGCAACGCTTCTGGACGGGATCGGCGGCGTGATCCGGGATCTGGGCCTGAAACCCGAACAGGTGATTGTCCTAGATGGCGACGGGGGATCGGTCAGGTCATATTCCGCGTTCCACGCTGGCTTGCCGACCGAAGCGCCGCCCTCTGGCGTGCGTGGCGAATTCATGGGCTATACATCCGGAACGACGGGCGTTCCGAAGGCCGTACGCAAACCGCTGCGCAAAGGGCCGCCCGGCGTCGGCGCGCCGCTCATCAATTTCTTCGGCCGTCTTGGCATGCATCCCGGGGCCGGTGTCCATCTTGCGGCCTTGCCGCTTTACCATGCGGCACCGGGACGTCAGGCAATGACTGCGCTGCATTTCGGGCATACGGTGGTCGTCGCCGAACGTCCTTCGGCAGAGGAACAACTCGCACTGATCGCACGCTACCGTGTCACGACCGTTTTCACTGTTCCGACGATAATCGGCCGCTGGTTGCGGCTTTCCCCAGAGTTACGGGGCAGTCATGATCTGTCGTCGCTTGAGGCGGTTGTCCACGGCGGCGCCCCCTGTCCGGTCGGGATCAAGCATGCTGCAATCGAATGGTTCGGGCCGATCGTCAATGAATTCTACGGCGCAACAGAGGGCTCGACCGCCGCTGTCACATCAAGCGAATGGCTCGAACGACCCGGAACGGTCGGCTGCGCGCTGGACGGCACCTCGATACATATCCTCGATCCCGATGGAAAAGAACTGCCGGCGGGGGTTATCGGGACGGTCTATTTCCGCCCGCATGGCGGCTTTGAATATCTCAATGATCCGGGCAAGACGGCGGATGCTCATCATGGTGAGCTGATCACGGTTGGCGATCTCGGCTACCTTGACGAAGATGGGTGGCTGTTTCTGGCGTCAAGACGCGGCGACGTCGTCATCTCCGGCGGTGTCAATATCTATCCCGCCGAGGTTGAGGGTATTCTGGCCGGACATCCATTCGTGAAGGATGCAGCTGTGACCGGTATTCCCGATGACGATCTGGGCGAACGCCTCGTGGCGCTGGTGGCGCTTGAGGATGGCATTGCTGCGAATGATGACACCCGTTCACAGCTTGAGGCGTGTTGCCGGGCAGAACTCGCTGCTTTCAAGATACCCCGCGATATCCGCTTTATCGATCACCTCCCACGGACAACCAGCGGAAAATTACTGCGCCGCGACCTGCCAGATCGATATGCAGGCGTCAAACCAAACCGTCCCTTATGAAAAGGAGGCCTCCATGAACATCCTCGTGCCGGTTAAGCGCGTGATTGACTATAATGTGAAGCCGAAGGTTAAATCTGACGGCTCCGGTGTTGATCTTGCGAATGTGAAGATGTCGATGAACCCGTTTGACGAGATTGCCGTGGAAGAGGCGATCCGTCTGAAGGAGGCGGGGACGGCGGAAGAGGTCGTGGTGGTCTCGATCGGCGTCAAGCAGGCGCAGGAGACGCTGCGCACGGCGCTGGCCATGGGCGCAGACCGGGCCATTCTGGTGGTCGCGGCGGATGATGTGCATCAGGATATCGAGCCGCTGGCGGTCGCGAAGATCCTGAAAGCGGTGATCGACGCGGAACAGCCGAAGCTGGTCATCGCCGGGAAACAGGCCATCGACAACGACATGAACGCGACCGGCCAGATGCTGGCAGCCCTGCTCGGCTGGGGTCAGGCGACATTCGCGTCCAAGCTGGAGATTGCAGGCGATGCGGCCAAGGTCACCCGCGAGGTCGATGGCGGGTTGCAGACCATCGAGGTGAAACTGCCCGCCATCGTGACGGCGGATCTGCGGCTGAACGAACCGCGCTATGCCTCGCTGCCGAACATCATGAAGGCGAAGAAGAAGCCGCTCGATGAAAAGACGGCGGCGGATTACGGCGTGGACGTGACCCCGCGGCTGGAGATTACCCACACCGCCGAACCCGAGGGCCGCAAGGCCGGGATCATCGTCGGCGATGTCGACGAGCTTGTCTCGAAACTGAAAGAAGCGGGGGTTGTGTGATGGCTGTTCTGCTGCTGGGTGAAGTCACCAATGGGGAACTCAACGCGGATGCCACGGGCAAGGCGGTCAATGCGCTGAAGGGTCTGGGCGATGTGACGGTGCTCTGTGCCGGATCGTCGGCCAAGGCTGCCGCTGAGGAAGCCGCGAAGATCGACGGCGTGGCCAAGGTGCTGGTCGCCGAGGATGCGCTCTATGGTCACCGTCTGGCCGAACCGACCGCCGCGCTGCTGGTCGAGTTGGCGGGCGATTACGACCATATCGCGGTCCCTGCGACGACCGATGCCAAGAACATCATGCCGCGCGTGGCGGCTTTGCTGGACGTCATGGTGATCTCGGATGTCTCCGAGGTGGTCGATGCCGACACGTTCAAGCGTCCGGTCTATGCCGGGAATGCCATCCAGACGGTGAAGTCGAAGGACGCCAAGAAGGTGCTGACCGTGCGCACCGCCAGCTTCGATGCGGCAGGCGCGGGCGGCTCTGCATCCGTCACCGATCAGGCGATCGGCCCGGACCCGGCGCTGTCTGCCTGGGTCTCGGATGAGGTGGCCGAAAGCGACCGCCCCGAACTGACCTCGGCGGGCCGCGTGGTCTCCGGCGGTCGCGGCGTCGGCTCGGAAGAGAACTTCGCCATCATCGAGGCGCTCGCCGACAAGCTCGGCGCTGCCGTCGGTGCCAGCCGCGCGGCGGTCGATTCAGGCTTCGCCCCGAATGACTGGCAGGTCGGCCAGACCGGCAAGGTGGTCGCGCCGGAGCTTTACATCGCCATCGGCATCTCCGGCGCGATCCAGCACCTTGCGGGGATGAAGGATTCGAAGGTCATCGTGGCGATCAACAAGGACGAGGAAGCCCCGATCTTCCAGATCGCCGATTACGGCCTCGTCGGCGACCTGTTCAACATCGTCCCGGAACTGACCGAAAAGTTGTGAGCCTTTCAGCCTGGCCTAAATATCCATGAACCGCGCGGTGCCAAAGCTCAGGAGATGCTGGTTTTCGCTGCGTCTACGATGCTGAGGTCTATACGGTCCACGCAATTCCAGCATGTCCGCGATTCCGCGACATCCAATCCCAAACGGTGGACTTGTGGGGGCGCCGTCACTTCACCGATCACAAAATCAAGGCAATACCTCAAGCCACAGCGAGATCGTCAGGATCGACAGCGCCGTCGCGATCAGGACAGACGATGCCGCGACCCGCTTGCCGACGCCGTAAATCGAGGCGAACAGATAGGCGTTCACCCCCGGCGCCATCGCCGCTGTCATGACGGACGAACGGAGTGCCGCGATCTCCAACCCGAAGATCTGTCCCAGCCCGTAGGTGATGACCGGATGCAGGACCAGCGAGGCGGAGCAGCACATGAAGATCGCGCGGCTGTCGCCCTCTGGCTTGTAGCGGTAAAGCACCCCTCCAAGGGCGAACAGCGCTGATGGCAGGGCGGCCCGTGCCATCATCCCGACCGCATCCCAGAATCCTGATGGCAGTACCAGCCCGGCCTGCCGCAGCAGGTTCATGACAGCGCCCGCCAGAATGCCGATGACCAGCGGCGTGCGAATAACCCCGGTCATCGCACGCAAGGCGACACGGCCAATGGACAGGTTCTGCCCGCGGGCGCGGGTGAACTCCATCACCGTGATGCCGAAGGTGTAGAGCAAGGGCGAATGTATCGCGATGATGGTCCAGTTTCCCGCCAGAGCCCCGCTGCCATAGGCATTTTCGGTGATCGGTACGCCGAGAAGAAGCGAGTTTGAAAACAGGCAGATGAACCCGATGGCAACCGAATCCTCCGGCGGTCGCCCGATCCATCGCGCGCCCAGTGCGCCGACCGTGAAAGAAGAAAACGCCCCGATATAGAATGCCGCCAGCATTGGCAGGTTGAATTCCGCCGACAGGTCGAGCTTGGCGATGGATTGAAACAGCAGAACCGGCACAGCAAAATTCTGAGCAAACCGCATGACGCCATCGACGGCAGCCTCTGAAAACAGGCCCCGCCACGCAACCAGATAACCGAAGCCGACCACCAGAAACACTGGCAGGACGACGTCGAACAGCGTGCTCACGGCTGTGCCTCGATCACCATGCCGTCATAGGCCGGGGTAATGTGGCCCGGTGTTTCGGCATCGGTCGCGGCGTAATCCATGTCGATATGCATATTGGTCAGCACGCCGCGCGGCGTACCCGACCGCTCAATCCATTCGAGCGTCTGGGCCAGATGGGCGTGGCTGGGATGCGGATCGTGGCGCAGCGCGTCGCAGATGAAGACCTCCGGCGTGCCGATGATCCGCCACGCAGCTTCCGGGATGGTCTGCACATCCGGAAGATAGACGATGCCGCCGCCGGATGTCGTGATCTTGACCCCAAGGGCCACGATTTCGCCATGCGGCACCTCGAACGGTTCGATTATCACCGGACCGCCCGCGCCGTCAAATGTCATCGTTTCCTCGAACGGATGAAGGTCGCAGATTGGCGGATAGTTCGATCCCGGCGGCGAGGCGAAGATATAGTCGAACCTGTCGCGCAGCGCCTGTGTGGTCGGTGTGTCGGCATATCCCTGTACCCGAGCGCGCGCGTTATAGGCCAACTGGCGCAGGTCGTCGATGCCGTGGATATGATCGGCATGGGGGTGCGTCCAGATCACGGCGTCCAGCGTCACCACATCGGTGCCGAGAAGCTGCGGCACCAGATCGGGGCCGGTGTCGATCAGTATCCGCGTCTTGCCCTTGGGCCCGATCCGGTCAATCAGGATGGAGCAGCGGCGGCGGCGGTTCTTCGGGTTTGCCGGATCGCATGCGCCCCAATTGCCGCCGATCCGTGGTACCCCCCCGGAGGACCCGCAGCCGAGGATGGTGACGCGGATCATGCCGCGGCCTTCGTGAACAGCCGGTCAAAATTCGCCGATGTCTGGGCAGCGAATTCGGCGTAGGAAAGCCCAAAAACCTCCGCACCCTTCGCGGCAGTGCGGGTCACGAATGCAGGCTCGTTTCGTTTTCCCCGGTGTGGGGGCGGGGCGAGATAGGGCGCGTCGGTTTCCACCAGAATGCGATCCAGCGGGGCCGCTGTGAAAATCTCCCGCAGCTCGGACGAGCGTGGAAATGCCGCGATCCCCGACATCGACAGGTAAAACCCGAGATTGAGCGCCGCTTGTGCCAGCCCCGCACCGGACGAGAAGCAATGCATGACACAGCCATATGCACCCGCGCGGTGTTCTTCGGTCAGGATCCGCGCCATATCCTCATCGGCGTCGCGGGCGTGAATGATCAGTGGCAGGCGGGTGCGGCGCGCGGCCTCGATATGGATGCGCAGGCTCTCCTGCTGCGCCGCTGCCGATTCCGCTGTGTAGTGATAATCCAGCCCGGTCTCACCGATGCCGACAAATTTCGGATGTGCGGCCAGCGCGACCAGATCATCGACCGTTGCCATCGGTTCATCCGCCACGCTCATCGGGTGGGTCCCGGCGGCGTAAAACACCCCGTCATGCGCTTCGGCAATCGCGCGAACCTGCGGCTCGGCGCGCAGCTTGGTGCAGATCGTGACCATCCGGGTCACACCCGCCGACCGCGCACGGGCGATCAGATCGTCGCGATCCCCGTCGAAATTCGGAAAGTCGAGATGGCAGTGGCTGTCCACGATCGGGACCGCCTCGCCGGCATCGGGAAAAGGCATCGGTCAGGCTTTCGTGTGCGCCGGGGCCTGCCCGGCAAGTTGGGTCAGCATATCCATCACAAGCGCGGCAGGGTCAAGATTGACTGCCCGCCCGGTTCTGGCCCGCGCCGAAAGCTCCGCCTGCGCACCAGCCCAGATGCGCGCTGCATCGGCGTCCGGGCAGAGGCGGGCCATCAGTTCAGCCTCACCCGGCACGGCCTCCGGCACCGGCGCGCCCATCAGCCCGGCGCGGGCAAGACGGGTCAGGAAGCGGTCCAGCAGAGTGACCGTCAGATCGAACGGGTCGCCATCGGCAGTCGCGCGCGCCCCTGCGGCCTCGGCCAGGGCGCGTGCCTTTGTCCTGTCGAAACGTGGCAGCGTGGCGAACAGGGCGACAATATTGGCATAGGCTTCCAACCCGTCCTGTCCCGCCAGCCGCAGAGCCTCCCCCGCCGATCCGCCGGAAAGCGCGGCCAAGGCCTGCGCATCCCCGTCAATTTCAAGCGCTGCGAAAACCCGTTGCATCTCCTCGGGCGGTAACGGTGCAAGCCGCAACTCTCGACAGCGCGAACGGATGGTCGGCAGCAATCGGGCAGGCTGATGGGCGATCAGCAGGATCACCCCGCCTGCGGGCGGTTCTTCGAGTATCTTCAGAAGCGCGTTCGACGCGGCACCATTCAGCTCGTCCGCTGCATCGACAATGGCCACCCGCCGTCCGCCCTCTGCGGCGCTCAGATGAAAGAAGGACAGAAGCGCGCGGATATCATCCACCCCGATTTCCGCCCGCAATCTGCCGGTCTTCTGATCGAAGCCACGCCGGACCAGATGCAGTCTTGGCTCTGACAGTGCAGCCATCCGACGTGCCACCGGGTCATCGGGCGGGGCTGTCAGGGATTTCGCATCCCCGTCCGCCAGCAGCCAGCGCCCGATCTGCCAGGCCAGCGTCGCCTTGCCGACGCCTCGTGGGCCGGTGATCAGCCATGCGTGATGCAGCCGCTTCGCGTCGACGGCACCCAGAAAATCTGCGACCGCGTGATCCTGACCAATAATCGTCGGGCTATGGCGCGGGTGCGGCGCGCCGGGAACGCGGTCGGATTCGGGGGCTTCGTCGCTGCTCATAGCGCGGCCCGGACGCGCGCCGCGACCTGCTCGGCGGTGCCGCTGCCGTCGATGATCCGGACGCGGGCCGAATTGGCGTGTGCCAACTCTCGAAATCCATCTTGTAGCTGTCGCTGAAACTGAGCGCCCATCGATTCAAACCGATCTTCGAGCTCTACTTCCGAAAGCTCGGCATATCTTGCCGCTTCCGCGGCATGTCCTGCTGCAAGTGATGCCTGTTGTGCAGCGTCAGAGACTTTCTCCGCTGCCGCCGCCGCCGCTGCAGATGCCGCAGCGGCTTCCGCAAACGCCGACGACGCGCGTTGCAGTAGCCGCTTTGCGGCAATGTTCAATGTTACGTCGACAATAAAGGTCCGATCCGGTTCAATGCCGATCATCATTTCATGCAGCGCCTCGACCTTATCCTTCAGGTCGCCACGCGTCGCGCCCTGATAAACGCGGGTCGAGTCAGCGAAACGGTCTGTGATCACAATCGCGCCGCGCGCAAGCGCGGGCCTGATCGTGCGTTCAAGGTGATCGCGACGGGCGGCATTGAACAGCAGAAGCTCAGTTTCGGCGGACCAGCGTTCGGCACCGCCTTCGACCAGCAATCGCCGGATTGCCTCCGCCCCGTCGGAACCGCCCGGCTCGCGGGTCAGCACGACGTCATGCCCCTCGGCCCGCAACGCCTCGGCGAGAAGGCGGGACTGGGTGGACTTGCCGCTGCCGTCGATCCCCTCGAAACTGATGAACATGCCAGCCTTACTGCCGCGCTGCCTGCCAGGCCTCGCCGCCCAGACGCATCGCGGCGCTGCGCATCCGCCCGAAGAAACCCGCCTTCGCCACATCCTCCGCCGCGATCAGCGGGACATTGGCCGGGCCGACGCCGGGGATTTCGATCTGCAACATGCCCAGCCGGTCGCCCGCAGTGATCGGCGCGGAGAGGGGGCCGGAATAAACCGCCTCTGCCGTTACGCCCGATTCCGCGCCGACCGGCATCAGCACGTTCAGCCCGTTCTGCGTGGTCAGCGCCACGCTGGATTTCGCCCCCAGCCAGACGGGGGCGGAGGCGACGGTTTCGCCCTGCGGCACGACCTCCTTCATGGTGAAGTCGCGAAAGGCCCAGGCGGCGATCCGCTCTGCCTCCTCGGCGCGGGCCTGCTCCGTCGCCAGCCCGGTCACGACGAAGATCACCCGCCGCTCGCCCTGCACGGCCGAGCCGACCAGCCCGTATCCCGCTTCCTCCGTGTGGCCGGTTTTCAGCCCGTCCGCGCCGATACCGAGAGCCAGCAGCGGGTTGCGGTTAAAACGGTTGGCAGGTGCGCGGTCATCGAAGCGGAACTCCTTGAGTGCGAAAAATTTATAAAGCTCCGGGAAGTCGTCGATCAGATGTTCGGCCAGAATGCCCAGATCATGCGCGCTCATGACGTGATCGGGATGCGGCCAGCCGGAGCTGTTCGCGAAATTGGAGTTGTTCATGCCCAGCGATTTCGCCTTCTCGTTCATCTGCCGGGCGAAAGCCTCCTCCGTCCCGGCCAGCCCCTCGGCCACGACCACGCAGGCGTCGTTGCCCGACAGCACGATGATGCCCTTGATAAGCTCCTCGACCGTGGGGCGGTCCTGCTCGTTCAGGAACATGGTCGATCCGGCCATTTCCCGTGCCTTGGTCGACACCGGCAGGCGGGTGTCCATCTGAAGCCGGCCATCGCTTACCGCCTCGAACAGCATGTAAACCGTCATAAGCTTCGACATGGATGCTGGCGGTATGGCCCGGTCGGCGTTTTTTTCCAGAAGGACAGTGCCGGTGCCGACGTCATAAACCCATGCCGTCCGGGCATTGGTGTCGAATGCCAGCGCCTGAAGCGGCAAGAGCAGGGTGAGAACGGCGATCAGGGCTGCGCGCATGAGAATTTGCCTGTGTCAGAAACAAGATTATATTTTGGTTTATAGCTACCCCATGATGCCGCCCGTCGCAACGACTGCTGCGAATTCGGGCTGCCATAATCCCGCGCCTGAAACCGCTGCAATTGCTGGCTGCGCGCTATCCCATCCCCAGCGGATCGCTGCGGGCCCTCGCGCGGCGGGTGTCTGCAAGCTCGCTCATCAGGGCAATTGCACCCCATGTCAGGCAATAGCTGCCCCCGATCAGCAGGATCAGCCAGCCGGGGAAGGGGCCGATTGCCGCCCGCTCGAAGAGCTGCGCCGTCGAGTCCAGCGGCGTCGGGTGTACGATCAACTTGCCCAGATACGCCGCCGACTGGATCAGCAGAATCCAGAAGTAATTCCGCCGGATCCGCCGCCCGATCGCCGTCCACATGCTGACGTGATAATGCGGATGCAGGTAGTCATCGGCCAGCCGGTCCTGCCAATGCTCCTCCAGATGCAGATCGCCTTCCTTCAGCATCGGTGCGTAGAAATGCAGCTCCATCCAGCGGCAGCGCGCCCGCCAGACATTGAAATAACGATAGCGCCGCGCCTCCAGCATCAGGAAGAAGATGATGAGAATCCCGACCAGTACTAGCGGCAATGGCGATGCCTGCGGCGAGGAATAGGTGATCGACAGCGCCACCCCCAGCGTGACGACCGACCAGTTCGTCGTCGTATCGAGCCGCGTGCGCCAGATGGTCGAGCGGTAGACCTCGCCCCGGTAAAGATGGGCAATTGCCCCGATCTCCGCCGGGTCCAGCTTCTTGCGTGTTTTGGTCGCGCCGTCCATGTCCTGCCTCCCCTTTGTGCAGGCTGGCAGGCAAAAGCCTATCCGGCAAGCATAAGTTGGCGGGCGTTTTAGACGTCTCGGCTATTTCCCGACCGCTTCGCGCCAATGGCGGCGGCAGAGCGAGACATAGGTTTCGTTCCCGCCGACCTGCACCTGCGCGCCATCGGTCACGGCGACACCATCCGCGCCGCGCCGGATCACCATCGTTGCCTTGCGCCCGCAATGGCAGATCGTGCGTACCTCCCGCAGGTCATCCGCCAGCGCCAGTAGCGCGGCGGAGCCGGGGAATAACTCGCCCCGGAAATCCACGCGCAATCCGTAAGCCATGACCGGGATTCCCAGATCATCTGCCACGCGGGCAAGCTGCCAGACCTGATCGCGGGTCAGGAACTGGGCCTCGTCGATGAACACACAGGCGAGTTCACGGGGGTCAGCCTCGATCAGGGCGAACAGGTCCTGCTGCGGGTCAAACGCCGTCGCCTCCGCCGAAATCCCGATGCGCGACCCGATCCGCCCCGCCCCCGCCCGCGTGTCGAGCGCGGCAAGCAGCAGCAGCGTTTCCATCCCCCGCTCGCGGTAGTTGTAGGACGCCTGAAGGAGCAGCGTGCTTTTGCCCGCATTCATGGTGGAATAGTGGAAATACAGCTTGGCCATGCGACCGGATAACGTCCCCGGCTTAGCCTATCAAGTATGCCGAATATGGGCGGTCCTGTCCGCCGCTCAAAGGAAGGGCCGCAGAAACAGACAGTCTGCGGCCCCCCGTTGCGATGTTACGCGTTTTGCTGGCTTCTCGGGCGGCGTGATGGCCTGCGGGCGGGGCGTTTGTTCGGCGCGGCTTCGCCACCCTGACGGGGTTTCTGGGGGCCGCGTCCCCGGCGGCGCGGTGCCGGGCGTTCCTCTGCCGGTGCTTCGCCGCCGATCACCGGGATTTGCGCCTTCATCGCCTTTTCAATACCGCGCAGCTCGCCGATTTCACCCGGCGCGCAGAAGGCAACCGCTCGGCCATCACGACCCGCGCGGGCGGTCCGGCCGATCCGGTGGACATAGTTCTCCGGCACATTCGGAAGGTCGAAGTTATAGACATGCGCGACCTGCGGGATATCGAGGCCACGGGCCGCGACATCGGTCGCAACCAGCACCTTAGCCTTTTCGTCACGGAAGGCCGAAAGCGCGCGTTCACGCTGCCCCTGCGACTTGTTGCCGTGAATGGCGACCACATCGAAGCCCCATTTCTCCAGCAGCTTCGCCAGCTTCTCAGAGCCGTATTTGGTGCGCCCGAAAACAATCGCTAATTCGCGCGGATGCTTCGCCAGATATTCTGCCAGAAGCGTCGCCTTATCGCCCTGATTGACGAAATGCACGCCCTGATCGATTTTCTCGGCTGCCTGTCCGGGCGGGTTGACCTGAACGCGGACCGGGTCGTTGAGATAGGTCCCGGCAAGCTCCTCCATCAGCTTCGGCATGGTGGCGGAAAACAGCAGCGTCTGACGCTGTGCGGGCAGGGTTTTGGCGATCCGGCGTAGGGCGTGGATGAAGCCGATATCCAGCATCTGATCGGCCTCGTCCAGCACCAGATATTCGGTTTTCGACAGGTCGACAGCCTTGCGGTCCATCAGGTCGATCAGCCGGCCCGGCGTGGCGATCAGCACGTCGATACCGCGCGAAATACGCTGCATTTGCACGTTGATCGAGGCGCCGCCGACAACGCGGAAACTGCGGATCGGGGTGCCTTGCGCGAAGCCGTCCACGGCCTCTGCAATCTGCGTGGCAAGCTCTCGCGTGGGCGCGAGGATCAGGGCGCGGCAGGTGCCGGGCTCCGGTTTGCGGCCATGTTCGAGAAGGCGCGTCAGCATCGGCAGGCTGAATGCGGCGGTCTTGCCGGAGCCGGTCTGGGCTAGGCCGAGGATGTCGCGGCCGTTGACGGTTTTGGGGATGGACTGTGCCTGAATCGGGGTTGGCTCGGTCAGGCCGAGCGGGCCGAGATTGGCGTTGATGCGCGGGTCGATGCCCATATCCGCGAAAGGCCCGGTCGGGACCGGCTCGCGCGCGGGGGCGCGGCGGCGGTTCACGTCATCGGGGCGGGGGCCGCGATGCGATTGCGGGCGGGGCTTCTGGCCGCGACGAGGGCGGCGTTTTTCGGTATTCATTTCAAACACTTACATATTCCGCGCACCCGTATCGGGCGCGGCGTGCGGCATCTGCCGCGAGAGGGGTGCGGGCCGTGATACGGGTGGCCCGACGGTGCCCCTGCGTGTCGGTGGGAACCTGTCGAAATCCCGGCGCGACTGGCTGCACACGCGGCAGCACGCGGAACGGGGTTGGGTGGCAGATGGGCCCTGCCGCGCCGAAAGTCAAGCGGTTAATCTGCGTACACCGCGCGTACACCGGGCGTACACCGGGCGTACACAGATCGTCGTGACAAGCTGTCAACCGCGATCGGCGCTGTCCATCCAGATGGTGACAGGGCCGTCATTGACCAGCGAGACCTTCATTTCCGCCCCGAACTCACCTGTTTCGACGTGCGGGCCGAGCGCGCGGAGAGCGGCGGCGAAAAGTTCATACAGAAATCGTCCCTGATCGGGCGGCGCGGCGGCGGAAAAGCCGGGGCGGTTGCCCGATTTCGTATCGGCGGCAAGGGTGAACTGGCTGACCACGAGCGCGCCGCCCCCGGTATCGGCAAGGGAGCGGTTCATCTTTCCCGCGTCGTCCCGGAAAATCCGCAGCTTCGCAATTCGTGCGGCGAGTTTTTCTGCCGCGGTTTCGTCGTCGCCCTGCATGGCGCAGACGAGGATCATCAGGCCGGGGCCGGTCTGACCGATGATCTGGCCGTCGACGCTGACGGAGGCTTCGGTGACTCGCTGGATCAGGGCGCGCATGGGAATCCTTCAGTCTGTTTTCACGATGTCCGCTATAAGGTGGTTTCGTGCGCGATGCACGGGTGCGACAGCAGGGTCGCGATCCGGGTCAGGTGTCGGCCTGGGGTTTTCGGCAATGATCAGCACGGCACGCGACGCCGCAGCTTTCCGGTCATGCGCAGCCCGTCGCGCATGTTGAGGCTGAGCAGGGTGATATTGACGGCACCCGCGACCAGCTCGATCAGTTGGACGGCGTAAAAGCCTGTGTCGAAATCGCCCGACCGCGCCTTGGCCGAGAGGTAAAGCGCCGAGGGGATCAGGATCAGCAGGCCATTGGCGGCGATGACCGGCATGCGGCGCTTCTTGGCCGAGATCAGCTTGCCGCGCCATTTTCCACTCATGCGGAAACCCGTTGCCCCGGTGGCGATCAGCGACGGGATCAGGATCAGAAAACCCCAGGGAATGGCGGTTTTGACGGCGATGATTGCGGGTTTCGGCAGGAATATTTCGGCAAGCACGGTGGACAGCCAAAAGCTCAGGATCGTTGCGAGGGCGATGCTTCCGGCAATGGGATGGATCAGCTTGGGCATTGTCTTTCCTCCTTGGATCGGCTTATTTAATAGCAAGCTATATATTAACATAGCATGCTATGCAATGAGGCGATATGGAATTCGTGAAAGAGGAGTCGGCGGGGTATCTGGTCAATCACATGGCGCGGATATTCGCGCAGGGATTGTCGTCGCGGATCAAGCCCCTGGGGCTGAGCACGGGGACGTTTCCGGCGCTGCTGGAGCTATGGGATCAGGATGGGCTGACGCAGAGGGATCTGGTGAAGCGGCTGGATATAGAACAGGCGACGATGGCCAATACGCTGAACCGGATGGCGCGGGACGGGCTGGTGATTCGGAAGAAAGACCCGAATGACGGGCGTGCGCAGCGTATATGGCTGACGGATCACGCGCGGGGTTTGCAGGAACCGGCGGTCGCGGCGGCGATGGCGGTGAATGATGCCGCTCTGGCGGGGCTTGATCCGCAGGAGCGGCAGCTTTTGATGTCGCTGATGCGTCGGGTGATTGCGGGGGCGGCTGAGGGCAATCCGTTGAAATAGTCCGGGCCTTGTCAGGCTTGCGATCCCGAGGCCGATCAGAGTTGTGTGATAACCCGTTCACTGAAAAGTTTCTCCACGTCGGCCCTGCGGCAAAGCGCGGTCGCCTGCGTCATGCAGGCGGCGGAGGCCATTGCGGCGGCGAGGCCAAGCGCGTCCTGTGTGTTCATACCGCGCGCGCAGGCGAGGGTGAAACCGGCAAGGAAGCTGTCGCCCGCGCCGACCTTGCTGACGATTTCCACCTTTGCGGCTTCGGCGTGCCATGCCGCATCTTCTGTGGCGATGATATTGCCGTCACTGCCACGCGCCACGATGACCGATTGCGCCGCCCCGGCCTTGACCAGCGATCTGGCGAAAGCGGCGGTATCGGCCCGTGCAGGCAGGGGGCGGGCGGCGAGGGTTTCCGCCTCGTGCCGGTCCATCCGAAGAAGTGCGATATTATATCCGCCGCCTGCCAGTTCAGAAAGCGCGGGGCCGGAGGTGTCGGCGAAAAGATGTGCCGCGCTGCCGGATAGCCGTTTGGCAAGGCTCGCCGCATAATCATGTGGCACACCCGGCGGGTTTGAGCCTGACAGAACGATAAACCCGTCGGCGGGGGCGTTTTCCGCGATGGCGTCGAGTGAGCGGGTTACGAAACTGTCGCTCCACGCCGGGCCGGGCATGGTGAAGCGGTATTGCTGGTTGTTGGAGGCATCGGTGACCGCGACCGATTGCCGGGTTTCGCCGGGGGCGGGCAGGGTGATCGGGTCCAGCCCCAAATCGGCCAGCATCCGCGCCATGCGCAGCCCGGTATGGCCGCCAAGCGCCACCAAAGGCCGGGACTGACCGTCCATGATCGCGATGGCGCGGCTGATATTGATGCCGCCCCCGCCCGGATCGAAGGAGGGTGCGGCGCAGCGCAGCTTGACCTCCGGCGTTACCTCTGGCGCTTCGGTCGATATGTCGAGTGCCGGGTTGAGCGTGACGGTCAGGATCGGCTTCTGGGTCATTCCCACCACCTGTCGATTTTCGCGATGTCATCGTCGGACCAGCCGAAATGATGGGCGAGTTCGTGGACCGTCACATGGGCCACCAGATCATGCAGCGTGACGTCGCCGCGTTCGGCCCATTCGTCGATGATGGCGCGACGGAACAGCCAGATCGTGTCGGGGAAATGCTGCGGTTCGGACGGTGATTTCTCGGTCATTGGGATGCCGTCATAGATGCCGGTGAGTTCCAGCGGGTCGTCGGTTTCCAGCTCGTCCAGCATATCGTCGGGTGCGACATCCTCGATGCGCAGGACGATGTCCTTGGCGTGCGGGGCGAAGGCGGGTGGCAGGGTCGCGATGACCTGCCGCGCGACGGTTTCGATGTCGTCGCTGGAGGGGGCGGTGCTTTGGGTCAGGTCGGTCATCGGTATCACCTCATTTGTCCCTGATATGGACAAAATCCCCCCCATATGAAAGAGCAGGCGAACCCAGAGGAATGATGCCATGACCACCACCCGTTTTGCGCCCTCGCCCACGGGGCACATCCATGTCGGCAACCTGCGCGCGGCGCTGTTCAACTATCTGATCGCCCGCAAGGCCGGCGGGACGTTTATCCTGCGGTTCGACGACACCGACCGGGAGCGGTCGAAGCAGGAATATATGGACGGCATCCGCCGCGATCTGGAATGGCTGGGGATCGGCTGGGACCGGGTCGAGCAGCAGTCGAAGCGGCTGGACCGCTATGAAGCAGTGCGCGAGCAGTTGCGCGCCGATGGCCGCATCTATGAGGTGTTCGAGACGCCGGGCGAGCTTGATCTGAAGCGCAAGAAGCAGCTCAATATGGGCAAGCCGCCGGTCTATGACCGCGCCGGGCTGGCGCTGTCGGATGCCGAGAAGGAGAAGCTGCGCGGAGAGGGGCGTCAGGGCTACTGGCGTTTCAAGCTGGCGCATGAGCGGATCGAGTGGAATGACCGCATTCTGGGCGATATTTCCATCGACGCGGCCTCTGTCAGCGATCCGGTGCTGATCCGGGCGGACGGGCAGGTTCTGTATACCTTCGCCTCCTCGGTGGATGACACCGATATGGGGGTGACCGATATCGTGCGCGGATCGGACCATGTGACCAACACGGCCACGCAGATCCAGATTATCGAGGCGATTGGCGGGACGGCGCCGGTTTTCGGGCATCACTCGCTGCTGACCGGACCGCAGGGTGAGGAGCTGTCAAAACGGCTCGGCTCGCTGGCGATCAAGGATCTGCGCGAGGCGGGCGTCGCGCCGGAGGCTCTGGTGTCGATGATGTCGCGGCTGGGCTCGTCGTTGCCGGTTGAGCTGCTGAGCATGGATGAGGTGGCGGAGAGCTTCGATCTGTCGAATTTCGGCGCCTCGCCGACGAAATTCGATGCCGAGGATCTGTGGCCGCTGACACGTGCGCGCAACCAGTCGCTGTCCTTCGATAGCGTGAAGGGCCGGATCGCGGAACTGGGCGTGCCGGACGAACAGGCGGCGCGGTTCTGGCGCGTGGCCAGCCAGAATATCACCAAGCTGGATGATCTGGCCGGCTGGTGGGTGATCTTCAGCGAAGGGGCCGAACCGGAAATCGCGCCGGAAGATCAGGATTTCATCGCCGAGGCCATGACCCTGCTGCCGCCGCCGCCCTATGACGACAACACCTGGTCGGAATTTACCGGGCGCGTGAAAGAGGCGACGGGCCGCAAGGGCAAGGGGCTGTTCATGCCGCTGCGCAAGGCGCTGACCGGACAGGCCCACGGGCCGGATATGAGCGATCTGATGCCGCTGTTGCAGGTGGTGAAGGCGAAGGGGTAGGGGGTGTTGTGGGTGCGCTGAAGGTGGTGGTGCGCTGAAGCGCACCCTACGGGGGTATGCGATACGGGGGGCTATGCGTTAGGCGGGGTGTTTTTGATGAACTTGTCGCCAAACAGTGTATCTCGCGCGGCCACCCAACTGTCCCGGTCCGGGGCGCAAATAAGCCCGCCGGTGGTATGCGTCGGATGATAGACGGAACCATCGAAATGGGCGCTGTAACCGCCTGCCTCACGGTGTAGCAGCCAGCCTGCGGCGTGATCCCAGGGCATCAGCCGGTTATAGACCAGCAATTCGCAATGCCCGCCTGCCGCCATGCGATATTCATGCGCGGCGCATCGCAGCCAGAAATTCATCGCGAATTTTGGCAGGTTCCTTTGCACGGCTGGCAACAGTTCCGGTGGCAGGAAATTCGTCCCGGCCACGATGTTCATATGCTCGGGAGTGCAGAGAAGCGCGACCCTGAGTTCCGTTTCCGCCCCTTCGGTGCGCAGCATCCAACTTCCCTCCCCACGAAGGGCGAGCGCGGTTTCCTTGCAGACCGGATCATGGATGGCGGCGAAAACGACTTCCCCCCGTCGCAAACCCGCGATCATCATCCCGAACAGCGGCACGCCCGAGGTGAAATTCTTGGTTCCGTCGATCGGGTCGATCAGAATAGCGATTTCAGCAGTCCCGAGCTTCGCTATCGCATCCGGGTCGTGACCGGTCGCCTCTTCGCCGACCACGGTGACACCGGGAAAGATCTTGGCGATCTGATCGGTCAGTTGCTGCTCGGCGGCCTGATCGGCCTCGCTGCAGACATCGAAAGCCGAGGTTTTCTCGAAGACCCGATTGGGAAGCTGCGCCAGGAACCGGGGCATCAATTCCCGCTCGCCGACATCGGTCAGCATTTCGGCGATCTGCTGAATGCGGGTGCGTGTCAAATCCATGTCGAGCACCCAGTCCAGATGGTCATCTTCGCCCCCGCAATGTTGCGTCTTGCTTTATAGTGGCATTGGTGTTGCTCGGCCAGCCAGTCGGCATCGGGTTGCGAAACCCGGTTCGTCTTGCGGGGCGGTCCTGGCCGACCCGGCAGCCGCCGCACGGTCGATCCCGGTGGACCGGCCCGCCCGCCGGCCCCGCCCTCGCTAAAATTTCCACAGAATCCCGCTTGACGCCCCCCGTGCCCTCCCTTACATCGCCTCCACCCCACGAGGTGATCGGGGCGGAGTAGCTCAGTTGGTTAGAGCAGAGGAATCATAATCCTTGTGTCGGGGGTTCAAGTCCCTCCTCCGCTACCAGTTCCGGTTTTTCCAGGAATAATCGTAGCTTTACTGCCGGATCAATCGTCCCCGGTTCGTGTCCGGCGCGCGCGAATGCCGCGAAGCCCGAATGCACAGCCGATTGTCCAGCTGACGTTGAACAGCAGGTTGGCGTAAGCCGCCCCCTCGACACCGAAGAGTTTGACCAGCGGCAGGAAACTGACGGCAAAGATCGCCGTCGCGCCAAGCGTGACCAGGACCAGCAGCCTGTCCTTGCCCATGCTGAGCAGCGCCGGGTTCAGTGCGACGCCGGATGCAATGACGATGGATGACGCGAGCAGGATATTCATCACCGGCCCCGCACCCGCGAATTCCGGGCCGAATATGATGTGGATGATCGGCTCGATATTCAGCATGACGGGGATGGCGAAGACGAGCTGCAGGCTTAGCAGCGATGCGGAAACGATCACGATCAGCCGGTTGAAGGCGGCGATCCTGCCCTGTTCCCACAGCCGCGACATCTCGGGGTATATGGTCTGGCGCACCGGCGCCGACAACTTGGTGACCCGGTTCATGACCCGTTTGCCAAGCTGATACATGCCGACTGCGGTCGGATTGGTCATAGCCCCCAGAATCAGCACGTCGAACCGGTTGACCGATTGCCGCAGGATGACGTTGACATTGGAATTCCAGACCAGCCGCAGAAAGCCGGGATTCTCCCTGATCGCGGCGAGGCCGTTCGCGTTCAGGAAACCGCCATAGCCGCGATTGCGCATGACGCGCATGGCGAAGGGCAGGCCGAATACGCCGTCAAATATGCTCTGGATCAGCAGAATGGCAAGAAACGCCCAGACGTCCAGCCCGCTGAGCCAAGCAATGAGGCTGAGGATCATGCGGATCGTCGCCGAGGCGATGTCGAGCTTTGCCAGCACGTCGAACCGGTCAAACACCCGCAGCATCGCCACGGTGGTGGGTCGGAACGTGACAAACAGACCTGCCGCGACAAGATAGATGTAGTTTGCGCCATTCTCGGACGGCAGGCCGATTCTGGGTGCGACGATACCGGCGAAGAGGACGCAGATCGTTCCGGTCAGCAGGCTGCCAAAGGCGTCGATCATCAGTGACAGCTTGAACAATCGCTGCATTGCGCCGTGATCGTTTTTGTTTTGCGCCCTGATGGCGAAGCGAATGACCGCCTGCCACGGCTCCAGCCGGAAAATCAGATCGACAAGCCGCACGAAGGTTTCGGCAAGCGCCACGATACCCAGACCTGCGGGGCCAAGCGCGCGGGCTGCGATAAAAAGCGTGACGATCGCGGCGAGCGAGATGAATATCTGGCTCGCGAATGTCCAGGACATATTGCGCGCCAGCCTGGAACGCAAAGACCCGATGGCGCTTTCAGACATGCCCCAATACTCTCCCGATCAATGCTGCGGCTTCCGAAAATCTGCCTGAATTTCTTCCTGAAAGTAATGGCATTTTTTGCCATTGTTTTCTGTGGAGGCGCTTGGGTTAAAGGAATACACAGGCCGATATTTGGTGCAAGCATGTTGCACCTATCAGAATTGATAGGTGTTGAGGGGCTGCGGGAATGCTGCTGCGAAGGAATGGCCCGCTTTCTAGAATTGATTTTGATCTGAAAGAAATGCCCATTTTGAGGCGGAACAGTGGGTATGGATTTCGTTTGCGATGAAGTTGATGGAGGCTGGATCAATCGAAGGGTGTATAAATTACACTGTACAGTTCATAAATGTGGATCGTTTTTGCGTATTGATAAAATTGATTAAAATACAGTGTAAAAATCTACGACCTGCGAAAAATACAGGTGCTGATTTTCTTGCAAAATGAATGAGTCTCTCGCAAGCTATTCATGAAGGGGTGGCGTATTTCCGGTGTTTATTATGGTTGAGTTTATATTTTGTTTTCAATTGCTGAGGAATGTATTTCTCCCGCTGACACAGGGCGTTCATCGGTCGCGCGTGTTTTTGTAATGGTGGGCGGGCCCAGAAATACCACGCAGGGATTTTCGACGCCGGCGACGATGTTGCGGTTCTTCTTGGCTGGCGTGGCAAATACAGCGGTTGGTTATTCGATTTACGCGGTTGCGGTGCTGATGGGGTTGCCGGCGCAACTGGCTCTGGCGGTTCAGTTCGTTCTTGGTTCGCTGTGGAATTTCCGCGTTCACGCGCGGCATGTGTTTCTGGTGCGTGGCTGGGACAGGCTTCCCGCCTATCTGGCCAGCTATTTGCTGCTTTATGCGGGCAACGCGCTGGCGCTCAGGCTGGTGATGGGGCAGGGGCTTGGCCCGCTTTTGGCGCAGCTGGTCGTGCTGCCGTTCGTCGTGGTCGCCTCGTGGTTGCTGATCGGACGGGTCATGGGCTTCCGTCGCGGGAAGGGCGCAGCATGAGTGGGGGTGCCGATACATTGTCAGCGGGGGGGGCGTCGCGGCGTTCTGGTCTGATCGCGGCTGGCGCGGTGATTCTGAGCCTGATCCTGCTGGCCAGCCTGTTCGGCCGGATCATGGATTACGATCTGCGCCGTGATGAATTCATGTTCGTCCCGCCCGCGGTTTTGCTGGGCGAGTACGAGCTTTACCGCGATATATTCTTCAACCATGTGCCATATTCGGCCTGGCTGTTTCGCGGCATGCATCTGCTGCTGCCCTCTTTCGGGCTACTGGCGGTCGCGCGGCTGACGGTATTTATGGCCTGGCTGCTGCTGCTCGGGTGCACTGGTTGGATCGGCTGGCGATTGACTGGATCAAGGCTGGTGGCGTTTTTCGGTCCCGCCGGGCTGATGGCGACAGATGTCTTTCTGGGCCAGACCGGTATGGTCGCGACGAACAACCTTCTGCCGTTGCCATTCGTGGTCCTTGGGCTTGGCCTGTTCGCGATTGCGCTGGCAGAGGGGCGGCCGACATTCTGGCCTCTGTTCGTCGCAGGGGTGTCGCTGTCAATCGCATGCGGTCTGAAGATCAGCGCCATCGCCTTTGTGCCAGCCGTGGCAATAGGCTGCTTTCTGGTGCCGCGCGAACTGACCTTCACTGAAAGGTTGCGTTTCCTTGTGTTGCCGGTCGGCCTGGGGGGCATCGTCGGTGCGCTGCCGCTGTTCTGGCTGGCCCTGACCCAGACAGAGCTGTTTTTCGCCCATATCGCAGGCTACCATACAGGTCCCCATGTCGCCTATTGGCAGGCAAACGCGGCGATGGAGCCGGGGCTTGCCCTGCGTGCAGCGCAAAAATTCCAGCTGGCGCTATCGGTCTGGTTCTTTGGTGCTGCGATGTTGTTGCTGTTCGTCACCATATTTTCGTGGGTGATGTCTCGCCGGGGTGAAAGCGCATCGGGCTGGCCGGGTCAGGCGGCTGTGGTGATCGCGGCTGTAACCATCAGTGCGGCGGCGTTCGGGTTTCTGCCAACGCCGGGGTTTCCGCAATATTATGCGGCGCCCTTGGCAGGATTGCCCATCCTGATCGCACTTTTCTATCGCCGTTGCGCTTCGGAAAACCGGCGCCATCTCGGCCTCGCAATGTCGGTTGCGCTGGTTTTGATGGTGTTCAGCGGCGGCACCCGCCTTGCGCTCGGGCTGAATGCGCTTCGCGACCCCGCCGGGTTTACGACTGCGAATGTTGTGCGTGGCGCGCAGGCGCTGCGTACTGCTTTTGCCGAAGCCGGGTTATCCGCTCAGGGGCCTGTGGCGACCCTGGCACCGATCTATCCGCTGGAGGCTGGACTGCGCATATACCCGGAATTTTCCGCCGGACCTTTTGGCTACCGTGTGGTACCCTACGCGGCACCGGAGGAGTTGACGCAGTTTGCCATCACCGGGCCGGACGGTGTGGAAACGCTGTTCTACGATGACCCGCCGGTCGCGCTGCTGACCGGTTTTGACGCCGTGCTTGATCAGGCTCTGGTCGATTATGCGCAAGCGAACGGATATGTGGCGCGCGCCTTCCCCCAGATCACCGACCGCTATGGCGAGGCGGTTCTCTGGCTCGCACCTACGAAAGACGCTGCTGCGACAACGGATGGAGGAGACGGATGAAAACGATCCTGTTGGCAGGCGGTCTCGGCTCCCGGCTGGCCGAGGAAACGGTGTCGATCCCCAAACCGATGGTTGAGGTGGGCGGACGTCCGATCATCGCGCGGGTGATGGATATCTACAGCCATTTCGGTCACAACGAGTTCATTGTGGCGGCAGGCTATAAATGCCTGATGCTGAAGAAATTTTTCTCCGATTATCACCTGATTGCCAATGATATCACGGTCGATGTCGATACCGGCGATCTGCGGCTGAAGCCGATTTCTTCCGGCGGCTGGAATGTCAGCGTTGTCGATACCGGCGCGCTGACCATGACCAGCGGGCGTATCCGCCGCCTGCGCGACTGGGTCGGGGACGAGACCTTCATGGTCACCTATTCCGACGGCCTGGGAAATGTGCAGATCGACCGGCTGCTGGAGTTTCATCGCCGCCACGGCAAGCTTGCCACCGTGACCGCCGTGCAGCCTCCGGCGCGTTTTGGCAATATGGAACTTGGGGAGAACGATCTGGTCAGCGCCTTCACCGAAAAGGTGCGCCGGTATGAAACCTGGATCAATGGCGGCTTCTTTGTGTTCGAGCCGGGGGTCTTCGACTACCTTGTCGACGATATGGAACCGTTGGAGCAATCCCCGATGGTCAATCTGACGGCGGACGCACAGCTGGTCGCGTTCAAGCATTACGGGTTCTGGCATCCGATGGACACGATCCGCGACCGAAATGCGCTGAACGAGGTCAGTGACCGGACCCCGCCGCCCTGGCTGGACTTTGATAACATCGCGACCGATGTGGCCTCCGCGCCTCGGGCGGTGATCTGATGAATATCGCCACCCAGGAAGAATGGCCCGCGCTGCGCGATGTCTTCGCCGGTCGGCGGGTGCTTCTGACCGGGCACTCGGGGTTCAAGGGTGGCTGGCTGACGCTGTGGTTGCATATGCTGGGTGCGGAGGTGCGCGGCATTTCGCTGGCACCGCAGACCCGGCCGGCGCTGTTCGATCTGGCGAGGGTGGCGGAAAGCTGCGACAGCCGGATTGCGGATATTAATGATCCGATGGCGCTGAGTGCTGCGGCAGCGGATTTCGACGCCGATCTGGTCATTCACATGGCGGCGGAGGCGATCGTCCGTGACAGCTACGACGGGCCGGTCCAGACCTTCATGACCAATGTCGTCGGCACCGCCAATGTGTTGGAGGTGGCGCGGCGTATCCCCTCTCTTCGGGGCATTGTCGTCGTAACCAGCGATAAATGCTATGAGAACAACGAATGGGATTGGGGCTATCGGGAGGTCGACCCGCTCGGTGGGTCCGATCCCTACAGCGCCTCCAAAGGCTGCACGGAACTGGTGGCGCAGGCCTATCGGCGCTCGTTCTTTCGCGATCAGGATGGGGCGCAGCTGGCCTCGGTCCGGGCGGGGAATGTCATTGGCGGCGGCGACTGGGCGCCGCACCGGCTGATCCCCGATATTGTGCGGGCCACTGCCGCCCGGCAGGAGACGCTGATCCGCAACCCCCGCAGCGTCCGCCCGTGGCAGCATGTGCTCGAACCTCTGGCCGGATATCTGGCCGTGGCCGCCGGTTTGCTGGGCGGAGACAGGGGGCGGATGGCCGGGGCGTGGAATTTCGGCCCGGATGCGGAGGCGACGGTGCCGGTCGGTCAGCTTTGCCGGATTTTCGCGCAGGAATGGGGTCCGGGCGCGCCGCGTTTCGCCTTCGGAACCGACGCTGCAGGTCCGCCGGAGGCCGGGCTGCTCAGGCTCGACAGCACAAAGGCGCGGCTGCATCTGGCCTGGCGACCGCGGCTGAGCCTTCAGACGGCTTTGCGGATGACAGCCGAATGGTATCGCGCGCATGCAGGCGGCGCCGATATGCGGCGCGTCACCACCGATCAGATCGCGGAATATGAAAGACTGATGGCGCAGTCGCCGGATTTGGAAATCGCAGGATAGGAAGCAAAGATGCGCGTGAATTATGGTCAGACCGTACATGGCGAGGAAGAGATCGAGGCGGTTGTGAAGGTCCTGCGCAGCTCGACCCAGATGGGCAGGCATGTGCGCGAGATGCAGGACAAGGTCGCGGCGCTGTTCGACAAGCGGCATGGGATAATGGTCAATTCCGGGTCATCCGCGAATTTCATTGCTGTGGCCCTGCTCGATCTGCCGGAAGGGGCGGAGGTGATCACCCCGGCGCTGACCTTCGCGACGACGGTTGGCCCGATTGTCCAGCACGGGCTGGTTCCCGCTTTCGTCGACGCGGCGGAAGGGACGTATAACACCGATGTCGGGCAGATCGAATCCATGATCGGGCCAAAGACGCGGGCCATCATGATCCCGTCGCTGATCGGCAACCTGCCGGACTGGCAGCAGATCGGCGAGATTGCGAAGAAGCACGATCTCAAGGTGATCGAGGACAGCGCCGACACGCTCGGCGCGACGATCGACGGGGTCAGCACGGGCGTGAATTCCGACATCTCGACCACCAGCTTTTACGGCAGCCATGTCATCAACGGCGCGGGCAATGGCGGGATGTTATGCGTGAACGACGATGATCTGGCACGCCGGGCGCTTCTTTTGCGCAGCTGGGGGCGGACCTCGTCCCTGTTTCAGGAGGGCAGCGAGGCGATTGAGAACCGCTTCAACGTGGAACTCGACGGGATTTCCTATGATGCAAAATTCCTGTTCGAGGAATTAGGGTATAATCTTGAGCCCTCCGAAATCAGCGCCGCATTCGGTCTGGTTCAACTCGGCAAACTGGACAACAATATCACAGCACGGGAGCAGAACTTCGCCCAGCACGAGGCGTTTTTCCGTGATTATGAAGACTGGTTCATCCTGCCCCGGCAACTGCCCAGCTCCCGCACCGGCTGGCTGGCTTTCCCGCTGACGCTGCGCGAGGACGCGCCCTTCAGCCGACGTGACCTGCAAATCTGGATGGAGGAGCGGGAGATCCAGACCCGCCCGGTCTTTACCGGCAATATCCTGCGCCAGCCTGCGATGAAGAAGATCACAGCGCGAACCCGGCCCGAAGGCTATCCGATCGCCGACACCGTGATGCGGGGCGGGATTCTGCTGGCCTGCCATCACGGGCTGGATCAGCCGCAGATCGACTATATGCACGATACCTTCCGCGATTTCGCCCGCCAATACAGTAAGGAGACGGTCTGACATGGTCGATCCCGTTGCATCCATCATGACGCATTGCCGGGCCTGCGGGTCTGACAGGCTGTTCCTGTTCCTGCCGATGGGCGATCATCTGCCAGCGAATATGCTGGTCCGGCCCGAGGATGCGGGCCAGCCGCAGCCGGGTTTTCCACTGAATTCGCAGGCCTGTCTGGATTGCGGCATGATTCAGGTCGCCGATCAGATCCCGGAGGGGTTTTTCCGCCATTATCTGTATATTCCCTCGGGTGCGGTCACGATGCATGGCCATTTTGAGGAACTGGCGCAGGTGCTTGTCGAAAAAGCCGAAGGTGGGCTGATTGCCGATATTGGCTGCAATGACGGGCTGATGCTGGGCTTTGCTAATCGGATGGGCGCAAAAACGCTGGGCATCGATCCGGCGGCCAATCTGGCCGAGCGTGCCGCGGAAAACGGGGTCGAGGTTCACGTCGCCTATTTCGGTCCCGAAACCGCAGACGAGGTGCGGGCGAAATATGGCCGCGCCAAGGTGATTTCGACGACCAACACGCTCAATCATATCGGTGATCTGGCCGGTTTCATGGACGCCATCGGTCGCTTGCTGACGGATGATGGCTGGTTCGTGGTGGAGGTGCCCTGGGGCCGCGATATTATCCGCACCAACCAGTTCGATAACATCTATCACGAACATCTGTCGGAGATGAGCCTCCGCTCGCTCGTCCGCATGGCGGAGCGGGCGGGGATGGCGGTTCAGCATGTGACCTATCTGCCGGTGCATGGCGGTTCGATGCGGGTTTTCATCCGGCGGGCCGACATGGTGACAGACCCAAGCGAGGAGGTGACAAGGATGCTCGCCGCTGAGGACGAGGCGGGCATGACCGAACAAGCGACGTTCGAGGGGTTTGCAGATCGCGCCCGAAAAGTCGGCGAGGAATTGCACGATCTTCTCGGCCGTCTCAAGGCAGAGGGGGCGAGCATCGCCGGTTACGGCGCGCCGGCCAAGGGCAATACGCTGCTGAATTTTTTCCGCATCGGGCCAGAGACGGTTGAATATCTTGTCGACCGCAACCCGCTTAAACAGGGGATGCTGTCGCCGGGGATGCAAATCCCGATCCATGACCCCTCCGTGATCGCCGAAAGGAAGCCGGATTACCTGCTCGTGCTGGCCTGGAATTTCTTTGATGAAATCCGCACCCAGCTTGCGGATTACGAAGCGGCCGGGGGTCGTTTCATCCTGCCGCTGCCCTTTCCGAAAATCGTGGAATAACCGGGGCGGATCGGGATAGTGGCACGCGTCGTCATCACCGGGGGGACCGGGTTCATCGGGTCGCATCTTGTTCGCGACTGCCTGTGCAGGGGCGATCAGGTCACAATATTTGCGCGGCCCGGTAGTGATCTGTGGCGTCTGCGTGATGTCCTCGGTCAGTTGCGGGTCGAACGGCTCGATTTTGGTGATCGGGCGACAATGGCGGCGGCGTTGCGGCGTGCCCGGGCGGAGCGGATGTTTCTGCTTGCCTCCGAAATCAGGTTTCGTGAGGGCGGGATGGATGGCCTGCCGGAAGCAATCGACCAGAACCTGCGCCCGCTGCACCTTCTGCTTCAGGAGATCGCCGCGCTCGATACGCCGCCCGACAGCATTGTGCGGGCCGGAACACTGGCGGAACTTGCGAAGGGGGATCCGGATTGTGAGCATCCCGACGGGGTTTATGGGCTGTCGATCCTCATCGGCACAAATATGCTGCGTATCTGGCGCGCGGAAAGCGGGATTCCAGCGGTCACGGCGCGGCTCGGTCTGGTTTACGGCGCGACCCAACCGACCAGTTTTTTCATTCCCTACGCGGTCAATCAGGCCCTGACGGGCAGGCTTGATCCGCCGCGGCAACCGATGGCGCAGCGCGATCTGCTGTATGTGTCGGACGCCGTTTCGGCGCTGCAACTCATCGCCGATCACGCGCCGGATTTGCCACCATCGGTCACTGTCTCGACGGGCAAACCGCATTGTCTGGCGGAGATCACGGAACGTATTGCGCGACTGACCGGACAACCTTTTGATCCGATTTCGGGCGACAGCAGCGCCCCCCGCAATATCGTTTCGGCACCGCCATCGCCGGAACTGATCGGATATGGCTGGCGCCCGCGCGTTCCGCTTGATGACGGGTTGCGTGAGCTTGTCGATTGGGAAACCCGGCGGCTGGCCCTGAACACTGCGAGTATCAGCCAATGACCATGATTTCAGTTCTCGTCCCCGCCTATAACGAGGAAGAAAATGTCCGTGCCTGTTACGACCGGATCGCTGCCGTGCTCGCGGGCCCGCCGGATTACGAGGCGGAGATCATCTTTACCGACAACCATTCGACCGACCGCACATTCGCAATTTTGTCGGAGATCGCGGCGGCGGATAAACGGGTCCGTGCCTTCCGGTTCTCGCGCAATGTCGGTTACCAGAATTCGGTCATGTTCGCCTATAAGGCGGCGCGTGGTGACTGTGCCATCCAGCTCGATTGCGACCTTCAGGACCCGCCGGAGTTGATCCCGCAGATGCTCGATCTGTGGAAACAGGGCAATCAGGTCGTCTACGGCATCCGCCGTAAGCTGCCCGACGGTCCGGTCGTGGCGACGCTCCGGCGCGGGTTTTACTGGCTTATCGACCGGATCAGCCCCGATGATCTGCCCCGCAATGCCGGGGAGTTCCGTCTGACCGACCGCCGGGTGCTGGACCAGATCCGGCTGAGCGAGGACCGCTCCCCCTATATGCGCGGCATGATCAGCGCCATGGGCTTCAAACAGGTCGGCTTTGAATATGATCGCGCGGCCAGAACGGCCGGGGAGTCGAAATTCCCGCTGAAGGCGATGATCTCTCTGGCCGTTGACGGCATGGTAAATCACTCCCTCGTGCCGCTCAGGATCGCATCGACCGTGTCGCTGATCGTGGGGCTGGTGACCTTCCTCGTGCTGCTCGGCTATCTGGTCGGCAAGCTGCTTTTCGGGCAGGACTGGCCCCCCGGCTTCGCGACGACCGTGATCCTGCTGCTGATGTCGATGACGCTGAATGCGATGTTCCTTGGCATTCTGGGCGAATATATCGGGCGCATCTTCATGCAGACCAAGAACATCAACGCCCCGATTGTGGAGGCGACGCTGAACGCCGATGCCAGCCCGGCGGAGCCTGTCGTCGCCCCGCCCGATATGGTCGCCGTCCGGCGATAGCGTGCTTCAGATATGCAGCGCGTGGCCCAGCCCGCGAAGTGCCGCCTCTTGCAGCCCTTCCGACTGGGTCGGATGTGCGTGGATCGTCGCGGCAATATCGTCGAGCGTGGCGCCCATCTCGATGGCAAGGGAAAACGCCGCCGAAAGCTCCGAGATACCCGCGCCGACCGCCTGAATGCCCAGCACGGCCTTATCCGCCTCGCGCCACACCACGCGGACGAACCCGTCCTCCCGCGTCGTCGTCATGGCGCGACCATTGGCCTGAAACGGGAACTCCGATGCCTTGGTCCCTTCCGCCCCCGGTAACGCACCGCAGGTCACGATTTCCGGGTCGGTGAAACACACCGCCGGCATGGCCAGCCGGTCCCAGCTTACATTCCGGCCCGCGACATGCTCTGCCACCATCTCGCCCTGTGCCATGGCGCGATGCGCCAGCATCGGCTCGCCGGTTACGTCGCCGATCGCATAAACCCCCCGCATGGAGGTGTGGCAGGCGGCGTTGATCTTGATAAACGGCCCGTTCATGGTCAGCGACAGCTCTTCGATGCGGATGCCGCCGGTACGGGGGCGTCGGCCCACGGTGACCAGCACCTTGTCGGCCGGAATCTCGCCGTCATCGGTCAGCAGCGCGCCGTTTTCATAGCCCTGCGCCTTCACCCCGGTTTTCACGGTCACGCCCAGATCTTTCAGCCGGGCCAGAACCGGGCGGGTCAGGGCTGCGTCGTATTGCGACAGAATGCGCTCCTCCGCCTCGATCACGGTAACCTCTGTGCCCAGCTTGGCGAAGGCCGTGCCGATCTCCAGACCGATATAGCCGCCGCCGACGACCGCCAGCCGCGCGGGCAGTTCCGTCAGCGCCAGCGCATCGGTCGAGGACAGGATCGGGCCACCAAATGGCAGGAACGGCAGTTCGACGGGGGCGGAGCCGGTTGCGATGACGATATATTCGGCCCGGATTCGCCGCGTCTCACCCCCGTCCGTGACCTTCACCGTCTTGCCGTCGATGAACTCCGCCTGTCCCTTGACCAGCTTTGTCCCGGCTTTCTTCAACAGCCCCGTCACGCCGCTGTTCAGCCGCTTGACGATGCCGTCCTTCCATTCGACCGTCCGCGCCAGATCAATCGACGGCGCCGCGACGGAAATGCCCAGAGGCCCCGTTGGCGCATGGGCGATATTGTAAAACTCATCCGCCGCATGGATCAGCGCCTTGGACGGGATGCAGCCGACATTCAGGCAGGTGCCGCCCGGCGCTTGCGGGTCGACCACCACGGTGTCGATGCCCAGTTGCCCGGCACGGATGCCACAGACATAGCCGCCCGGTCCGGCGCCGATCACCAGCAATTTACAGCTCAGATCGCTCATCTCAGCCCTCCACGAACAGCATGGCCGGGGTCTCCAGCAGGGTTTTCAGTTTCTGGACAAACACCGCCGCATCCCAACCGTCGATCACCCGATGATCGAAGGAGCAGGACAGGTTCATCATTTTACGCGGCTGGAATTGCTGGCCGTCCCAGACCGGGCGGATCGCCATCTTGTTGACGCCGACAATCGCCACCTCCGGGTGGTTGATGATCGGTGTGGTGACGATGGCACCCAGCGGACCCAGCGAGGTCACGGTGATCGTGCCCCCGCTCAGCGCCTCGCGCGGGATGGAGCCGTCGCGCGCCGCCTCCGCCAGTTCAGCCACCTGTCCGGCATTGTCCCACAGGCTGCCCGATTCCGCGTGATGGACGACCGGCACATTCAGCCCCGCCGGGGTCTGCGTTGCGATGCCGATATGCACGCCGCCATGCCGATGCACCACGCCTGCCTCGTCATCATAGCGGGCATTGATTTCCGGCTGCTCGCGCACCGCCTCGACAATGGCGCGCATGATGAAGGGCAGCATGGTCAGCTTGACCCGCTTGCCTTCATATTTCTTGTTGAGCGCCGCGCGAAGGTCTTCAAGCGCGGAGACATCGACCTCCTCGACAATCGTGATATGCGGAATACGTTCATTGGCCAGCGCCATTTTCTCCGCGATCCGGCGGCGCATGCCGACGACGCGAATTTCCTCGACCCCGGCATTCTTGCCGCGCGTCACGCCGCCCTGTTGAATCCCGCCGGAGGCGATGAACTGGTCCAGATCTTCATGGCTGATCCGCCCTGCCGGGCCGGTGCCGGGGACGTGGCGCAGATCAATCCCTTCTTCGCGTGCGCGCGCACGGACAGAAGGCGCGGCCAGCGGTTTCGTGCCGCGCGCCCGCGTCACCGGGGCCGCCTGTGGCTTCGCGGCAGGTTTCGCGGCGGGCTTCTTCTGGGCCGCAGCTTCCGGTTTGGCGGGTGCTGGCTCTGGGGTTTCCGGTTCGGGTGGCGTTTCCACCTTCGCAGGCTTCGGCTCTGCTGCAGGTGCTGCAGGTGCCGCAATCTCGTTGCCGTCGCCGTCAATCTCGATCCGTATCAGAACCGCGCCAACGGCGATCATGTCTCCGATCTCGCCGCCCAGATCGACCACGGTGCCGGAGACCGAGCTTGGCACCTCGATGGAGGCCTTGTCGGTCATGACCGCCGCCAGAACGTCGTCTTCCTGCACGACATCGCCGGGCTTCACATGCCATTCGGTCAGTTCGGCCTCTGCCACGCCTTCGCCAATATCCGGCAGGCGGATTGCATGAACCCCCATCTCAGCCCTCCATCACGGTTTTCAGCGCCGCGCCAACGCGGGCGGGGCCGGGGAAATAATCCCATTCCTGCGCATGCGGATAAGGTGTGTCCCAGCCGGTCACGCGAATGATCGGCGCTTCCAGATTGTAGAAACAAGCCTCCTGCACGATGGCCGACAGTTCCGCCCCGAAACCCGAGGTCCGCGTCGCCTCATGCACGATCACACAGCGCCCGGTTTTCTTCACCGATTCCTCGATGGCGTCGACATCCAGCGGCAGGAGTGTACGCAGATCAATGATCTCCGCATCGACGCCGGTTTCCTCTGCCGCGGCTTCCGCAACATAAACCATCGTGCCGTAAGCCAGTACGGTCACATCCTTGCCCTCGCGCCGGACCGCTGCCTTGCCGAGCGGCACAATCTCGTTCCCCTCCGGCACCTCGCCCCAGGGGTGCTTCTTCCAGCTTTCCACCGGCTTGTCGTGATGGCCGTCAAACGGGCCGTTATAAAGCCGCTTCGGCTCCAGAAAGATCACCGGATCGGGATCGGCAATCGCGGCGAGCAGCAGCCCCTTGGCGTCATGCGGGTTCGACGGCACCACGGTTTTCAGCCCCGAGCAATGGGTGAAAAACGCCTCCGGCGACTGGCTGTGTGTCTGGCCGCCGAAGATGCCGCCGCCCGTGGGCATGCGGATCACCAGCGGGCAGGTGAAATCCCCCGCCGAGCGGTGCCGGATCCGCGCCGCCTCCGACACGATCTGGTCGATGGCGGGATAGACGTAATCGGCGAACTGGATCTCGATCACCGGGCGCAGCCCGTACGCCGCCATCCCGATGGCGGTGCCGACGATCCCCAGCTCATTGATCGGCGCGTCGAAACAGCGCGACTTGCCGAATTTCTGCTGCAAACCGGCGGTCACCCGGAACACGCCGCCGAAATAGCCCACATCCTCGCCAAACACGACGACGCGGTCATCGGCTTCCATGGCAACCTCATGGGCGCTGCGCAGCGCCTCGATCATGGTCATTTGCGCCATCTCAGAACCCCGCTTCCTGACGCTGCCGGACCAGATGCGGCGGCATGGTCTCGAACACACCTTCGAACATGTCACGGGCCGACGGCGCCGTGCCCTGACCCAGCGTGCCATTCTTCTCGGCCGCTTTCTGCGCCGCCATGACCTCATCCTTGATCTGCGCTTCGGACTGGGTATGCCGCTCCTCCGACCAGGCACCGATGCGGATCAGATGCCGCTTCAGCCGGTCAATGGGATCACCAAGCGGCCACGCCGCCCCTTCCTCGACCGAGCGATAGGCCGAAGGGTCGTCGCTCGTCGAATGCCCGCCCGCGCGATAGGTCACATGCTCGATCAGCGTCGGCCCATGACCCAGCCGTGCCCGCTCCGCCGCCCATTTGGCAACGGCATGCACCGCCAGATAATCATTCCCGTCCACCCGGACCGAGGCGATGCCGAACCCGTGCCCCCGTGCGGCAAACGTCCCGACGCCGCCACGCGCGATCCCCTGAAAGGTGGAAATCGCCCACTGATTGTTCACGATGTTCAGCACCACCGGGGCGTTATAGGTCGAGGCGAACACCATCGCTGCGTGAAAATCACTCTCCGCGGTCGAGCCGTCCCCGATCCACCCCGCGGCAATCTTCGTGTCGCCCGCAATGGCCGACGCCATCGCCCAGCCCACGGCCTGCACGAATTGCGTCCCGAGATTGCCCGAGATGGTAAAGAACCCATGCTCCTTAGACGAATACAGGATCGGCAATTGCCGCCCATGCAGCGGATCTTTCTCGTTCGAATAGATCTGGTTCATCATCGTCTGCATCGGGTAGTCCCGCGCGATCAGCAGACCGGCCTGACGATAGGTCGGGAAATTCATGTCGCCCGGCTCAAGCGCCATGGCGAAGGCGCAACTGACCGCCTCTTCCCCAAGATGCTGCATGTAAAAGCTGGTCTTGCCCTGACGCTGCGCTGTCAGCATCCGCGCGTCAAAGGCGCGCAGCAGCATCATGTGCCGCAGCCCCTGCAACAACTCCTCCTGCGACAGTCCTTCGGCCCACGGGCCGACCGCCTCACCCTCCTTGTTCAGAACCCGGACGATGGAAAACGCCATCTCGCGAATATCGTCGGGATCGACATCGACAGGCGGGCGGTCCACGGCCCCGGCACGCGGGATCACGAAATCCGAAAAATCGGGCGTGTCACCGGGGCGGCAACCCGGTTCGGGCACGTTCAGCGACAGCGGCGGGGTCTTGGTCATGCGACGTTCCTTTTCGCGGCGTCCAGAATTTCTTTTACCATATCGCCGGCGATTTCGGTGGTGCTTCGACCCTCGTCATCGGCGCGTTTCAGCATTGCCTCGATCCTTGCGGCGATGCCTGACAGTCGTTCCTGCCGGTATCCCGGCCCGGCCTTGTGGATTTCGCCCGCGACGCTGATGATCCCTCCGGCATTGACGACGTAATCCGGCAGGTAGCGGATGCCGCGCTGGCGCAAAGATGTCGCGATGCCGGGATGGGCAAGCTGGTTATTCGCCGCCCCGCAGACCAGCTTCGCGGTCAGCTTCGGCACGGTTTCGTCATTCAGCACCGCCCCCAGGGCACAGGGCGCGAAAATATCCATCTGCTGCGCGAACACCGCCTCGGGCGCGATGTTTTCCGCGCCGAGATCGCGAACCGCGCGCGCCAAGGCTTCATTATTTATATCCGTCACCAGCAACCGCGCCCCGGCAGCATGCAGCTTTTCCGCCAGCGCGTAACCGACATGGCCCAGCCCCTGCACCAGCACGCGCCGGCCGCCCAGATCGTCGCTGCCGAACACATGCGCGGCACCGACCCGCATGCACTGAAACACCCCTTCGGCGGTAAATGGCGACGGATCGCCACTGCCATAACGCCCGCCTTCCAGCCCGACGGCATAGCCGGTTTCCGTCGCGACCTGCGCCATGTCATCGGGCGAGATGCCGACATCCTCCGCCGTGTAGTAGCGGCCATTCAGCGCCTCGATCGCCTGCCCGAAGGCGCGGAACATTTCCGGGCTTTTATCCTTGCCCGCATCGCCAAGGATGACCGATTTGCCGCCGCCAAGCCCCAGATCGGCCATCGCGTTCTTGCTGGTCATCCCCTCGGCCAGCCGCTGTACATCCTCGCGCGCCGCCTCCCAACTCGGGTAATCCCACATCCGGCAACCGCCCGCCGCAGGACCAAGCACCGTGGAGTGAATGCAGATCAGGGCCCGCAATCCGGCCTCAGGTGCCTCGACCCGGATCAGTCGCTCAAATCCGGCAGCGGGGGTTTCATCCGTCAGTGTCAGGGTCATGATACAGAATCCACATGGCAGCGTTTCTTCCAGCCTATATCCGGGCCTGTAGCGAAAACAGCCGCCGCACCCTTGGAAATCGCAGAAATTTTAGTGATATTCGCTCAAGTATAGCGGATAGACATATGAAAATCACCATAGACAGCATAGATCGCAGGATTCTCAGTGAATTGCAGCGGGACGGGCGCATCAGCCTGACCGATCTGGCAGAACGTGTCGGACTGTCCGCGACGCCCTGCAAACGCCGCGTTGCCCGGCTGGAGGAAAGCGGGATCATCAGCGGCTATCACGCCCGCGTCGATCCGGGGGCGAGCGGTTTCGGCATTACGGTTTTCGTGTTCGTGGAGCTGGAGCGTCAGCATGTCGATGCGCTTAAGGGCTTCCAGCGGGCCGTCGCCGGGTTCGCCGAGGTCGTCACCGGGACATTGATGACCGGCAGTCAGGATTTCGTGCTGGAGGTGGTGGTGGAAAGCCTCGACGAATATGAACGCTTCCTGCAAAACCGGCTGCTGAAGCTTGAGGGCATCCGGGCCGTCCGCTCCCGCTTCGCGCTGCGCAAATTCATCGACCGCGCCCGCATCCCCTGAGCCCGCCTGTGCTGCGTGACGGCGGCCCGGTGTACGCTCGGTGTACAGCCTGTGTACGCGCTGTGTACGCCCTGTGCGGGCCGGGATAAGGGGATTTGCGTGCCCTGTCGCCGGTGGCCAATTTATGCCGCTTATGGCGCGCCATGAATATAATTTCGCACCCCGGCGCCGATTTGCTACACTGCTGGGCGGGAGGAAATATGGCGCCGAAAAATCACGCCGATCTGGTGGCGGAGCGGTCTGCTTCGTCCAGTGCCGTCTCTGCGGTCGTGTCATCATGGCGCCGCTCGCTGGTGAAACACGGGCTCGATCCGGCGGAATCCCCACATGCCCAGCGGATGAGTTCGGCAGAGTTGAACGCGCTTCGCGACCGGCTCGGCCTGCTGCTGCATGTCGCCAATCCACAGCTCGATCAGCTCTTTGAATTGGTGGGCCAGCCAGGCTGTAACGTGCTTCTGACCGATGCCGGGGGCTGGGTGCTGGAACAGCGCGTGCGCGACGGCGATGCCCCGGAATTCAGCGATTGCGGCCTCAGCAACGGCCATGAGTGGTCCGAGGCCGCACAGGGCACGAACGGCATCGGCACCTGTCTGGCAGAGCAGCGGGTGCTGACCATCCGGCGCGACGAACATTTCCGCACCCGGAACACCTCGATGACCTGCATGGACGCGCCGATCTGGGGTCCGGATGGCAGGCTGATCGGCGCGCTCGATGTCAGTTCCGTGCGCACCGATATGCTCGACGGCTATATCCGGCTGATCGAGGCGCAGGTGGCCCAGACCGCGCGGATCATTGAAACCGCCCTCTTCCGCGCCAGCTTCCCCAAGGCGCGGATTATGCTGGCGGGCGAGGACGGTTCCAACCCCGCGGCACTCATCGCCGTCGACAAAAATGACCTCACCATAGGCGCAACCCGCGCTGCACGCCGTCTGCTGGGGCTGGCGCGGGAGGGGGAGATCAGCCCGCGCCCGGTGGCGGACCTTATGCATCGGGATGATGAGATGCGCGGCTTCGAGAAGGGTGAGAGGGCGGCGATAGCGCGCGCTTTGGCCCGCAGCAACGGCAATGTCACGGCAGCCGCCAAGGCGCTCGGGATCGGGCGGGCAACGCTTTATCGGCGCATGGCCCGGCTGGGGCTCGACCAAAAATAGCGTCCGACTGTCTCAGGGCTGAGACAGATGCCTCACCATGCGCGCGGCACCCCGATTGTCCGAATCTTCAGTTGCGACAAAATGACCCCTGATCGCCGGCGCGGGAGGCCGGTTGACACATGGAGGAAAAAATGGCCAACGATCAATCAGCCGAATTCAAGGGCGCGAATGCGGTCCCTTTCGCCAGCCGCTACGATAATTTCATCGGTGGCGAGTTCGTCGCGCCGCGTTCGGGACAATATTTCAACAATGTAACCCCGATCACCGGGGCCGAGGTGGGCGAGATCGCGCGCTCCAATGCCGACGACGTCGAACTGGCGCTCGATGCGGCGCACAAGGCGCGGGAGGCGTGGGGGAACAGTTCGACGACCGAACGCAGCAACGCGCTGCTGAAGATCGCCGACCGGATCGAGCAGAACCTGGAGAAACTCGCCATCGCCGAGACCTGGGACAATGGCAAGCCGATCCGTGAGACGATGGCCGCCGACCTGCCGCTGGCGGTCGATCATTTCCGCTATTTCGCCGGTGTCCTGCGCGCGCAGGAGGGCGGGATTTCGGAGATCGACCACGACACGATTGCCTATCACTACCACGAACCACTGGGCGTGGTGGGTCAGATCATCCCGTGGAACTTCCCGCTCCTGATGGCGACGTGGAAGCTGGCACCGGCGCTTGCAGCGGGCAATTGCATCGTGCTGAAACCGGCGGAACAGACCCCCGCCAGCATCATGGTTCTGGCCGAACTGATCGCGGATATCCTGCCGCCGGGCGTGCTGAACATCGTCAACGGCTTCGGGCTGGAGGCGGGCAAACCGCTGGCATCCAATCCCCGCATCGCCAAGATTGCCTTTACCGGCGAGACGACGACGGGCCGCCTGATCATGCAATACGCCGCCGAGAACCTGATCCCGGTGACGCTGGAACTGGGCGGGAAATCCCCGAATATCTTCTTCGAGGATGTGGCCCGCGAGGACGACGATTTCTTCGACAAGGCGCTGGAAGGTTTCGCCATGTTCGCGCTGAATCAGGGCGAGGTCTGCACCTGCCCGTCACGCGCGCTGATCCAGGAATCGATCTACGAGAAGTTCATGGAAAAGGCCGTGAAGCGGGTCGAGGCGATCCAGCAGGGCGATCCGCGCGCGCAAGGCACGATGATCGGCGCGCAGGCATCGAGCGAGCAGAAGGAGAAGATTCTCTCCTATCTCGACATCGGCAAGAAGGAAGGTGCCGAGGTGCTGACAGGGGGCGAGGCTGCCGATCTGGGGGGCGAACTGTCGAACGGCTATTACATCAAGCCGACGATCTTCAAGGGCACCAACAAGATGCGGGTCTTTCAGGAGGAAATCTTCGGTCCAGTGGTGTCCGTTGCCACCTTCAAGACCAAGGAGGAGGCTTTGGAGATTGCCAATGACACGCTTTACGGTCTCGGTGCCGGGGTGTGGAGCCGCGAGGCGAACACCTGCTACCGTGCCGGTCGCGCGATCAAGGCGGGGCGGGTCTGGACGAACTGCTATCACGCCTATCCAGCGCATGCGGCTTTTGGCGGCTACAAGCAGTCGGGCATCGGGCGGGAAAATCACCGCATGATGCTGGACCACTATCAGCAGACGAAGAACCTGCTTGTCAGCTACAGCCCCAAGAAGCTGGGCTTCTTCTGATATGCTGAAACCGGGCCGGGGCGATGCGTCCCCGGCCCGTGCCGTCGCCACAGGATCTGTCAGGGAGGAACATATGTCCACAGTCACTGCCACCCAAGCCGCGCTGGAGTTTCTGGATGAGATCGTCGCGGATCATGGTCCGGTCCTGTTTCACCAATCGGGCGGCTGCTGCGATGGCTCTTCGCCGATGTGCTACCCGGCGGGGGACTTCAGGATCAGTGAGCGTGACGTGAAAATCGGCGAGATCGGCGGCGCGCCCTTTTATATCTCCGCCAGCCAGTATGAGACGTGGAAGCACACCGATCTGGTGATCGATGTCGTGCCGGGGCGGGGCGGGATGTTCAGCCTTGATAACGGGCGCGAGAGGCGGTTTCTGGTTCGTTCGGATCTGTGCGTGTAAATGCCGCCTTTCTGGAGCGTAAACGCCGTGCAACTGACACTTAGTCGCCCATGACCTGCCTGTCATCGCCGTCGCGATGCCGGACAAGCTGCTCCTTGATATTCCTCAGATGGCGGGTGGACCGTTCCCGATCCTCATAAGCCACGAGATTGGCAAGCATGTCGATCACCGCGAGGAATGCGAAACGTGTCGATGTCGGGCGGAATATATTCTGCCCCTCCGGCAGGTCGACCGCCAGCAGCAGGTCTGAGGCGGCGGCAACGGGCGAGCCGCTCTGGGTCAGCGCAATGGTTGGGATGCCGCGTTCGCGCAGCATCTCGAAGCAGCGGACCAATTCGTCATTCCGACCCGTGAAGGAGGAGCCGAAGATGACCGCCCCCCGCTCCGCCGCGGCTGACAGCATTAGGTTCATGCCTTGATCGCTTGAGGCTGAAATCGTGCAGCCCAGCCTGAACAGCCGGTTCTGCAACTCGCTGGCGATGATGGTCGATCCGCCACCGGCGCCGAATGCGTAGATTATCCGCGCTTCGTTCAGCAGCGAGGCGGCTTTCGATATCGCGTCGAGGTCAAGGCTGTGATGCAGGTCGAACAAGGCGTTCCGAGCTTTGGTGACAATATCCTCCGCAACCTCTGCGGGCGTGGCGGTGATCGCCTCCGGCCGGAGATATCGCATGCCGACATAGGCGCTTCTGGCGAGCTGCAGCTTGAAGTCGGAAAACGATGCGCAACCCAGTCGGCGGCAAAACCGCGTTACAGTCGGCGGAGACACGCCAGCGCGGGCTGCGATATGGGTGATAGACGCATTGGTCGCGAAATTCAGATCCGCCAGGATGGAGTCCGCAAGCTGATGTTCGAGCGCGGAAACCAGCCCCGATTTCTGGGTAAGTGCGGCGATCAGATCCGGCGGGCCCGGCTTTTGGTATCCGTTCTTGATAGGGTCCGCCATTTTAGGGCTCATCCTGTAAATCCGATCGGCTTGAAAGACCCGGTGAAATGGCGGTTCAGCCTGAAAACGATATGAAATTGTTTTTTGTTACTGGTGTTATCTAGCCACGCGAAGAATGAATATTCCAGAAATTTCAGTATGATGACGAAAATTTTGTCACTTACGCGAGTGATGCGAGTGACCGGGTGCCGGGCTGAAATCCATATGGCGCGAACCTCCCCTGAGCCCGACGCCCGGTCGGTAAAATTAGGACGGGTCGAGATACTCGGTGATCTGTTCTGGAAAATCATTTTGCGGGGCAGATTGTCTCACAACCTGCGCCGCGCTTGCTGATCCACGAACGCCATGCATTAGTATTCAGCACCGTTTAGCGGGAAAACGAAACTTCGGGGGGAAGATGAGCAGTACAGCAGGGGGCCATGCAGGCTTTGATTACATTGTCGTCGGCGCTGGTTCGGCTGGCTGTCTTCTCGCTAATAGGTTGAGCGAAAATCCCGACAACCGGGTGCTGCTGCTGGAGGCCGGGAAACGCGATAATTATGCGTGGGTGCATATTCCCGTGGGTTATCTCTACTGCATCGGCAATCCGCGCACCGACTGGATGTTCCAGACCGCGCCCTCTGACGGGCTGAATGGCCGCAGCCTGCGATATCCGCGGGGCAAGACGCTGGGCGGGTCGTCCTCGATCAACGGCATGATCTATATGCGTGGACAGGCGCGGGATTATGATGGCTGGGCTGCGGCCACAGGTGAACCGGCCTGGGGCTGGCAGGCATCTCTGAAAGATTTCGTGCGGCACGAGAACCACTACCGACTGGATAATGGCAACGATCCGGTTACCGGGGACAACAGCCGTTTCTCTGATCTGCACGGTCATGGCGGGGAATGGCGCGTCGAAAAGCAGCGGCTTCGCTGGGATGTGCTGGACAGCTTTATCGAGGCGGCGGGTCAGAACGGCATCGCTCCCAGCGAGGATTTCAACAGCGGTGACAATGCCGGGATCGGGTATTTTGAGGTCAACCAGCGCGCAGGCTGGCGATGGAATACCTCCAAGGCGTTTCTGCGGCCCGCCCGGTCACGCAAGAACCTGACCGTCTGGACTGAAGCGCAGGTCGAAAGACTGATGCTGAAGCGTGACGATAATGGCCAGCTTCGCTGCACGGGCGTGGTGGTCAATCGGCGTGGGATCGGTCAGCAGGTTCCGGCCCGGGGCGAGGTGATCCTGTCCGCCGGTGCGGTCGCCTCACCCCAGATCTTGCAGCTTTCGGGTATTGGACCGGCAGCTTTGCTGAAGTCGCATGGTATCGAGCCTGTCGCAGATGCACCCGGTGTAGGGGAGAATTTGCAGGATCACCTGCAATTGCGCACGATATATAAGGTCTCCGGCGCGAAGACATTGAACACGCTGGCGGGGTCGCTGTTCGGCAAGGCGCGGATCGGGGCGGAATATCTGTTCCGTCGCACCGGGCCGATGAGCATGGCACCCAGCCAGCTTGGGGCGTTCACCCGGTCCGATCCCGACCGGCCGCACGCCAATCTTGAATATCACGTCCAGCCGCTGAGTCTGGAGGCGTTTGGCGGCAATCTCCACGATTTCCCGGCGATCACTGTCAGCGTCTGCGATCTCAACCCGACCAGCCGCGGACATATCCGCATTGCCTCGCCCGATTTCCGTGACCCGCCAGAAATCCAGCCGAATTACCTGTCCACCGATGAGGATCGCAAAACCGCCGCCGATGCGATCCGCCAAGTGCGCGAGATCATGTCGCAGCCCGCGATGACGCAATACACGCCTGAAGAATACAAGCCCGGACCAGATTTCCAGAGCGATGAAGAACTGGCAGAGGCTGCCGGAGAGATTGGCACAACGATTTTCCACCCCGTCGGGACCGTCCGGATGGGGCGGGCAGGTGACACGGAAGCCGTTCTCGATCCGCATCTGCGGGTCAAGGGTGTTCAGTCGCTGCGGGTCGTGGATGCGAGCATCATGCCCAGCATCACCAGCGGCAACACCAATTCACCGACCATCATGATCGCGGAGAAGGCGGCAGGCTGGATATTGGCTGGTGCCTGAGCCTGACGCTGCCGCAAGGCTTACCCGCAGGCGGCCAGCCAATCACGGATGACCTGCAAACTCTCCGGTTCGTCCAGCCACGGGATATGCGCCCTTCCCGGCACCTCGGCATAGATCCCATCGGGCCTCCGCCGCTGCATCTCCTCGTAGGAATCGCGGGAGAACAGTTCGGAATTCGCACCCCGGATCACGGCCACCGGGAACCCCGCCGTTGCATCCCAAAGCGGCCAGAGATCGGCGGGCTCTCCCTCGAAAGCAGCCATAAACGCCTCCCGCAAGGCCGGGTCGTATTTGATTTCCAGCCCGTCCGGGGTTTCGTAATAATGGCGCTGTGCGTCGTCCAGCCAGCGCCCCTCCGGCACGTTCTCAAAACCCTGCATGCTGGCGGGCAGTTTTGCGGCCAGTTCGGCATGGGTGGCTGACGCCGGGTTACGCCCGACATAGGCGAAAATATTCTCCAGCCCCGCACGCTCGATAACCGGGCCGACATCGTTCAGGCACAGCCCCGACAGCCGGTCATGCGCCGTTGCGGCCAGGAACAACCCGATCAGCCCGCCTCGCGAGGTGCCCAGAAGGGCGGCCTTCTCGATTTCCAGATGATCGAGCAACTGCACCGCATCCTGTGCCTCGCGCGGCACGGTGTAGCTGTCGGCCCCGGTCTGGTCGGACTGCCCGCGCCCGCGATAATCCATGCGGATCATCCGGCACCCGGACAAATGCGGCGCGACATAATCGAAATCGGCCATATTGCGGGTCAGCCCGGCGAGGCACAGCAGCGGCAACCCGCTCCCCTCATCCGAATAGGCCAGTTTCGCACCGTCATCAGCATTGAAAAACTTCGTCACCACACTCACCCTGGTCAAAATATCCCGGGGTCCGGGGCGGCGCCCCGGTCCGGCGTCAGAGATTTTCGCTCTGCGGCATACCCAAAACGTGATAGCCGCCGTCCACCATGACGATCTCGCCAGTGGTGCAAGCGCCCCAGTCGCTCGTCAACCAGACTGCCGTTCCGCCAATCGCTTCCAATGTGGCATTTGCCCGCAGCGGCGCGTTTGCCGCAGTGTGACGGTAGGTCTTGCGCGCCCCGCCAATGGCCGCACCTGCCAGCGTTTTCATCGGCCCGGGGCTGACTGCGTTCACCCGGATTCCGTCCGGGCCGAGATCGTTGGCAAGGTAACGCACGGTTGCTTCAAGCGCGGCCTTCGCGACCCCCATGACGTTGTAGAACGGCGTCACCCGGTTCGATCCGCCATAGGTCAGCGTCAGGATGCTGCTGCCCTCGGACATCATCGGATGGGCACGGCGGGCGACCTCGATCAGCGAGTAGCAGGAGATATCCAGCGAATGTTTGAAATTCTGCCGCGAGGTGTTCATGAACCGCCCGGTCAGCTCGTCCTTGTTGGAATAGGCGATGGCGTGGACCAGAAAATCAAGGCTGCCCCAGCGGTCGCTGATCTGCGCGAATGCCGCGTCGAGGCTGTCGTCATCGGTCACATCGACATCGACCAGAAAATCAGAGCCGACCGATTCCGCCAGCGGCTTCACCCGCTGCGCGAACATGTCGCCCTGATAGGAAAAGGCGAGCTCCGCCCCCTCTGCCGCCAGGGCACGCGCAATGCCCCAGGCGATCGAACGATCATTCGCGACTCCCATAACCAGTCCGCGCTTACCTTTTAAAAGATCGCCCATCACACCGTTCACTCCGCGTATTTTGACATCACAAGTGTCGCATTGGTGCCGCCGAAGCCGAAGCTGTTGGACAGGACGGAGTCGAATTCGACGTTATCCCTGCGGGCCAGCACAATCTCCTCGGGTTTCAACTCCGGATCGAGCTCCGTGACATTGGCCGAGGCGGCGATAAAGCCGTTCTCCATCATCAACAGCGAATAAATCGCCTCATGCACCCCGGTCGCGCCGAGGCTGTGGCCGGTCAGGGACTTGGTCGAGGCAATGGGTGGCGTGCTGCCTTCGCCGAAGATATTGCGGACGGCGCGGACTTCCCCGATATCACCGACCGGGGTCGAGGTGCCGTGCGCGTTGATATAGCTGATGCTGCGCCCCTCGGGCAGCGTGGCCAATGCGACGCGCATGGAACGCTCGCCACCCTCGCCGGAGGGCGCGACCATGTCATAGCCGTCGGAGGTCGCGCCATAGCCGGTGACTTCTGCATAGATTTTCGCGCCGCGCGCCTTCGCGTGCTCCAGCTCTTCCAGAACGACCACGCCGCCGCCGCCTGCGATGACGAACCCGTCGCGGGTCGCGTCATAGGGGCGGGAGGCGCTTTCCGGCGTGTCGTTATATTTCGACGACATCGCGCCCATTGCGTCGAACAGGCAGGACAGGGTCCAGTCCAGTTCCTCGCCGCCGCCCGCGAAGACGACATCCTGCTTGCCCATCTGGATCTGTTCGACCCCGTTGCCGATGCAATGCGCGGAGGTGGAGCAGGCGGAGGTGATCGAGTAGTTCACCCCCTTGATCTTGAACGGTGTGGCCAGACAGGCGGAGTTGGTGGAGGACATGCAGCGCGTGACCATGAACGGTCCCATACGCTTCGGCGCGCCTTTCTCGATCACGATCTGATGCGCGTCGAAGAAATTCGACGTCGACGGCCCGCCAGACCCCATGACCAGCCCGGTGCGCGGGTTGGAGACGTCGCTTTCCTCCAGCCCGGAATCTTCGATCGCCTGTTGCATGGCGATGAAATTATAGGCGGCACCCGGTCCCATGAAGCGCAGGTTGCGCTTGTCGATATGGTCCTCAAGCACGATTTCCGGCTTGCCGTGAACCTGGCTGCGGAAACCATGCTCCGCATATTCCGGCGCGAACACGATGCCGGAGCGACCGGCTTTCAGGCTTTCGGTGACTTCTGCGGCATTATTGCCGATGGGCGAGACGATCCCCAGCCCGGTGATGACGACGCGGCGCATAAACGCTCCCTTTCCGTTCGTGCAAGGGTCCGGCCCTTTTCACATGACGATAGTCACGCGGTTGCGACCAGACAACCCCGCGGGCGGTCGCAGGCGGCCCTGCTGTTCACTGCAAAACAATAACTCTCATGCGGAGACGATGATCGGCCCGTCCCCGAAACCCATGTCAGCTTTCCGACAGAGCGACTTTCATGTCCTTGACCTGATAGATCACCTCGCCATCGGCTTCGACGATCCCGTCGGCGACACCCATTGTCAGGCGGCGCGTCTGCACGGCCTTGGTGAAATTCACCCTGTAGGTCAGCAGCTTGCGATCGGGGCGCACCATGCCGGTCAGCTTGACCTCGCCCACGCCGAGCGCATATCCGCGCCCCTGCCAGCCGCGCCAGCCCAGATTGAAGCCGGTCAGCTGCCACAGCCCGTCCAGCCCCAGGCAGCCCGGCATGATCGGATTGCCCGGAAAATGACATTCGAAGAACCACAGATCGGGTTTGATGTCGAATTCCGCGATGACATGGCCCTTGCCATGTTCGCCGCCATCCTCCGAAATCTCGGTAATGCGATCCATCATCAGCATTGGCGGTTCCGGCAGCTGTGCGTTGCCGGGGCCGAACAGCTCGCCGCGCGCGCAGGCCAGAAGATCGTCTTTGTCGAATGATGTTTGTTGCATCGCCATTTATGGTTCAGCCTTCCATGTCAGACGCGGAAATCCGCAATTTGCAGCGACCTCTACCATCTGCACGGCTTTGCGCGCAAGAACGGCGCTAGAACCACTGGCCCGGCTCCATCAGGCCGAGATCCATGAGTTGCTGTGCCCGCCACTCGAATCTGCGGGAATTGCGCCATCTGAAGCTGCCGATTTCGTGGCGGGAGCCGGGGTTGCGCGCCAGTGCCTTGGCAACCCGGAATGAGGTGATTGCCGCCGTCAGATTATGATGCCACGGGCAGGCATAGGTGTTGTATTCCTCGAAATTGAACCGATGATCTGACAGAAGCCGCAGCCCTTTTTCGGTGCGGAACAAGGCGATCCTGTCGATACGGCGCTTGGCCTCGGGGATGAATTCCTCGAACCGCCAGCGAAGCCCGCCGTGAAAATCAAGCTGCCGCTCCATGATCTCGCCATCGGCATTCTGTCGGCCGAGCGCGTAGTAGCCGCTCTGGTCGAACATGGCTTCACCGAGGCTGACGGCGTTCGGATGGCGCGACAGGTCGGCGGCGTACAGGTCGATCACATAGGTCAGCATCGCGCGCCGGCGTTCTTCGGTGTGGAAGGTCAGCATTTCCCCGACCCGGCGCGATTCGGAGAAGGGGAAGAACAGGTATTCGGCATTATAGCCGTAATACATCCAGGTATTCTCCGGCACAGCCTGAATGACCGCATTGACCGCTTTGACATGCGCGTCGGGATGGCGCGTGTTCATGGTGACGTTGATGGTTCCGGTCGGCAGCAAGTCTTCGCTCAGCGGTTCGGAGGACACGGCGAGCGTGACCTTGAACCCGGCCTGCGCCGCGTGGGAGAGGGTGGTATCTATCTCGACATCATCTTCGCAAAGGATGATCGCGATTGGCCCCTTTACCAATTGTGCCGCTTGCGTGGCCAGAAAATCATTCAGGTTCTGCGCCATTACAGAAGCTCCCGAATCTCGGCGATGAATGGTGCGAAGTCGAAAACATCCACGCTGCCGGATGTTTCGCCGTCAGATGCTGCGGTTTCGCCCGCCTGCTGAGCTTCCGGCTCAGGCGATGCTACGTCGCTTTGCGCCGCCCGGGCGCGGTCGAGAATTTCCTTGATCTCCGTTTCCAGCGCGGCACGCTGCTGGCTTACCTGCGCGTCATCTGCCGGGGGCAATTCGGTCAATGCACGGGCGACGCTCTCCGGGGTTGCGGCGGGGGAGGTTGCCGACAATGCGGGTCCGAGAAGCTCTGCAAGCTGAGCCTGCGCGACTTCCATCGCCTTGGCCTCGGCGCGGGCGATTGCTTCAGCCTCAGCGCGGGCATCGGCGGCAGCGATTGCTGCTTCCGCAACACGCTCAACCTCAATCGCCATGTCGCTGCCGGTTTCGGGAGGGAGCGGATCGTCCTGCGGCGGTTGCGTCAGGGCAGCGGTTCCTGCGTCGTCGGTGGCTGGGTCTTGCGATGCCGTTGCGCCTTCCGGTTGTGTGGTTTTGGCTGTCTCGCCAAGGGTGGCGGGTGTTTCAGGGACACTGGTTTCCGCTTCTGCGGGGCGATCCGTTCCCCCCGGAAGCAGACCCGTCTGTGACAGGCCCCACCATGCTGCGGCCAGCATGGCGAGCAGGACGAGGCCAAATGCAAGCAATCTGATCATCCGAGTTCTCCGAATCCGACCTTTGTATTGCCACACGCATCGCGTGTGCGAAACCCCGTGAAAAGGGCGTGTCTTTTGTCGAGAACGTCGCGATTCCGGTTGAACAGGCTGTTGGGAGTGCCTATTTTGCGCGCCATTCAACGGATCATAAAAGGAATCCTGCCATAGCCCGTCGACCTCATAACGCGCCGCCCCCGAACCGAGACTCCGGCCCCCGTGTCAATGAACGCATTCGTGTCGCCGAAATCCGCCTGATTGGCGCGGATGGCGAAAACGTAGGCGTTGTTCCGCCTGCGCGCGGTCTGGAAATGGCCCGTGACGCGGGTCTGGATCTCGTCGAAATCTCGCCCAATGCGACGCCGCCGGTCTGCAAGATCATGGATCTCGGCAAGTTCAAATACGAACAGCAAAAGCGTGAGGCCGAGGCGCGGAAGAAGCAGAAGGTCATCGACGTCAAGGAAGTGAAGTTCCGTCCCGGCACGGACACGCATGATTACGACGTGAAGATGCGTAACGTGATGAAGTTTCTTGAGGGCGGCGACAAGGTCAAGGTGACGCTGCGCTTCCGTGGCCGCGAGATGGCGCACCAGCAGCTCGGCATGGATCTGCTCAACCGGGTGCGTGAAGACGTCGGAGAGGCCGGCAAGATCGAGAATATGCCGAAGCTGGAAGGCCGGCAGATGGTGATGATGATCGCGCCGAAATAAGGCCGGTCAAGCGAAAGGGGGCCGCCGAAGGGCGGCCTTTTTGTCAGATGAAACCAGAAATCCTGATCCTGCGCGACGATGGCGCGGATGGCGCGCTGCCGCTGCCATCCTATGAAACCGGCGGGGCTGCGGGTGCGGATCTGCGCGCCGATCTCGGTGGTGGCGAGATCACGCTGGCACCGCTTGAACGTCGGCTGATCCCGACCGGGCTGAAGATGCAGATCCCGCCGGGATATGAGGTTCAGGTCCGGGCTCGCTCGGGCGCTGCGCTGCGTGATGGTCTGTCGCTCGTTAATGGTGTCGGCACCATCGATTCCGATTATCGCGGCCCGGTCGGCGTCATCGCGATTAACCTGTCCGACACGCCGCTGGTCATCCGGCATGGCGACCGGATCGCCCAGATCGTTGTCGCGCCTGTGGTACAGGCGACGTTCACGGCGGTTGATGATCTGGATGAGACCGCGCGCGGCAGCGGCGGTTTTGGATCGACCGGAAAGGGCTGAGGCGTGGCCCTGCTGCTGCCCCTCGGACTGATCAGCGTCGCGGCAGTGGCGTGGATTATGGGTTGGGGCGTACTGCGGGTGCTGGCCGTTTTGCTGCTGACCTGGCTAGTCATTCTGGCGTTTCTGCTGGCCGCTCCGGCGTCCGAGTTCCGCGCCGCGATTGGCATTGATCCGCGCGCCTGGGTGGCGTTCGGCGTGATCTCCGCAATCGTCATGGGCTACGCCTCGATCATTCGCAGCGCAAAACGGAAAGCGACGGAGAAATGGGGCGATCCGCAGGCAGTCCCGGTTCCATCACCCGAAGAGGCGCATTCGGCGGCGGAAAGCGCCGATGCGCTTGATCGTTACGCGCGGCATTATGTCCTGCGGGAAATCGGCGGCCCGGGTCAGAAGCAGCTCCGCAATGCCTCGGTGCTGATTGTGGGCGCAGGCGGTCTTGGCGCGCCCGCGGCGCTGTATTTGGCGGCTGCGGGGGTGGGTCGGCTAAGCATTGCCGACCCCGATGAGGTCAGCATCTCCAACCTGCAACGCCAGATTATCTATCGCACGGACGACGATGGCCGTCCCAAGGGGCTGGCGGCGGCCGAGGCGCTGCGCGCGCTCAACCCCTATATCGACATCCACGCTATGCGCCGCCGGATTGGGAAGGATGATGCGGAACTGATCGCGGATTTCGATCTCGTGCTGGATGGCTGCGACAGCTTTGCCGACCGGGCGGCGGTCAATGCGGCCTGCGTCGCGGCGCGTGTGCCGCTGATTGCCGGTGCCATCGGGCAGTGGGAGGGGCAGGTCACGACCTACGATCCCGCTGGCGGTGCGCCCTGTTTCGCCTGCCTCTTCCCGGAGCCGCCCGCCGACGGTCTCGCCCCGTCATGTGCTGAGGCGGGGGTGGTCGGGCCGCTGCCCGGCGTGATCGGCTCCATGATGGCGCTTGAGGCGATCAAGCATATTGCCGGGGCTGGCGAGGGGCTGCGCGGTAAAATGGTCATCTTCGACGGGCTCTATGGCGAGACGCGGCGCATCGCCATTCATCGCCGCGAGGATTGTCCGGTTTGTTCAGGGGTGGAACCGCGCGGTTCGGAGACATAGGTTTCCGGCAAAGGAGACCCAGCATGAACCCTGAACTCACAGAATGGAGCGGCACGTTCGGGTTGCCGCGTTTCGACCTGATCGACGACGAAGATTTTGCGCCCGCAATGGATCAGGCGCTTACGGATGCCGAAGCTTCGATGGAGGCGATTGCCGCCAATCCAGAACCGGCCAGCTTCGCCAACACCGTCGCCGCGCTTGAAACGGCGGAGGAGCCGCTGAACAGGATTTGCGCAATCTTCTACACGCTGACCGGGGTGGATTCGAATGACCGGCGAGAGGCGCTGAGCCGTGAATTTGCACCGAAGCTTGCGGCGTATAACAGCCGTGTCGGGATGGATAAGCGGCTTTATGACCGCGTCGAAACCGTCTGGAACTCGGCGGATCAATTGCCCCCGGAGGATCGCCGCATCACCGAACTGGCACTGCGCCATTTTCGCCGCGCCGGGGCTGCGCTGACCGGGACGGAGCGCGAACGGATGGCGGAGATCCGGCAACGTCTGGCGGTGCTCTGTACGCAGTTCGGGCAGAATGTGCTGGCCGATGAGCGTGATTTCGTCATGCAGGTGGATGAGGCGCGTCTGGCCGGTCTGCCAGACTGGCTGCTGTCGTCGATGCGGGCAGCGGCGAAGGAGCGCGGGCGGAGCGGGCTGGTGGTGACGCTCAACCGCTCCCTGATCGTGCCGTTTCTGCAATATGCCGATGATCGCGAGTTGCGGGAACTGGCGTGGCGCGGCTGGATCGCGCGCGGCTCTGGCGACGGCGCGAACGGGGCGGAGACGGATAACACCGGCATCATCGCCGAAATCCTCGCCCTTCGGCATGAGCGCGCGCAGCTTCTGGGTTACGAGGATTTTGCCGCCTTCAAGCTGGAGCCGGAGATGGCGGGGACCGCCGCGCGTGTCGAGGAATTGCTGAGCGAGGTCTGGTCCGCCGCTAAGGCGCGGACGGATGAGGACGCGCAGATCCTGTCGGCGATGATGCAGCAAGACGGCGTCAACGCCGAACTCGCCCCGTGGGACTGGCGCTATTACGCGGAGCGGCGTCGCCAGCAGGAACATGATTTCGATCAGGGGGCGGTCAAACCCTATCTGACACTCGATGCCATGTTGGGCGCGGTTTTCGATGTCGCGAACCGGCTGTTTGCACTGGAGTTCGAACCGTTCGACGCGCCGCTCTGGTCGCCGGATGTCCGGGCGTGGCGGGTGACGCGGAACGGGCTGGAAATGGCGATCCTGCTGGGGGATTACTATGCCCGCCCCTCCAAACGCTCCGGCGCGTGGTGCGGCGCGCTGCGTTATCAGCACAATATGGGTGCAGGGCAGAGGGCGATTGTGACCAATGTCTGCAATTTCACCCCGCCCGCCGAGGCCGGTGCCCCTGCCTTCCTGTCATGGGACGATGCGCGGACGCTGTTTCATGAATTCGGCCATGCGCTTCACCATATCCTTTCGGATGTGAAATGGCCGTCGATCTCCGGGACATCGGTCGCCCGCGACTTCGTCGAACTGCCGAGCCAGCTTTATGAGCATTGGCTGGAACAACCCGAGGTGCTGGACCGCCATGCCCGCCATGCGGAGACGGGTGCTGCGATGCCAGCCGATCTGCGCGACCGGGTGATTGCAGCGGGCAATGCCGATCAGGGGTTCGCGACGCTGGAATATCTGCAAAGTGCGCTCGTCGATCTGGCGCTGCATCGTGGTGCGCCTGCAACGGACGTGATGGCGCGGCAGGCGGAGATACTCGCCGGGCTGGACGCGCCCGCAGCGATCCCGATGCGCCATGCCTCGCCACATTTCGGGCATGTGTTCTCCGGCGACGGCTATTCGTCAGGCTATTATTCTTACCTTTGGTCAGAGGTGATGGATGCCGATGCTTTCGATGCCTTTGTCGAGGCGGGGGATATCTTCGACCCGGAGACCGCGAAACGGCTGGAGCAGACGATCCTTTCGCGGGGTGGGTCCGCGCAAGCCGATGAGCTGTGGATGGCGTTCCGCGAACGGATGCCGGGTGTCGGCCCGCTGCTGAAAGGGCGCGGACTGGCCTGAGCGGCGCGGGCGGCGACAGCGCCGCCCGGCGAATTTCTATACGACCGTTATTCCGGCACCTTCGACGGCCTGACCGATGATGGCGGCCTTGGGATGGCGCTCGCGGATTGTTGCAAGCACCCCGTCCGCTTCGTCCGGCGCGACCGCGACCAGCAACCCGCCAGAGGTCTGTGGGTCGGTCAGGATCGTTTGCTGGGCATCGGTGAGGTCCGCCGGAAGCGTCACGGCGTCATGCACAGCGTTCCAGTTCCGACCGCTGGCGCCGGTGCCGTGACCGCTTTCTGCCAGCTCGGCGGCGCGGTTCAGCAGCGGGATCACTGCCCGCTCGATCCGCAGGGCGCAGCCTGCGCCGCGCGCCATCTCCAGCCCATGCCCGAGAATGCCGAAGCCGGTGACATCGGTGATCGCATGAACCCCCGGCATCTGCGCCAGATCCTGACCGATCCGGTTCAGCGTCGTGCAGCTTTCCACCATCTCGGCAATATCGGCCTCGGTCGCAGTGCCTTTCTTGATCGCGTTGGAATAGATGCCGACGCCAACAGGCTTGGTCAGGATCAGCTTGTCCCCGGCCTCGGCGCCGCCATTCCTGCGAACATCCTCCGGCGCGCAGATCCCGATCACGGCGAGGCCGTAAATCGGCTCCGGCGCATCGATGGAATGCCCCCCGGCGACAGGTATCCCGGCTTCGGCGCAGATATCCGCCCCGCCAGCAAGGATGTCGCGGATCGTCGCGGGGGCCATCACATTGATCGGCATCCCCAGAATGGCCAGCGCCATGATCGGGCGGCCGCCCATTGCGTAGATATCCGAAATCGCATTGGTCGCGGCGATCCGGCCAAAGTCGCGGGCATTATCGACCATCGGCATGAAAAAATCGGTCGTCGCTATGACGCAGGTCTTGTCGTCGATCTGCCAGACTGCGGCGTCATCCGATTCGGCATTGCCGACCAGAAGCTGCGGAAACATCTGCGCCACGGGCTGATCCGCCAGCAAATCGCGCAGCACAGCGGGTCCGAGTTTGCATCCGCATCCGCCGCCATGTGCCAGTTCTGTCAGCTTCATATCGGTCTCCTTGCTATCTCGGCGGCATTATCGGCGCATTTCACCGGCAGACAAGCTTATCTCGCACTTGCAGCATAAGCCGCGCCGTGGCTAATGTACCCGTCAAGATGACTCGTGTTTTTGATCCTTCCGACATTGTGGAAATCGCAGCCTGTGCCGCGGTCGGCGCGGATGTGCATGGCTGGCGGGCGAAATGCCTGCAGCGTTTGGTGCGGATGGACCTGCCGGTTCCACGCTCTTTCGCTATTGCGGCGAAGGCGGTGCGGGCGATGGCTCAGGGTGCGCGGCCCGAGGCACAGGCGCTGAGCGCGTTGTTTGCCAACGGCTCCGGTCTGGTCAGCGTCCGGCCCTCGGCGGTCAATCCCGAATGGGGCGGACCAGGAACGGTGCTGAATGTCGGCATCAATGATGAGAAATATCAGCGGCTGGCGGAAAGCCACGGCAAGGATGCGGCGGATGCGATCTATCTGGCCTTCGTGCAATCCTACGCGATCAATGTCGCCCGGCTGGACCCGGATATGTTCTCCGAAAGCGGCGATGGTGCGCTGACGCGGGTGCTGTCGGCCTATCGCGCCGAGATGGACGAGGAATTCCCGCAGGATCCCGTGCGCCAGTTGACCGAGGTGCTGCGCTCTATGGCGCGGTCATGGGATGCGCCGACGGCACGGATGCTGCGGCAGGCCAAGGGCGCGCCGGAGAATGCGCCGCTCGGTCTGGTGGTTCAGCAGATGGCGCTTGCGGTCGGTCCGGGAATTACCGGGTCCGGCACCATTCAGTTCGTTGACAGCGTATCGGGAACGGCGCGGATCACCGGGCGGTTTCGCGGACAGACCCACGGCACCACACGCGGGCAGGGGGGCGAGACGCTGTATCTGACCCGTGACGAACGCGGTCCGTCGCTGGAGGAGCTTGCCCCGGATGTGTTCGCGGCGCTTGTTTCGCACGGGCGGAAGGCACGGGAAAAGCTGCGCGAAGAGATGATGATCGAGTTCGTGATCTCTGACGGTGAGCTTGCGATCATCGACGCGGTCAGGGTGCAGCGATCTTCGCGCGCGGCAGTGCGGATTGCGGTCTCGCTGGCGGAGGACGGGGTGATCCCGGCGCAGGAGGCCGTGATGCGGGTCGAACCGCGCGCGCTTTCCGAGCTGATGCATTATCAGGTCGATCCCCGTGCGACACGCGACATTATCGCCAAAGGCATCGACGCCAGCCCCGGTGCTGCGACCGGAAAGCTGGTGTTTTCGGCCACGGCGGCGCAGGCATCCGCCGCGCGTGGCGAGGCCTGCGTTCTGGTCCGCCGGGAAACCGCGCCGGAGGATATTCGCGGCATGCACGCCGCCGTCGCCGTGCTGACCGAACGTGGCGGGATGACCAGCCACGCGGCGGTTATCGCCCGCGGCCTCGGCCTGCCCTGCATCGTGGGGGCAAGCGGCATTCGCATCGACGCCCGCGCCAGAATGCTGCGCGTTGACGGGCGCAGCTTCAAGGAAGGCGAGGAAATCACCATCGACGGCACGTCGGGCGAGGTGTTGGCCGGTGCGCCTGAAATGCTGGAACCGGCGCTTGATGACAGCTTCAACAAGCTGCTCGACTGGGCCGATGCCGAGCGTGATCTGGGCGTGCGCGCCAACGCCGACACGCCGGAGGACGCCCGTACCGCGCGGATGTTCAGCGCCGAGGGCATCGGGCTGTGCCGGACGGAGCATATGTTCTTCGACGAGATGCGCCTGCCGATCATGCGGGAGATGATCTTCGCCGACAGCCCGGAGGACCGGCGCGTCGCACTCGCCCGGTTGCTGCCGATCCAGCGTCAGGACTTTGCCGAGCTGTTCCGCATCATGGCCGGGCTGCCGGTCACGATCCGGCTGTTCGACCCGCCCTTGCATGAGTTTTTGCCGCAGGATCGCGACGGCATCCGCGAACTGGCCGAGTCGCTGGATCTGCCGCTGTCGAACGTCACCCGCCGGATCGAGGCGCTTTCGGAATTCAACCCGATGCTGGGAATGCGCGGCGTGCGCCTTGGCCTGACCGTGCCGGAAATCTACGACATGCAGGCCCGTGCAATTTTCGAGGCGGCGATTGCGACGGCCAGCACCGGCGAAGCCGTGGTGCCGGAAATCATGATCCCGCTGGTCAGCGCACGTCGCGAGGTGGAGATCGTCAAGAACCGCGTCGATGCCGTGGCCGCTGCGGTGCGCAATGAAACCGGGCAGGATTTCACCTACCGGCTCGGCGTGATGGTCGAAACGCCGCGCGCGGCGCTGCGGGCGGGGGATATTGCGCGACACTCTGCATTTCTGTCCTTCGGGACGAACGACCTGACGCAGATGACCTATGGCTTGTCGCGCGACGATGCCGGTCGGTTCATGGGGAAATATGTGCAGCAAGGCGTCTATGACGAAGACCCGTTCCATATTCTGGACGAGGATGGCGTCGGGGAATTGCTGCTGACCGGGGCCAAGCGCGCCCGCGATGTCGAGCCGGAGATCACGATTTCCGTCTGTGGGGAGCATGGCGGCAACCCGCAATCCATCGCGTTCTGTCACCGGGCCGGGCTCGACTATATATCCTGCTCGCCCTTCCGTGTGCCCGTGGCACGTCTTGCTGCGGCGCAGGAATCGATTCGGGGACGGCAGGCTAAAATATCCTGATTCGGGTCGATTATGGGGCATTTGTAGGTTTTCTGCGATTGCAAAATGGCGCGATCTTGCCAAATGTTGGTTTTGCGGTCGGCAGGTTCTTGCCCAAATACGGCCTAACTCGGCCTTCCAGCGAACCGGGCGGCCAACACCGTAGCCTGAACTGATCCGATCTGTGTAGTTTTCGCGTCAATCCACCGGCCTCTGCTCGGTCGGGTATTCGGAAACTAACAGGACTGCCAATTTCATGACGACGCTGACCCGCAAGATCTCCGCGCTCATTCTGAGCGCCTCGCTCGCTCTGCCCGTGACCGCCCCGATTGCTGCTGCCGATCCCGCTCGTGGTCCCGAGACGCTGACCCAGGCACGCTATGGCGGCGCAGATTCGCTCGCCTGCCTGACGGAGGCGCTGTATTTCGAAGCCCGTGGCGAAGGCCGTGCCGGCCAGCAGGCGGTTGCGGAAGTGATCCTGAACCGCGTCGACAGCCGGGCGTTCCCGGGCTCCGTCTGCGGGGTCATCTATCAGCGTGGCCAGTTCAGCTACAAGAAGGGTCGCCGCATGTCGAATGCCAAGGCCGCTGCGCGCGCTCGCCAGATCGCGACCGAAGCGCTTTCCGGCGCGCCGCGCGACCTGACCGATGGCGCCACCTATTTCCACACCACGGCGGTTCGCCCGTCCTGGTCGCGCCGTTTCACCCGGACGACGAAGATCGGCAGCCACATCTTTTATCGCAATGGCCGCCGCGTCGCGTCGAACTGATTGCGCGATACGACCGGAAGCGATTTAGGAACCGGCCCTGCCTCTTGCGGCGGGGCCTTTTCTTTGAAATCTGGTGGATATGGAAGAACCCGATCAGATTCACCTGCGCGATCACGTTATCGAGGCCGAAATCGGCGCGTTCCAGTCCGAGCGTGGCCGCAGGCAGCGTCTGCGCTTTAACCTGACGGTTGATCTGGCCGACCCGGTGATCGGCGTCGCGGATGATGTGGATCGCATCCTGTCCTATGACGTGCTGACCGAGGCCATTGCGACAGGCCTCGCGGATGAGCGGTTCAATCTGTTGGAAACGCTGGCAGAGAAAATCGCGGCCGAAATTCTGGCGCATCCGCGCGCCGGACGGGTGCATGTCACGCTGGAGAAGCTGGACCGGGTGCCGGGGGCGCTTGGGGTCACGCTGGTGCGGCGGCGCGGGCGTGTCGATGCAGATGGCGTCGCCTTCGCGCCCGTAATCCTGTTCCACGCGGCGGAAACGCAGCGCCCGTCCGGGGCCGTGGTACTGACGCCGGATGCGCCGGGGCTGGCCGTTCCGGCAGGCGGAAATGAGCGGCGCATCGCGCTTCTTGCCCTCGATCAGGCGGCGTGGGCGCTTGGCGGGCGGTTGGGTCTCGACGTCGCGGATAACCGGGCGGAGCTGGACTGGGCCGTCAAGGAGGCGCGTCCGATCGTCTGGGCACCCGCCCGGATGACCGCCGACATTGCCGGGATGGAGGCCGACCCGCTGGCGCTTGCGGTCTGGCTGGCGGAGAAGATGAAGGCGCAGCGCCTCGATCTGGCTTTGCCGGAGGGCACGGCGATGCCCGATCTTGCCACTGATATTCCTTTGCGCCGGGTTGGTTCATGACCGATTACTGGCGGGCAATACCGGAAGAGGGCGGGGTTTTCCCGCTCGCCGGGGGCTGGCTGCGTTTTTCGCGGGTGGAGCGGCTGAGCCGCGTTGAGCCGCCGGAGATCCTGCCCGCAAACGCCGCGCCGCAGGATGTCATCGACCGCCTGACCACGCCGCGCGATCCGATTTGCGGTCTGGGGCCGGGGCGTCCGCGCATCATGGGGATCGTCAATGTCACCCCGGACAGTTTTTCTGATGGCGGCGCCTATGACGGCGTCGAGCAGGGGCGGAAGCTGATTGGGGAGGGGGCAGAGATCCTCGACATTGGCGGCGAATCGACACGGCCCGGTGCGGCATTCGTCAGCGAGGACGACGAAATCGCGCGGGTGCGGCCGGTGATCTCCGCGCTGCGTGGATCGGTGCCGGTGTCGGTCGATACCCGCAAGGCGAGGGTCGCACAGGACGCGATTTCCGCCGGGGCGCAAATGATCAACGATGTCTCCGGCTTCGACTTCGATCCCGGCATGGGTGCCACTGTCGCCGCATCGGGTCTGCCGGTCTGTCTGATGCACGCACAGGGCGTGCCGGAGACGATGCAGGACGATCCGCGCTATGACGATGTGCTGCTGGATGTCTATGACGCGCTTGCCGCGCGGATTGCGCGGGCAGAGGCGGCAGGGATTGGCCGGGGGCGTATCCTCATCGATCCGGGCGTCGGCTTCGGCAAGACGCTTGACCATAATCTTGCCATACTGCGCCGCATCGGGCTGTTTCACACGCTTGGATGTGCTATCCTTATAGGCGTATCTCGAAAGACATTTATCGGAAAAGTTGCGCGCCAGCCCGATGCGACGGCGCGGTTGCCCGGCTCGCTCGCGGTGACGCTGGCAGCGGTGGCACAGGGTATACAGTTCCACAGGGTACATGACGTGGCCGCCACGGCGCAGGCATTTGCGCTCTGGCAGGCCGTAACGGAGACGAGGACGCAATGACACGCAAGATTTTCGGCACGGACGGGGTTCGGGGCCGGGCCAATACGGAGCCGATGACGGCGGATATGGCGCTTAGGCTGGGGGCCGCAGCGGGGCGGTATTTCCGTCGGGACGGGCGCAATGGTCACCGTGTGGTGATCGGGAAGGACACGCGGCTGTCGGGCTATATGCTGGAGAACGCGCTGACCGCAGGGCTGACCTCGACCGGGATGAACGTGCTGCTGCTTGGGCCCGTGCCGACGCCTGCGGTCGGGTATCTGACCCGTTCCATGCGCGCCGATATCGGGATCATGATCTCCGCCAGCCACAACCCGGCCCATGATAACGGCATCAAGTTCTTCGGGCCGGACGGTTTCAAGCTGTCGGACGAGGCGGAGGCGGAAATCGAAGCGATCCTGTCCGGTCAGGTCCGCCCCGCCGAGCCGCAGAATATCGGCCGGGCGCGGCGCATCGATGACGGGCGTGGCCGCTATGTCGAATACGCCAAGACCACCTTCCCGGCGGGGCGGCGGCTGGACGGGCTGAAAGTGGTCATCGACAGCGCCAACGGTGCTGCTTATCGCGCTGCGCCGGATGTGCTTTACGAACTCGGTGCGGATCTGGTCGCAATCGGTGACGATCCCGACGGGCATAATATCAATGACGGCGTCGGCTCGACCCATCCTGAGACTGCCGCGCAGGCGGTTCTGGATCACCGCGCCGATCTGGGCATCTGCCTTGATGGCGATGCCGACCGGGTGATCCTGATTGACGAAAAGGGCCGGGTCGCGGATGGCGATCAACTCATGGCGCTTATGGCAGCCCGCTGGGCGGAGCAGGACAAGCTGGCTGGGGGTGCCTTGGTCGCGACGGTGATGTCGAACCTTGGGCTGGAGCGGTTCCTTCAGGCGCGCGGTCTGCGGCTGGAACGGACCAAGGTCGGCGACCGCTATGTCGTCGAACGGATGCGCGAAGGCGGGTTCAATCTCGGCGGCGAACAGTCAGGCCATATCGTGATGACCGACTACGCCACCACGGGCGACGGGCTGATCGCCGGACTGCAATTCCTTGCCGCGATGATCGAGACCGGGCACAGCGCCTCCGATCTGGTTCACCAGTTCGATCCGGTGCCGCAGCTTCTGAAGAATGTGCGCTACGCAGCAGGCTCCGACCCGCTGTCGGTGGAGAAGGTGCAGGCGGCGATCTCGGCAGGCGAGGCGCGGCTGAACGGGACGGGACGGGTGCTGATCCGCAAATCCGGGACCGAACCGCTGATCCGGGTGATGGCCGAGGCCGAAGATGAGGTCATGCTGCGTGACGTGGTGGACAGCATCGTCGCTGCCGTTGAAGACGCGGTCTGAGACTGTTCAGGGGCGCTCGGCCAGCGGATCGTAATCATAGATCCAGTCGAACCGCGCCATCAGCGCCCCCGGTGCAAGACGGGAAATGGTCCGCAGCCCAAGATGGCCGGCCAGCCTTGCCGGGCCGCGCAGATGGTAGTTGCGGGCATTGCCATTCGCGGCCTCGACAATCCGGCGCACGCGGGGCACGCGCAGCGCCTGATACCGCTGCAATGCCGCGCCCTGATCGCCGATCCGGTCGAGGCATTCGGTCAGTACCCACGCATCCTCGATCGCCATGACCGCGCCTTGCGCCATGAAGGGCAGGGTCGGGTGCGCTGCGTCGCCCAGAATGACGCGCTGTCCGTCCTGCCAGACCGGCGCGACCTCATGGCGGAACAGACCCCAGATGCCGGTGCTTTCGACGCGCGCCAGCCAATCCGGCACCGGCCCGCCAAAGCTGGCGAATGCGGCACGCAGATTGTCGGGATCGTCCTCATGCGCCCAGCCTTCGTCCGCCCATGCCGTCTGCTCCCTGACGGCGACGATATTGCGCAACCCGTCGCCCAGCCGGTAGCTGACCAGATGCTGCCCCGGCCCCATATAGACACGGGCAAAGGCATCGGGCCGGTCATCTGCAATCAGCGCGCGCCATGCGGTCTGGCCGGTGAAGAAGGGTTTTGCCGCGCCGTTGAGAACCGTACGCACCCGGCTGTGCAAACCGTCCGCGCCGATCAGCAGGGGGACATCCGGCAGCTCGGTTACTTCGTGATCCAGCGTGATCCGGACGCCAGCATCACGCGCGGCATGCTCCAGCAGCTCGACCAGACGGGCCCGATGGATGAAACGGAAATTCTGATCCGGCCTGCGCGCTGCGAGCGGCAAGGAAGCCACGCGATGTCCGTTCTGGTTATGGAGCAACACCCCTTCCGAGCGGACCGCAACCCGGTTAAGCGCCTCCGTCAGGCCAAGCGCCTCAAGCACACGCCCGGCATTCGGCGAGATTTGCAGACCGGCCCCGACCTCGCGGAACGCCCCCGCCTTCTCCAGCACAGTCACATTCGCGCCGCGCCGGGTCATGGCGAGCGCCACGCTGAGACCGGCGACACCTGCGCCGATCACCGTGACGTCCCTGTTTTTCAGATAGCTCATTCCGGGTTTACAGCAGTGTCAGTCTCGCCTCAGTCGTCGCGATGCACACGCTCGCGGCGTTCGTGCTTTTCCTGCGCGGCGACGGTCATGGTTGCAATCGGACGTGCGTCCAGCCGTCTGAGGCTGATCGGCTCTCCGGTGACCTCGCAATAGCCGTATTCGCCTTCTGCGATCCGGCGCAGTGCGGCGTCGATCTTGCCGACCAGCTTGCGCTGACGGTCGCGGGTGCGCAGTTCAAGCGCGCGGTCGGTTTCTTCCGAGGCGCGGTCGGCGAGATCGGGGACGTTGCGCGCGCTTTGCTGCAAACCCTCCAGCGTCTCGGCTGACTGCTCGATCAGCTCGGCCTTCCATGTCTCCAGCTTTCGACGAAAATACTCCAGCTGACGATCGTTCATAAACGGCTCGTCATCGGCAGGGCGGTAATCATCTGGCAGGAAAATCTGCGGTTTCATGCGTCCTCCGACAGGTCGGGTGTTGGTCCCCCCGGATCCTCGGGCCTCCCATAATGGATGCGGATGACGATGTCACTACCCCCGACGCCAAAGCTCACATCATCGCGAGCTTGCCGCGCGGGCGGGGGCCGGATAGGGTCGCGCGCGAAAGAGAGGGTCCGCCATGCAATTCGCCTCCACTGCCAGCTATGTCGCGCCGCCGGAACTGGCCATTGCGGTCAATGCCGCGGTCACGCTGGAGCGTCCGCTTCTGGTCAAGGGCGAACCCGGCACCGGCAAGACCGAGCTCGCCCGTCAGGTCGCCGCCTCGCTGGAATTGCCGATCATCGAATGGAACGTGAAATCAACCACCAAGGCGCAGCAAGGCCTGTATGAATACGACGCGGTCAGCCGGTTGCGCGACAGCCAGCTTGGTGATGCCCGGGTGCATGACGTGGCCAATTACATCCGCAAGGGCAAGCTGTGGCAGGCCTTTGAAGCTCCGGGGAAGGTTGTGCTGCTGATCGACGAGATCGACAAGGCGGATATCGAGTTTCCGAATGACCTGCTGCAGGAACTCGACCGGATGGAATTTCATGTCTACGAGACCGGAGAAACCGTAGAGGCCGCGCATCGCCCGGTGGTCATCATCACCTCCAACAACGAAAAGGAACTGCCCGACGCATTCCTGCGGCGGTGCTTTTTCCACTATATCCGCTTCCCGGATTCGGAGACGCTGAAAGAGATCGTGGAGGTGCATTACCCCGGTCTGAAGCCGCGCCTGCTGGATGCCGCGCTGAGCCAGTTCTTCGAGATCCGCGAGGTGCCGGGGCTGAAGAAGAAACCTTCGACCTCCGAGTTGCTGGACTGGCTTAAACTTATCCTTGCCGAAGATCTCGGGCCGGAGGATCTGAAGAAAGAGCCGGGGGAGATGCTGCCGAAGCTGCACGGGGCCCTGCTGAAGAACGAGCAGGACGTGGCCCTGTTCGAAAAGCTGGCCTTCATGGCCCGGCGTCAGGGTCGCTGAAACGGGGCAGGGGCGCTGCCCCCTCGCGCCGAGGCGGCGCTTACCCCCGGGATATTTGGGCCAGGGTGAAGGGCGCTTGTCAGTCTGGCGGCGATGGCTGACAGTCGGGTTGGTGCTGCGAAGGAGAGTTGAATGAAAAGTGTTTTACTTCTGAACGGTCCGAACCTGAATCTGCTGGGGCAGCGGGAGCCGGAGATTTATGGCCATGAGACGTTGGCCGATGTCGAAGCGCTGGCGCGCGCGGCCTGTGCAGACGGGTTCGATGTCGTGCAGAAGCAGTCGAACTGGGAAGGTCAGCTGATCGACTGGATTCATGAGGCGCGGGAAAATGCGGTCGGGATCGTGATTAATCCGGGGGCGCTGACGCATACCTCCGTGGCGGTGCTCGATGCGCTGAACACGTTTGCGGGTCCGGTGATCGAGGTGCATATCAGCCAGGTCCATAAACGCGAGGCGTTCCGGCATGTTTCTTATGTCAGCAAGCGCGCCGATGCGGTGATTGCCGGGCTGGGCGTGGACGGCTATGCGGCCGCGGTGGCGCGGATCTGCAAGCTGGTCGGTTAGCCGTCGATGCGGTGAATATCGCGGGTGAGGGCGGCGGTTTTCTCGGCCCAGATGCTGGCGGCGGTGCGGGCTTTATGGGCCTTCAGCGCGGCTTCGTCTTCGTAGAGTTCCTCCACCTGCCAGATCAGCGGGTCGTCGGTCTGGGCGATGTCGAAGAACAGGCATCCCGGCTCTGCCCGGCTGGCGGCGATGTGGTCGGAAAGATGGGACAGAACGATCAGAAGTTGACTGCTGTCAACACAGATCAGCCTGCCGCTGAGGGCGATCTGGCCGGGGGCGGGTGCTGGGCGGTTGAGGGAGGCGGACGGGGCGTGATTCTGGCCGCAGGAGCAGGTCATGTGAGCCTTTCGATCAGGGCAAGGGCACAGGCCGGATTGCGGTGTTTCTGCCCTGAGATGACATAGAGGTAAAGGTCGCGATTGGCGGCCATGCGCCGCGCCTCCGCCGCCCAATGGTCCAGCCCCTGCTGGTCATATCCGTTCTCGATATCGGTCGTGCCCATGATGCGCAGATAGGCGAAATCCGCTGTTTCAACGTCGATATCGGGGAACTTGCTGTCGCCGGAGCGGATCAGCGCGATATTGCGCGCGCGGCAGAGAACGGCGGCTTCGGGGGCGGCGAAGCTGGGGTGACGCGCCTCGATGGCGTGACGAAGGGGCAGGCCGTCTTGCGCGTCCGGGAGCAGGGCGAGGAAGGCTGCGAAATCATCTGCGTCGAACTGCTTGGTTTCCGCGAATTGCCAGTTGATCGGACCCAGCTTCGGGCCGAGTTCGGTGATGCCAGAGGTCAGGAAACGCTGGACGGAGTCCCCGGCATCGGCCAGTATTTTGCGGTTGGTGGCGAAGCGGCTGGCCTTCAGCGCAAAGACGAAATCGTCAGGGGCTTCGGCGCGCCATTTGGCGAAGGTCTCGGGTTTCTGGCCGCGATAATAGGTGGCGTTGATCTCGATGCTGGAAAGCGCGTTACTGGCAAATTCCAGCTCGCGTTTCTGGGGCAGGCCTTCAGGGTAGAACACGCCGCCGCGCCATTCCGGGAAGTTCCAGCCGCCGATGCCGATGCGGATCATGTTGTCCTCCGTTTTGCTTGTCTTAGCTTATCGCAAAATCCGGCAGGCAACAGGATCGGGCGTTGCATTCCTGAGGATTGCGGGGTGGCGGCGGGGCGGGCCAGTGATTGCTGGGTTTGGCGGGGCACAGCGCGTACACAGGGCGTACACAGGCTGTACACAGATGGTACACGGATCGCGGCGCGGATCCGGGTGCGACGCTGAAATGCCGCGACGGATTTGCGTGGCTTTGTTTCGACGCGATGCCCGTGTCCCGATTGGCCGACGCCTTTGCCCGATGCGGCATGGCCGGCGCATTCGGCGGCGCGCGCGGTAGACAGTTCGCTGGCTTTTGTAGTTAAGTTGTCAGGTACTGTTTTTAGGATATTCGGAACATCCGCTCATCCAGAGGAGATAAGCATGAGTGTCGTTGAAAGCCTTGTTGTGGCTGGCGCAGGTGTCATGGGATCGCAGGTTGCCTGGCAGGCGGCGTGGCATGGCAAAACTGTCGTTGTCTACGATGCGTTTGAGGAAGGATTGAAACGCAGCGAGACATTTTTTTCGTCCTATGGGGATGAGTTCGTAAAAGAGCGTGGTGCGAGCCGCGAAGAGGTCGAGGCGGCAATGGCCCGGATCACCCGGACCACGGATCTGGAGGCGGCGCTTGCCGATGCCGATCTTGTCATCGAGCAGGTGCCGGAGAACCTGAAGATCAAGCAGGAGTTCTGGCAGAATGCTTCGCGCCTTGCGCCCGAAAAGACGATTTTCTGCACCAATACTTCATCGCTTCTGCCCAGCATGATGCTGGATTTCGTGGACCGTCCGAAGAAATTCCTGACGCTGCATTTCTGCGTGAAAGTGTGGGAGGCGAATATCGGTGAGGTGATGCTGACGCCGCAGACCGATCCCGCGATGCGCGAGACGGTTTCCGAATTTGCGCGCGAAATCGGGTTGGTGCCGATCCAGATCGAGAAGGAACAGCCGGGCTATATCCTCAACTCGCTTCTGATCCCGTTCATGCGTGCGGCAATCGAGCTGGTACGGACCGGTGTCGGCAGTCATCAGGATGTCGACCGGGTCTGGCGTATCTGCATGGGCGGGACCGGCCCGATCGAGATGCTGGACAAGGTCGGGATGCAGGTCGCCTATCACCTGTTGGAGGGGCTGGCGGAGATGGGCGATCCGACCGCTAAGGAACAGGCGGAATTCGTCAAGACCGAGTTCATCGACAAGGGCAAGCTCGGCATCGGCTCAGGCGCGGGTTTCTACAACTATCCCGATCCGGAATTCGCCCGCGAGGGGTTCCTTGAGCCAGACGGCAAGGGCTGAGATCACGGGCTGGGGCGGCGTGCCAGCCGCCCTATTCCCATTCGATTGTGCCGGGGGGTTTTGAGGTGATGTCGTAGGTGACCCGGTTTATGCCCTTCACCTCGTTGATGATGCGGGTGGCGGTCTCGCCCAGGAAATCGTGGCTGAACGGGTAGTAATCCGCAGTCATGCCGTCCACGCTGGTGACCGCGCGCAGGGCGCAGGCGTAATCATAGGTGCGCCCGTCACCCATGACGCCAACGGTGCGGACCGGCAGGATGGCGACGAAGGCCTGCCAGATTTCGTCATAGAGCCCGTGCTTGCGGATCTGGTCGATATAGACGGCGTCGGCCTTGCGCAGGATTTCCAGTTTCTCACGGGTGATCTCGCCGGGGCAGCGGATGGCGAGGCCGGGGCCGGGGAAGGGGTGACGGCCGATGAAGCTGTCGGGGAGGCCGAGTTCGCGGCCCAGTGCCCGGACCTCGTCCTTGAACAGCTCGCGGAGGGGTTCGACCAGTTTCAGGCCCATCTTCTCCGGCAGGCCGCCGACATTATGGTGCGACTTGATGGTGACCGAGGGGCCGCCCGAGAAGGACACGCTTTCGATGACATCGGGGTAGAGCGTGCCCTGGGCGAGGAATTCTGCGCCGTCGATCCCGTTGGCGTATTTCTGGAAGACGTCGATGAACAGCTTGCCGATGGTCTTGCGCTTGACCTCAGGGTCGGAGACGCCTTCGAGCGCGCCGATGAACAGATCGGATTCGTCGGCGTGGATCAGCGGGATGTTGTAGTTGTCGCGGAACATGGTCACGACTTCCTCGGCCTCGTTCTGCCTGAGCAGCCCGTGATCGACGAAGACGCAGGTGAGCTGGTCGCCGATCGCCTCGTGGATCAGCACGGCGGCGACTGAGCTGTCGACGCCGCCCGACAGCCCGCAAATGACGCGTTTGTCGCCGACCTGTTCGCGGATCTTGCGGATCGCCTCATCCCGGTAAGCGGCCATGGTCCAGTCGCCGGTGAAGCCTGCCATGCGGATGAAATTCTCCAGCATGGTTTTGCCGTTCGGGGTGTGATGGACCTCCGGGTGGAACTGCACGGCGAAGAAGCTGCGCGATTCGTCGGCGGTGATGGCGAAAGGCGCATTGGGCGAGGTGCCGATCACCTCGAACCCCGGGGCGAGTTCGGTGACGCGGTCGCCGTGGCTCATCCAGACCTGTTCGCGGTCGGAGAGGCCGGCGAAGATGCCGTCCTTTCTATGGCCTGGTGCGGGGGTCACGAAGGCGCGGCCATATTCGGCGTGGTGGCCCGCCTCGACCCGACCGCCAAGCTGGGTCATCATTACCTGCTGGCCATAACAGATGCCGAAGACCGGCACGCCCATCGACCACAGCGCATCCGGCGCGCGCGGGCTGCCTTCGCGGGTCACGCTGTCCGGCCCGCCCGAGAGGATCACGGCTTTCGGCGCAATCTCCGCCAGCGTGGCATCGGTGACGTTCTGATAGGGGTGGATCTCGCAATACACATCCAGCTCGCGCAGGCGGCGCGCGATAAGCTGAGTGACCTGGGAACCGAAATCGATGATGAGGAGGCGCTGATGCTGGGTCATGCTTGGGCATTTACGGCGCGGCGCGCGGCGAGGCAAGGGGCGCGGCGCTGCCGCAGCCCCGTCTGGCCCTGTCACTTTTAGGTTGCAGTTTATGTAAAGAACCGGGGAAACGCATTGCAAAACGGGCAGTTGTGAAATCAACTGTGGGAACAATGACTTCTAGCTGTCGGGAGCAAATTATGATTCGCACCCCTTCGCGACTGTTCATGGCGCTGATCGGCGTCGCTGCCTTGGGGCTCGCCGGCTGCACACCGGACGAGTTCGCCTCTGCCGGGGACAGCAATGCCTCGCTGTCCGTGGGTCAGGTGTTCGACCCGACACTGCCCGATCCTGCGGTTGAGGTGATTGGTCCCGTCTGCGCGGCGCCGGATGCCGATCTGGTTGCGCAGATGCAGGAGCAGATAAATGCCGAGCGGGTGAGGCTTGGCCGCTCCCCGTTGAAGTTTGTCGAAAACCTGGGCTTCGCGGCGCAGGCCCATGCCTGTGATATGGCGACGATGGGTCGGGCGACGGTGGTGGGATCAAACGGGTCGTCTGTGGTGCACAGGGTCCGTGCGGTCGAATATACCGCGTGTTCGTCGGCGCAGTTGATTGGGCGCGCGCGCGATCCTTATGCGCAGGTTGCGGCGTGGATGGGGCATCCGCCTGATGAAGAAATTGCCGTGCATCAGAAATTCGATGATGCCGGTATTGGGGTCGTCCAGTCGGGTGGCCGTTATTGGTGGTCGGTTGTTATGGCAGATAATTGCGGCTGATCGCAGCCCGCAACCTAAGGATACTTGAATGAAAATTATGAAGACGATTGCCGCGACGGCGGCTTTAACCGCTCTGGCGGGCTGTGTTGTGACGCTTCCGGTCGGGACACTCAGCGGCGGCGGCGGGGCGGCCGGGGCGATGGATATTCCTGAAAGCTGTCAGCTTTTGCCGGCAGAGGGGAATGCGGTTTTCGCCGGGGTCAATGCCAAGCGGCAGGCAGCCGGGCTGGCACCGGTTCAGCGCGTTGCCACGCTGGATCGCGCGGCGCAGGTGCAGGCCTGTTACATGGCAAAGACGCAATCGCTTGGCCACACCGGCGCGGGCGGCAGTTCAGCGGGACAGCGTGTGTATGCCGCGTGCGGGCGCTATTGTCAGATTTCGGAGAATGTCGGGAACACGCCGAATATTCCGATGGCGCTGCAATTGTGGACTGAATCGCCGGGTCACCGGAAGAACATGATGAACCGCCGTTACAAGCAGGGCGGTGCGGCGGTGGCGCGTGATGCCAATGGGCGGCTGTGGTCGTCTTCGGTTTTTGCGCGGAACTGCTGACCTGGCAGGCTGAGGGCCGTTGGTCCGCAGGGCCGTCATGCCCTGCGGAAATCGGCAAATGAGCCTGTCACAACAGCTTATCTGTCCCGATGGATGGAAGCAGGGCCGGGGATGGCAATCATCCCCGGCCCTTGCTTTCGGCGTTACAGGCAGATTGGGCCGGAAATAACGGGGCCGGTTGTCCGGCCCCGGTTCCGGGTGTTGCCCTACTTCTCCGGCACCAGCCCGCGTGGGGCGAAGCGCAGGACCAGAAGCAGCACCAACCCCATAGCGATGAAGCGCATATGCGGGGCGCTGCCGAGCAGATGTGATTTCACCTCGCCCGGCGGCAGCGGTGCGGTCAGCAGGCTGATCAGTTGCGGCCCCCAGCTTTCCGCCTTGATCCACAGGAACCAGATCAGGATCCCGCCAAGGGCGGCGCCCCAGTTATTGCCTGAACCACCCACAATCACCATCACCCAGATCAGGAAGGTGTAGCGCAGCGGGTTATACTGGGTCGGGGCCATCAGCCCGTCATGGGTGATCATCATCGCCCCGGCCACACCGATCACGGCGCAGCCGATGACGAAGACCTGCAAATGACGGCCGGTGACATCCTTGCCCATAGCCTCTGCCGCGGTTTCATTGTCGCGGATGGCGCGCATCATGCGGCCCCAGGGCGATTTCAGCGAAAGTTCCGCCAGCAGGATCATCAGGAGCAGCACGGCGGCGAAGAGCGCGGAGTAGTGCAGCTTCACCCAGATCCCCGACAGCTCCGCCGAGGACATGCCCCAGTCTGCGGCGCGCTGAACGAAATCGGGGTCCTGCTGAAGGTTGATCTCATACGGGACGGGACGCGGGATGCCGGTGACGTTCTTGACGCCGCGCGCCAGCCACTCCTCGTTCTTCAGGACGGCGACGATGATCTCCCCAATACCAAGCGTGGCGATGGCGAGATAGTCGGAGCGCAGCCCGAGCGCGACCTTGCCCACGCCCCATGCGGCGGCGGCGGCGAACAGGCCGCCGACCGGCCAGGACAACAGCACCGGCAGGCCGAGGCCGCCGAGATTGCCGAACTGCGCCGCCTGATTGGCCTCGATCGCGTCGACCGCCGGGTCGAACAGGAAGCGATAGGCGAAGAAGCCCACGATCAGCAGCGCGATGATGGCCGGTGCGCGGATGGCTTTCGGCGCACGTTGCCAGGTGATTGCGGTCAGCACGAGGGTTCCGAAACCCACGACGAGGGCGAACATCACCCGCAGGCCGCCCGCTGCCCATGCCCCTTCGACCGGCGCGACGGAGATCAGCACCGGGGCGAGGCCACCGATGGCGATGAAGCCGACGACGCCGGAGTTGAACAGCCCCGCATAGCCCCATTGCATATTCAGCCCGAGCGCCATGACGGCAGAAATCAGCCCCATATTCAGCATGGAGAGCGAGGTGTTCCATGAGCCGGTAAACAGCGCGTTGCTGGTTGTCCCCTCCAGCACGAACAGCACCACGAGGATTGCGAAGATCGCCGGTGCGCGCCAGGGGCTGGTGGCTTCGGCTTGACGTGTCGTTGCCATGATAGGTCCCCCTTACACCGATTTGCCGCGGAACAGGCCGGTTGGCCGGAACAGCAGGACGACGATCAGAATGATGAAGCTGACGGCGAATTTATATTCGGTCGACAGCAGTTGCAGCATGGCATCGCCGGTGTCGAAGCCCAGATACTCGACCACGCGTTTCCACGGATAGGTCACTGCGACCTCTGAGAAGGCGACGATGAAGCCGCCGGCGATGGCGCCAATCGGGCTGCCCAGCCCGCCCACGATGGCGGAGGCGAAGATCGGCAGCAAAAGCTGGAAGTAGTTGAACGGCTTGAACGCCTTGTCCAGCCCGTACATGGTGCCTGCAATGGTGGCGAGTGCCGCGGCGATCAGCCATGTCATGCGCACGACCCGCTCCGGGTCGATGCCGGACAGCAGCGCCAGATCCTCGTTATCCGAATAGGCGCGCATGGCCTTGCCCGACCGGGTCTTGTTCAGGAACCAGAACAGCGCCCAGACGACCAGCACGGCGACGATCAGCGTGATGACCTGGGTGGTGCGCAGGGCGAGGCCCTCTGACAGCCCGGTCATTTCGCGGAAGCTGCGCACGTCGATGACGAAGCGCGCGCCGTCCGCGAAGCGGATTTCATCGACGCCGATCAGCAGGCGGGTGATGCCGTTCATGATGAACATGACCCCGACAGAGGCCATGACGAGGATGATCGGGTCGGATTTCTTGCGGCGGTAGAAGCGATAGACCACCCGGTCGGTCAGCAGCATGGCGATGGCGCATCCGGCGATGCCGAAGGGCAGGGCCAGAAGGGCGACCGGGATCGGGCCGAGGCTGAGGCCGATGGACTGGAACGCCCATGTCACAAGGATGGTCACGGCGGTGCCGAATGCCATCGTGTCACCATGCGCGAAGTTGGAGAAGCGCAGGATGCCATAGATCAGCGTCACCCCGAGCGCGCCGAGCGCAAGCTGCGCGCCATAGGCCGCGGCGGGGATGAAAACGAAGTTCAGAAACACGACAATCGCGTTGAGGAGTTCCATCAGCGGACCCTCCCGCAGGTGCCGGCGTCCATTGAGGCGATGCCGCTGCCGTTCATGATGTTGAAACCATATCTTCCGGTCTGGGTGTTCAGCATAAGGGTAAACAAGTCTCCGGTTTCGGTCTGGCCCTGCCAGATCGGGTCGGTCCCGCCGTTCAGCAATTCGAGCGGCACGCGTTGCCCGCCGGTGCTCAGCGCGGCGTTGGTGCCGTCGTAATCTTTAACGATGATCTGCGGCCCGCCCTCGTCGGAGCGGCAGGACAGGTCGTCCGCGACCGCGACGGGCGGGACAGCGCAGATGGCGGCGATTGTGGGGGCGGCAATGCAACGTGGGTTCATTCGCATTGCCCCGCATAGGTGATCGACATGATCGGGTCGGTCAGATGGGTGGTGAACCGCGCCTCGCCGGTTTCGAGCAGGGTCAGAAGGCGTTGCTTGGCGGGCGACGTTTCCGTGGCCGAGGCAAGGGTGGTGCTGCCATTGTTGACCGCGGCCATTGCCACGGTTTCCGTCGGGTCGGACCACTCCGCCTCCGCCATGCCTGCGCCGTCGCTGATAACCGTCAGCGTGCCGGTATAGCCCGAGTCCGCACATTCATCGTCGATGCATTCGGTTGCGAATGTGCAGGTCAGTTGCACCGATGATGCATCCGGGACGCCGTTCGCGTCCGGTGCCGCGTCGGAGATCGGGGCGATCCCGTCAACCGGGGCTTCGCCGCCGGGCGGCAGCTCTTCGGTTGCGTCCTGCGCGAAGGCGGGCAGGGCGATGGCCAGCAGGCTGGCCGCGATGATGCTGGTTCTCATGGTCTCAGCCCCCCAGGAAGGTGCGGCGCACCTCGTCATTTTCCATCAGCTCCTTGCCGGTGCCAGTATGGGCGTTTGCGCCTTGCACCAGAACGTAAGCCTTGTCGGCGATGTTCATCGCCTGCTTGGCGTTCTGTTCGACCATCAGCACCGGCAGCCCGCCACGGGCAATGGCGATGATGCGGTCGAACAATTCGTCCATCACGATGGGAGAGACGCCTGCCGTCGGTTCGTCCAGCATCAGCAGGCTGGGTTGCGTCATCAGCGCGCGGCTGACGGCGACCTGCTGGCGCTGCCCGCCCGAAAGCTCCCCGGCGGCCTGCTTGCGCTTGTCGGCGACGGCGGGGAACAACTCATAGACCTGTTCCATCGTCTGACGGAAATCGTCGTCGCGGATGAAGGCGCCCATTTCGAGGTTTTCCTCGACCGTCATCGACGGGAAGATATTGTTCACCTGCGGCACAAAGCCCATCCCGGCCTTGACCCGGTCTTGCGGGTTCAGCGCCGTGATGTCGCGCCCGTTCAGTCGGACCGAGCCTTCGCGCAGGTTCAGCATCCCGAAGATGGCTTTCATCGCCGTGGATTTCCCGGCCCCGTTCGGGCCGACGATCACGGCGATTTCTCCCTGCTCGACGGAGATGGTGCAGTCATGCAGAATATCCGGCCCGCTGCCATAACCGCCAGTCATATTCTCACCGATCAGGAACGGGTCGCCCGCGTGGCCTGGACCGACCGGGCCTGAGCGGCGCGTGCCGTCGATCTCGCCCCGGCCCTTGGTGTTCACGATTGATGCGTCGCGGTTGCCGCGCCCGCTGAAGGGATCGCTGTCGCTCATGCGCCGATCATCTCCTTGTTCTTCAGACCCCGGCCAAGATAGGCTTCGATCACGGCTTCGTTCTGCATGATGCTGTCGGCGGAGCCTTCGGCCAGAACCTTGCCCTCGGCCATGACGATCACCGGATCGCAGAGCTTGCCGATGAAATCCATGTCATGCTCGATCACGCAGAACGTATAGCCGCGTTCCTTGTTGAGCCGGGTGATGGCGTCGGCGATGGTCATCAGAAGCGTGCGGTTCACACCCGCCCCGACCTCGTCCAGGAAGACGATCTTGGCGTCCACCATCATCGTCCGGCCCAGTTCGAGCAGCTTCTTCTGCCCGCCCGACAGGTTGCCCGCCTTTTCGTCGGCAAGGTGGTCGATGGTCAGGAATTCCAGCACCTCATCGGCTTTCTTGCGGAGCGCCGCTTCCTCATTGCGGATGCGGCTGCGCGCGAACCAGGTGTTGACGATCCGTTCGCCCGCCTGTCCCGCGGGGACCATCATCAGGTTCTCCCGCACGGTCATGGTGCTGAATTCATGGGCAAGCTGGAAGGTCCGCAGCAGCCCCTTGTGGAACAACTCATGCGGGGGCAGGCCGGTGATGTCCTCGCCATCCATGATGACGCGACCCTCTGTCGGTGCGTAGACCCCGGCGATGACGTTGAAGAGCGTTGATTTCCCGGCCCCGTTCGGGCCGATCAGCCCGGTGATAGAGCCGGTTTCGATTGTCAGGCTGGCGCCGTCCACGGCGGAAAAACCGCCAAACTTCTTGTGCAGGTTCTCGACCTGAATCATCATACCTCCCGTTGCGCACGGATGATGTTCATGCGGCAAGCTCGCCTATCATAAACCAGTTTTTACGTTTTTGTTACAAAAAGCCCGGCGCAGATTTTGCGCCGGGCCGTTTGATGTCACATCCAACCGATCAGTGGAAGCCCACAACCTCAAGCGCACCATCGGTGATGGTGGTTTCGCGGTAGGAGCCCGCGCTTTCGCCCGGTTCGACCAGCTCGACGGCAGTTGCGCCGACATAGTCGATATCGGTGCCAGCGGCGAGCAGTTCGAGGCCCTTGGCCAGCTCACCCGGCAGGATCTGTTCGCCCGGTGCGTTGGCGACTTCCATCACCTTGTCCTTGGCGGCAGCCGGATCGGAGGAGCCAGCAGCCTGCATCGACAGCAGGATCAGGGCTGCGGCGTCATAAGCCTCGCCCGAATAGGCACCGCTGCCGTCGAAACCGCCGGCTTCCGACAGTTCCATGAAGCGGTCGCGACCGTCGCCTTCGGCGGCAGGGTTGATACCGATGGAGCCGTTGATTTCCGAACCGAAGCGGTCAACCAGTTCCTGACCGACCATGCCGTCGGGGAAGACGAACATATCGAACGCGCCGGTGTCGAGTGCGCCACGGGTCACGCCCGAGCCACCCTGATCGACGTAACCGGCCACGACCAGCGCCTCGCCACCGGCAGCGGCCAGTGCCGCGACTTCGGCGGAGTAGTCGCCCTTGCCGTCGTCATGCGCGGCGGAGGTGGTGACATTGCCTTCCATACCCTCGAACGCGGCCTGAATGCTGTCGGCCAGACCCTTGCCGTAGTCGTTGTTGGTGTAGGTGATGGCAATCGATTCGATGCCCTTGTCCTTCAGCAGCTGTGCGATCACCTCACCCTGCCGCGCGTCGGACGGGGCGGTGCGGAAGAACAGACCCTGATCCTCGATGGTGGTCAGTGCCGGCGAGGTGGCCGAGGGCGAGATCATCATGACGCCATTCGGAATCGCCACGTTTTCCAGCGCGGCGATGGTTTCGCCCGAGCACTGGCCGCCGACCATCGCACGCACGCCTTCTGCAACCTGACGTTCAGCCGCGGCGGTACCGGCGGCTGCGTCGATGCAGGTGGTGTCCGACCGCGAGGTCGTCACCGTGGAGCCGTCGAGCAGAAGGCCGGATTCGCTGACTTCCTTGGCCGCGGCCTCTGCACCGGCGGCAATATCGGGAGCCATGGATTCCAGCGGGCCGGTAAAGCCCAGATGCAGACCGAGCTTCACTTCCTCGGCCCCGGCGGCCCCGGCGATCAGCGCGGTGGTGGCGGTGGCAAGAAGCAGATGTTTCATTCTGATTACCCCTGTTGGTCTTGTTGATGAACGAAAGCCTATCGGTGCAAGGTGTCGAAAGTAAAGATCATTATGAACTCGTGTTCAATTGAATCTATTTCGGGCCACCCCTGTTAGCGCTGGGGTTTCCCTTTGTTCCGGTGCGCATTATATAGCGACCTCGCATTGTATTTTATCAGAAGGGCCTCGCCATGACGCAGGAACACCGCACGACTTCCGCCGCCCCCGCTTGGGACAAGGCCGGCTGGCGCGGCTATCCGCGCGTTCAGATGCCGGATTATCCCGATAAGGCGGCGCTGAATGCCGCCGAGGCGCAGCTTGCGAAATACCCGCCACTGGTCTTCGCCGGTGAGGCGCGTCGTCTGCGCGCGGATCTGGCCGAGGTTGCTGCGGGACGCGCCTTCCTTCTGCAAGGCGGCGATTGCGCGGAAAGCTTTGGCGAGTTCTCCGCCGATAATATCCGCGACACGTTCAAGGTCATGCTGCAAATGGCCGTGGTGCTGACCTGGGGCGCGCAGCTTCCGGTGGTCAAGGTCGGTCGCATGGCCGGTCAGTTCGCCAAGCCGCGCAGCTCTGCGACGGAGACGGTGGATGGCGTGGAACTGCCCTCCTATCGCGGCGACATCATCAACGGGTTCGACTTCACCGCCGAGGCACGGATCCCCGATCCGCAGCGGATGCTGGCGGCGTACACGCAGGCGGCCGCATCGCTGAACCTGCTGCGGGCGTTCAGCACTGGTGGCTTCGCGGATATGCATCGCGTGCAAAGCTGGATCGCCGATTTCGTTGGCGGCCCGGAAGCGGAGCGTTACCGCGATATCGCCGGGCGAATCAGCGATGCGATGGCGTTCATGCGGGCGGCAGGAATCACCGCGAAGAATGCGCCGTCACTGGGCGAGGTCGATTTCTACACCAGCCATGAGGCGCTGCTTCTCGAATATGAAGAGGCGCTGGCACGGGTCGACACCACGACGGGTCTGCCGATTGCAGGTTCCGGCCATATGATCTGGATCGGCGACCGTACGCGGCAGCCCGATGGTGCGCATGTCGAATTCTGCCGAGGGGTGCAGAACCCGATCGGTCTGAAATGCGGCCCGACCACGACCGAGGACGATCTGAAAGTGCTGATGGAGAAGCTGAACCCGCAGAATGAAGCGGGCCGGCTGACCCTGATCGCGCGCTTCGGTGCGGGCAAGGTCGGCGACAATCTGCCGCGCCTGATCAAGGCGGTTCAGGCAGAAGGTGCGAATGTCGTCTGGTCCTGTGACCCGATGCACGGCAACGTCATCAAATCCTCAACCGGCTACAAAACCCGCCAGTTCGATTCGATCCTGCGCGAGGTGCGTGAGTTCTTCGCCATCCATAAGGCTGAAGGCACGATCCCCGGCGGCGTCCATTTCGAGATGACCGGCAAGGATGTCACCGAGTGTACGGGCGGTGTACGCGCTGTGACCGATGAGGATCTGTCGGACCGCTACCACACGGCCTGCGATCCGCGGCTGAATGCCAGCCAGTCGCTTGAGCTGGCGTTCCTCGTCGCGGAGGAACTCGGCAACCGTCGCGCGGAGGAGCAGGTGGCGCAAAGCAAGGCGGGGTGAGCCGTCGGGACATGTCGAAGGAAGGGGCCCTTGTGAGGGGCCTTTTTCGTTCGGGTCGGGGTATGGATCGGCGGCGGGTGTTGGTTGGGGTTGGGTGTGGTGCGCTGAAGCGCACCCTACGGGGTTGGAACGGCGGCGTGGATTGTTTGGGGTGGGGCACGGTGCGCTGAAGCGCACCCTACGGGATTGGAACGGCGGCGTGGATTGTTTGGGGTGCGACACGGTGCGCTGAAGCGCACCCTATGGGATTGGAACGGCGGCGTGGATTGTTTGGGGCGCGACACGGTGCGCTAAAGCGCACCCTACGGAATTGAATACGGAGGCGTAGGGTGCGCTTCAGCGCACCATAAAACCACCTACCGCCACAACATCGATAACGCCGAGACCGGATCGTCCTCGCCCCAAATCTCCGCGCCCAAGGCGAAAAAATCCGTGACCGGGCTGAGCCTGCCGATCAGCGTCGCATCTAGGCCCCCTTCCGCGACCACGGGCACCTCGATCATTTCCGACCACCAGGCGAACAGATCAGCCGGGGCCGTTTCGCCATCGCCCAGCCCGGTTTCACCTGCCGGGCCGAAGCTGACATAATCCGCGCCCGCCTCGCCGGCATTCATGCCGTCATGGCGTGAGTTGCCGCAGAACGCGCCGACGATGGCGTCGGGTCCGAGTTCCTTGCGGGCGTAGCGGACCTGCTTCGCGCCGCCGGTCAGGTGGACGCCGTCCAGCCCGTGCCGTTGCGCCAGCTGGATATGATCTTCGATGACAACCGCGACATCCTTGCCATGCGCCACGTCGCGCACCGCGTCTGCGATCCGGCCAAGCTGGGTCTCGTCGCCTGCGCCGGGAATGCGGATGCAAGACACCTCGAACCGTTCGAGCAATTCGGACAGCATCGGGGCGAACGCCCCCGGCTCGGCCCCGACCGGGGTGATAAGGTAAAGCTGAGGTGCCGTGGGGGCGTCGGGCAGTTCGGTCATGGCAGGTCCTTTTTCCCTTGCCTTAGCAGCGGCGTCCGGCACACGCCAGAGCTTGCGGGCTTCAGGGCGGGGCGCTAACAGACCGCATGACCGAGACCGCAACCCAGCCCGTTATCATCCTGACCCGCCCCCAGATGGGTGAGAATATCGGTGCCGCCGCGCGCGCCATGCTGAATTTCGGCCTGACCGAGATGCGGCTGGTCGCGCCCCGCGATGGCTGGCCAAATCCGAAAGCGGTCGCGATGGCCTCGGGTGCGGCAGGGCGAGTGCTCGACCGGGCGCGCGTGTTTCCGACGCTGGATGCGGCGATGGAGGGGATCACCTATGCGTTCGCGACCACGGCACGGGGGCGGGAACTGACCAAGCCGGTCTTCACGCCGGAAACCGCTGCCGCGCGAAACCGTGACGAGATTTCGCAGGGCGGGCGCTGTGCGTTCATCTTCGGACCGGAGCGGGCCGGGCTGGAGAATGACGACATTGCGCGGGCAAATGCCATTCTGACGGTGCCGGTGAACCCGGATTTCCCGTCGCTCAATCTCGGGCAGGCGGTTCTGCTGACGGGTTACGAGTTGTCGCGGGGCGCGCTGCCGGATCAGCCGATGCCGACGCATCGGCGACCAGCAGGCGAAGTTGCGGCTGACCGGGTGGAGATCCAGAAACTCGCCGATCATTACGAGGAAAAGCTGGGCGATGCGGGATATTTCTTCCCGGATGAAAAAGCGCCGTCGATGAAACTCAATTTGCGGAATATGTGGTCGCGCATGCCGCTGACCCGTGCCGATGTGCAGGTTCTTCACGGTTTGCTGCGCCAGCTCACCCGGCGCTAGACCTCTGCTTGCCGAAGGTTTAACACGACGCAATGAACACGACGCGCAAGCCAGAGAAGAGCCGACCGGACAGCCGCGAGGATCGGCTGGGAAAGGCGCTGCGTGCCAATCTGGCGCGGCGCAAGGCACAGGCGCGCGCACGGGCAGACAGCGACAAGGGCGGACAGGCAGAAAACGACGCCCCGGAAAGCGAGGAATAATGGATCAGATCATCGTTCAGGGCGGGGGAGAGCTTCACGGCGAGATACCGATTGCCGGGGCCAAGAATGCCTGCCTGACGCTGATGCCGGCGACGCTGCTGACGGATCAGCCGCTGATGCTGACCAATGCGCCGCGACTGTCGGACATCCGGACCATGACGGCGCTGCTGCAATCACTGGGCGCGGAAGTCGTCTCCATGCAGGAGGGCGAGGTGCTGGCCATGTCCAGCCACAATCTGACCAGCCACCGTGCGGATTATGAAATCGTGCGGAAGATGCGGGCCTCGATCCTGGTTCTCGGCCCGATGCTGGCCCGCGACGGCGAGGCTGTCGTTTCGCTGCCCGGCGGCTGCGCTATTGGCGCACGTCCAGTTGACCTGCATCTGAAGGCGCTTGAGGCTATGGGGGCGGAGCTGGACCTGCGCGATGGCTACGTCCATGCCAAAGCGCCGAGCGGGCGGCTGAAAGGTGCGGAGATCGAATTTCCGGTCGTCTCCGTCGGGGCGACGGAAAACGCGCTCATGGCGGCAACGCTGGCGAAGGGAACGACGGTGCTGAAACACGCCGCCCGCGAGCCGGAGATCGTCGATCTGGCCGAATGCCTTCGCCGCATGGGTGCCGAGATCGAAGGCGAGGCGACCGGCACGATCACCATTCAGGGCGTCGACAAGCTGTCCGGAGCCACGCATCCCGTCGTTGCGGACCGGATCGAATTGGGCACCTATATGCTGGCACCCGCGATCTGCGGGGGCGAGGTTGAATGTCTGGGCGGCCGGCTGGAGCTCATTCAGGCCTTTGCCGACAAGCTGGAAGAAGCCGGTATCGAGGTGACGGAAACCGAACGGGGCGTGAAGGTCTCGCGGAAGAACGGGCGGGTGCGTGCCGTTGACGTGGTGACGGAGCCGTTCCCCGGCTTCCCGACCGATTTGCAGGCGCAGATGATGGCGTTGATGTGTACCGCACAGGGAACCTCGGTTCTTGAGGAGCGTATCTTCGAGAACCGCTTCATGCATGCGCCGGAACTGACCCGCATGGGTGCGCGGATCGACGTTCAGGGCGGACATGCGACCGTGACCGGCGTTGAGAAACTGCGCGGTGCGCCGGTGATGGCGACCGATCTTCGCGCCTCGATCAGCCTGATCCTCGCCGGGCTTGCCGCGGAAGGGGAGACCGTGGTGAGCCGCGTCTATCACCTCGACCGTGGATATGAGCGCGTGGTGCGCAAGCTGCGGGGGGTCGGGGCAAATCTGGAACGGATCAAGGAAACCAATCCCGATGAATGATGCGAGTTTTCACGACGCCGATCCCGGCCCGCTGATGCTGCGTGCCGAGGGGGCGGAGGATATCTCTGTCCTGTCGATGCTGGTGCAGGATGCGGTGCTGACCGGGGCGGATATCACCTTCGACCGCAAGCGCCGTCAGTTGGCCATGCTGATCAACCGTTTCCGCTGGGAAGATGCGGATGACGCACAGCGTGAGGGGCGGGAGTTTGAGCGGGTGCGCTCGGTTCTGGTCGTCTCGGACATTACCGCCATTCGCAGTGATGGCATCGACCGCAATGATGCGGATGCCGTCTTCTCGCTGCTGGCGATGATCTGGGAGCCGGGCGAGGACGGCACAGGCCGGCTGCTGCTGGAATTTGCCGGTGACGGGACGATTGCTGTGGATGCGGAATGCGTCTCCATCGATCTGCGCGACGTCACCCGGCCCTATATCGCGCCGTCACGGCATATGCCGCGTCACGAGGATATGTGACCCCGCCATTCCAGCTCTGGCAGCTGACGCCGGATCGCGCAGAGGAATGGCGCGACATCCGGCTGGAGGCGCTGCGCACGGCACCGGAGGCCTTCGGGTCCAGCTTCGACGAATGGGAAGATCGCCCGCTGGAGGATTTCGCCGCCCGGCTGGCGGGGTGCGAGATGTGGGCGGCAGGGCCTGCGCCCGGTACGCCCAGGGCCGTCGCGAGTTGGGAGCGGGATATTTCCCCCGCAGAGCCGGATCTGGGCTGGGTCATGTCGGTCTATGTCGCCCCTGACGCGCGTGGGCAGGGCTTGGGCGATGCGATTTTTGCCCGGCTGGCCCGGAACGCGGCGAATGCCGGTATGTCCAGGCTGGGCCTGCATGTCGCGCGGGATAACCTTCGGGCGCAGGCGCTTTATGCGCGGGCGGGTTTCATCGCCACTGGCGGGCCGCCGATGCTGAACCATCGGGGGACTTGGGAAATCGAGATGCGCCGGATGCTGCGCCAGCCATTGCGGGTCAGGCTCAGGTCTTTGCGCGCTTGAGCGTTGCGGGCCGGACCGTTAAGACTCCTCGCGCAACAGGAGTGCCCGATGCCGATCAGACTGACGACGACCTCTCCCGATTTCGAGGAACGCTTCACCGCGATGCTCTCTGCCAAGCGCGAGGATTCGGCGGATGTGGGCGATGTGGTGTCGGCGATTATCGCTGACGTCCGCGCGCGCGGCGATGCGGCGCTGATCGACTATACCGCGCGGTTTGACCGGCTGGAACTGACGGCAGAAACGCTGCGGGTCTCGGACGCGGAGATCGCGGAGCAGGTGGCGAAGGTGCCTGACGACGAACGCGCGGCGCTTGAACTGGCGGCGGCGCGGATCCGGGCCTATCACGCGCGCCAGCTTCCTGCCGATGAAAGCTGGACGGACGACGCCGGTGCGACACTTGGCTGGAGATGGACGCCGGTCTCTGCCGCCGGTCTCTATGTGCCGGGCGGGCTGGCGAGTTATCCTTCTTCTGTGCTGATGAATGCGGTTCCGGCGCGGGTTGCCGGGGTTGAGCGGCTGGTGGTCTGTGTGCCGACACCTGACGGGGTGGTGAACCCGCTGGTGCTGCTCGCCTGCCAGATTGCCGGGGTGGATGAGATCTACCGTGTCGGCGGCGCGCAGGCGATTGCCGCGATGGCCTACGGGACGGCAAGCATTGCGCCTGTGGACAAGATCACCGGGCCGGGCAATGCCTATGTCGCCGCCGCCAAGCGGCAGGTCTTCGGCAAGGTGGGGATCGACATGATCGCCGGGCCGTCGGAGGTGCTGGTGATCGCGGATGCGGATCAGAACCCGGACTGGCTGGCGCTCGATCTGATGGCGCAGGCGGAACATGATGCGGACGCCCAGTCGATCCTGATCACCCCGGATGCCGCGATGGCCGACGCGGTCGCAGATGCGGTCGAGCGGCTGATCCCGACGCTGGAGCGGTCCAAAATTGCCGGTGCAAGCTGGCGCGATTACGGCACCATCATCGTAACCCGCGATCTGGCGGAAGCGGCGGCGCTGTCGGATCGCGTCGCGCCGGAACATCTTGAGCTTTGCGTGGCGGAACCGGAGCGGCTGGCGGAACAGACCCGCCATGCCGGTGCGATCTTCCTTGGCGCGCATACGCCGGAGGCCGTGGGGGATTATGTCAGCGGACCGAACCATGTCCTACCGACGGCGCGCTCGGCGCGGTTTTCGTCCGGACTGTCGGTGATGGATTTCATCAAGCGCACGACGCTGGCCCGGCTGACCCCGGGTGCGCTTGCTGCCATCGGTCCGGCAGCGGTCCGGCTGGCGCAATCGGAAGGGCTTGGCGCGCATGGGCAGTCGGTGTCGGCGCGGCTTGCAATCCTGAACGAAGGCGGGCAAGACGAATGACAGGCCGGGTTCCCGCAGCTTTGTCAGTGACGCGCTGTGAGACCTTGCTTCCGGGTCCTGCGAAGGGCAGTCTGCTGAACGCAGCATTCCCGTGCGCCATGACCTTGTTCTTGTTCGCCGGTTTGTTGCCGGCAGATATTTGGTCAATTCATCCGGTGCGTTTCGCGAGTATGCTGGCAGCCTTTATGTTTATGGCTGCCACTGTTTTGGGGAAGAAATCATGAGCCGTCTCATCCGCGTCGAAATCGACGACAGTGCGATCCCGCCCGCATCTTCGCAGGTCGAACAGGACCGGAAGGTCGCGATCTACGATCTGCTGGAGGAGAACAGTTTCGCGCTGCCCGACCGCGACCGGCAGGACGTGCCGCCCGGACCTTACGGCCTGTTGCTGGCGATCCGCGAGGGGCGGCTGGTATTCGATATCTCGACGAAGAATGGCGACAAGGTCGGTGAATTTCACCTCTCCCTCGGCCCGTTCCGTCAGGTGGTGAAGGATTATTTCCAGATCTGCGCCAGCTATTATGACGCGGTGAAAAACCTGCCGCCCGCGAAGATCGAGGCGATCGATATGGCGCGGCGCGGTATCCACAATGAAGGTGCGCGGACCCTTCAGGAACGGCTGGAGGGCAAGGCGGAGATCGACAGCGACACGTCCCGCCGTCTGTTCACGCTGATCTGCGCGCTTATTCCCGAGGGGTGATCCATGCCCGGACAGATACCTCACTCGGTGCTGTTCTGCTGTGATCACAATGCCGTCCGTTCGCCAATGGCCGAAGGGATGATGAAGAAATTCTATGGCCGTGCCGCCTATATTCAATCGGCCGGGGTCAAGAACGATCTGGAGATTGATGGCTTCGCCGTCGCGGTCTGCCAGGAACTGGGGGTGGAGTTGTCCCGGCACCGATCCCGCAGCTTCGAGGAGATGCAGAGCTGGGGCGACGATCTGAGCAGTTTCGATCTGGTCATCGCGCTCTCGCCCGCCTCGCAACGGCAGGCGATTGAACTGACCCGCCACGCGCATCTGGATATTGAATACTGGCCCGTGCTTGACCCGACCGGGCTGGCCGAGGGGCGCGAGGCGGTCTTGCAGAAATACCGCGAAACCCGCGACCAGATCCGCGCCCGGATTATCGAGCGTTTCGGCGACCCGACCGTCCCATAGCGGCGCAGCGCCGCAGGCCATGAACAGGAGGAACTCATGCCCAGCACCGACCCTATCGTTATCGTTTCCGCCGCGCGAACCCCGATGGGCGGGTTTCAGGGGGATTTCGCCACGGTTCCGGCGGCAGATCTCGGCGCGGCGGCGGTCAGGGCTGCGGTCGAGCGCAGCGGGGTCGCGGCTGATCAGGTCGAAGAAATCGTCATGGGCTGCGTTCTGCCTGCTGGGCAAGGGCAGGCCCCGGCCCGGCAGGCGGGGCTTGGGGCAGGCTTGCCGCTTGGCGTCGGGGCGACGACGGTCAACAAGATGTGCGGTTCGGGTATGAAAGCGGCGATGCTGGTTCATGATCTGCTTCTGGCAGGCAGCGCCGATATTGCCGTGGCGGGCGGCATGGAGAGCATGTCGAATGCGCCCTATCTGCTGCCGAAAGCGCGTGCAGGAATGCGCATGGGGCATGGTCAGGTCATGGATCACATGTTCCTCGACGGGCTGGAGGACGCTTACGACAAGGGCCGGCTTATGGGCACCTTCGCCGAGGACTGCGCGCAGAGCTATGGTTTCACGCGCCAGGAGCAGGACGGTTTTGCCATCGAATCCCTCACACGCGCGCAGAAGGCGATTGAGGAGGGGAAATTTGCCACGGAGGTCACGCCGGTCACGGTGCCGGGGCGCAAGGGCGATGTCGTGGTGGAGATTGACGAACAGCCGGGCAAGGCCAATCTCGACAAGATCCCGACGCTGAAACCGGCCTTCCGGAAGGACGGGACGGTCACGGCGGCGAACAGTTCCTCAATCTCGGACGGGGCGGCGGCAATGGTTCTGATGCGGCGCAGTCAGGCGGAGAAGCTGGGTGTCACGCCGCTGGCCGTGATTGTGGGCCATGCCACCTATGCCGACAAGCCAAGCCTGTTTCCGACCGCCCCTGTCGGTGCGATGACGCGGCTGGCGGAGCGGATCGGCTGGGATCTGGCGGATGTCGATCTGTTCGAGATCAACGAGGCATTCGCCGTTGTTACAATGGCCGCGATGCGCGATCTGACGCTTCCGCATGACAAGGTGAACGTGCATGGCGGGGCCTGCGCGCTCGGCCATCCGATCGGGGCGTCCGGTGCACGGGTGATGGTGACGCTGCTTGCCGCGCTTGAAACATATGGGCTGAAACGCGGCGTCGCCTCGCTTTGCATTGGCGGCGGCGAGGCGACGGCGGTGGCGGTTGAGTGGATCGGTTAGGCGCGGCTCAGAGGATCGAGCAGGCGCCTTCCGTTGCGGCACAGGCGGCGTTGCGGAACACGCCGAACATCTCCCGGCCCATTCCGTACTGGTTGCCGGAGAGATCGGCGGTCGCCGGTTCGCGGCTCTCGAAATCGCTGGCGAGGCATTCGATGCTGCCGCTTACCGCGTCAAGCCGGATGATGTCGCCATCGCGCACCCGTGCCAGCGGCCCGCCCTTGGCAGCCTCCGGCGCGATATGGATCGCCGCGGGCACCTTGCCCGATGCGCCGGACATGCGGCCATCGGTGACAAGCGCGACCTTCAGACCGCGATCCTGTAGCACGGCGAGGATCGGGGTCAGCGAATGCAACTCCGGCATGCCGTTCGCCGCCGGTCCCTGAAAGCGGACGACGACGATGGTGTCTTCGGTGAACTCGCCCGCCCTGAACGCGGCCTTGACCTGTTCCTGATCGGTAAAGACGCGGGCCGGGGCCTCGATCACATGACGTTCCGGCGCGACGGCAGAGACCTTGATGACGCCGCGACCCAGATTGCCCGCAAGCTGCTTCAGCCCGCCGGTTTTTGCGAAGGGGTCGGAGGCGGGGCGCAGGATCTTGTCGTTCTGCGAATCGCGCGCGCCTTCTTCCCAGACGACGCGACCGTCCTTCAGCTTGGGCTCGGTGATATACTGCGACATGCCGCCGCCCGCGATTGTGCGCACATCCTCATGCAGCAGGCCCGCTTCCAGCAGATGCCGGATCATGTAGCCGAGACCGCCTGCCGCGTGGAAATGGTTCACGTCGGCGAGACCATTCGGATAGACCCGCGCCATCAGCGGCACGTTGTCGGAGATGTCGTTGAAATCCTCGATGTCGATCAGGACGCCTGCCGCCCGTGCCATCGCCGGCAGGTGCAGCACGAGATTGGTCGAACCACCCGTTGCCATCAGCCCGACCATGCCATTGACGAAGGCGCGCTCGTCCAGCACCTCCCCGACCGGCAGGTAGTCGTTGCCGAGCTTGGTGATTGCCGCTGCCCGCTCGACCGCTGCGCCGGTCAGGGCATCACGCATATCGGTGTTCGGGTTGACGAAGCTGGAGCCGGGCAGGTGCAGCCCCATGAACTCCATCAGCATCTGATTGCTGTTCGCCGTGCCGTAGAAGGTGCAGGTGCCGGGGGAGTGGTAGGAGGCCATCTCCGCTTCCATCAGGCGGTCGCGCCCGACCTCTCCGCTGGCGAATTGCTGACGGACCTTCGCCTTTTCGTCATTCGGCAGACCGGAGGGCATCGGACCCGCCGGAACGAAAACAGTGGGGACATGGCCGAAGGTCGCGGCGGCGATGACCAGCCCGGGCACGATCTTGTCGCAGACGCCCAGATACATCGCTGCGTCGAAAGTATCATGTGACATGGCCACACCTGCGGCGAGTGCGATGACGTCGCGGGAGAACAGCGACAGCTCCATTCCCGCGCGGCCCTGTGTGACCCCGTCGCACATCGCGGGAACGCCGCCAGCCACCTGCGCCGTCGCGCCGGATTTCGCGGCGGCGGCGCGGATCAGATCGGGAAAACGCTCATAGGGCTTATGGGCTGACAGCATGTCGTTATAGGCCGTCACGATGCCGATATTGGGTTTTCGGGAGGTCGCCAGATCGTCCTTGTTGTCCATCCCGGCATAGGCGTGGGCCTGATTCCCGCAGGAAAGATGCGCCCGGCGTGGCCCGTCCTCTGCGGCTTTGGCGACGCGGTTCAGATAGGCGGATCGGGCGTCTCTGGAGCGTTCGCGGATGCGGTCGGTGACGCGGTCGATGGTGCTGTGAAGATTGGTCATGGCTGTCTCCCGTGGCTGTGCGCAAAATAAGCTGTTAGCGGTAACTTTTCAATGCCTGTTGGGTGCCGCGATCACCGCCCTTGCCGCTGACCGGACAGCGTGCGACATCGGACCAGAGGTAAGAGGACTGCTGCAAATGACCACACGCCCCGTTATCCGCCTGCGTCCAAAGGCAAAACCGCAGGCCATTCGCCACGGCTTCCCCTGGGTCTTCGCTGACGAGGTGGTGACCGACCGCAGAACACGGGCGATTGCGCCGGGAAGTTTTGCGGTTCTCGAAGATGCGGAGCGGCGGCCAATGGCGCTGGTCACGGTCAATCCGGCCTCAAAAATCATCGGACGGGTGATGGATCCGGCCCCGGAGGCGCAGATCGATTCGGATTGGCTGAAAGCACGGCTGCTGCGCGCGCTCTCGCATCGGGAGCGGCTGTATGATTTGCCGTTCTACCGTCTGGTTCATGCGGAGGCGGACGGGCTGCCCGGTGTGATCATCGACCGTTTCGGGGATACAGCGGTCATTCAGCCCAATGCCGCATGGTCGGACCTGATGGCGGCCGAAATCGCTGCGGCCCTGAAGGATGTCGCAGGCGTGTCCACGGTCATTCTGAACGGGCAGGGCCGCGCGCGCAGCCTTGAAGGGCTGGATGAGCGGATGGCGGTTATCCTGGGCGAGCCGCCCGCTGCGCCGCTTCAGGTGCCGATGAACGGTGCGATCTATATGGCCGATGTGATGAGCGGGCAGAAAACCGGGCTGTTCTATGACCAGCGGCCGAATCATGCCTTTGCGCAGCGCCTCGCCTCCGGCCGGGTGCTGGATGTGTTCAGCCATGTCGGCGGCTTCGGGCTTGCGATGCTTGGCGCGGGTGCAGACCATGCGACGCTGGTCGATGGCTCCGAACCGGCGCTTGCGCTTGCGCGGCAAGGGGCGGAGGCAATGGGTCTGTCGGATCGGGTGGAGACGCGTCAGGAGGATGCGTTCGCCGCGATGGAGGCGCTGGCCGCAGAGGCTGCGCGCTTTGACGTCGTCATCTGCGATCCGCCTGCCTTTGCGCCGTCGAAACCGGCGCTTGAGGCCGGGCTGCGCGCCTATGAGCGTGTGGCGAAGCTTGCAGCGCCGTTGGTTGCGCCGGGCGGTTATCTGGGGCTGTGCTCCTGCTCGCACGCTGCCGACCTGACCAGCTTCCGCAATGTCTCTGCCCGCGGCATCGGGCGGGCCGGGCGGCGCGGCCAACTTATCCATACCGGGCAGGCTGGACCGGATCACCCGACGCTGCCGCAACTGGCGGAGACCGGTTATCTGAAGGCATTGTTTTTCCGGTTGGACGGATGATCGCGGTTCTTGACGCATGTGTCCTGTTCCCCACGGTGCTGAGGGAAATCCTGTCCGATCTGGCCGCGGCGGGCCTCTATCGCGCCATATGGTCTGAGCGGATCATTGCCGAGTGGACGCGGGCGGCGGAGAAGCTGGGGCCGATAGATGCCGGGATTGCGCGGGCGGAAGCGGCCCGGTTGACGGATCGCCTGCCCGATGCTGCCGTGGATGGCGATGAGAATACAGCACTCGCCTTCGATCTGCCGGACCCGGCGGACAGGCATGTCGTGGCAACCGCGCTGAAAGCTAATGCGGATCAGATCGTGACGTTCAATTTACGCGATTTTCCGCGACCTGCGATGGCTGCAGCGGGCTTGCGTGCGATCCATCCTGACGCTTTCCTGACCGATCTTTGGGCGCATCATCCTGATGCTGTCGGAAGGGCGGTTGAGGCCGCGCATCGGAAGGCAGTTGCGCTTGGCGGGGAAATTGAGCTTCGTGCCCTGATGAAGCGTGCGCGGCTGCCCCGGCTTGGTAAGGCGTTAACCCGATGACGGGTTGCTGTTAACGCTAACAGCGGATAGGAAACCCTTGCAGAAGGAGATGCTCATGGTCGTTCGGACAATTCCCGTCGAGGATTTCGATCTGGTTATTTTCGGCGCGACGGGCGATCTTGCCCGGCGCAAGATCCTGCCGGGTCTGTATCGCCGCTACCTCGCTGGCCAGATGCCGGCGGAGGCTCGGATTATCGGCGCCGCGCGCTCCGAACACAGCGATCAGGATTTCCGTGAAGAGGTCCGTGCCGCCATCTATGAATTCGCCAATGGCGTGGACAAGGACCAGATTGACGCGTTTCTGGGGCAGCTTCATTACGTTGCCATCGATGCCAAGGGAACCGGTGGCTGGGAGCAGCTGAAGAAGCTGATCCGCAAGGATGTCGTGCGGGCCTTCTATTTTTCTGTCGCGCCGTCGCTGTTCGGCGATCTCGCCAAGCGGTTATCGGATTACGGCATTGCCGACACGGAAAGCCGGATTGTGGTCGAAAAGCCCTTTGGCCGTGACCTCGAATCGGCGCGCGCGCTGAATGCGACGCTAGCGCAGCATTTCGAAGAGCGGCAGATTTACCGGATCGACCATTATCTCGGCAAGGAAACCGTCCAGAACCTCATGGCGGTTCGGTTTGCGAATATCCTGTTCGAGCCGCTCTGGAATGCGCAATTCATCGACCATGTTCAGATCACCGTTGCGGAAACGGTCGGCGTCGGCGGTCGGGGCGGATATTATGACAACTCCGGTGCGATGCGCGATATGGTGCAGAACCACCTGATGCAGCTTCTCTGCCTCACGGCGATGGAGCCCCCCTATCACTTCGATCCCGATGCCGTGCGCGACGAAAAGCTGAAGGTGATCCGGGCGCTTGAGCCGGTGGCCGAAGGCGATATTGTGCGGGGCCAGTATCAGGCGAGCGGAGATGCACCCGGCTATCTTGAGGATGCGGAGAACCCGGACAGCCGCACCGAAAGCTATGTCGCGCTGAAAGTCCGTATTTCGAACTGGCGCTGGCAGGGAACGCCCTTCTACATGCGCACCGGCAAGAAGATGCGGGCGCGGACCAGCGAGATTGTCATCACCTTCAAGGAGCCGCCGCATTCCATCTTCGACGAAAGCGGAACGCAGCGGGCCAATCAGCTTGTCATTAAGCTGCAACCTGATGAGGGTATGGACCTGACGGTAATGATCAAGGAACCGGGGCCGGGCGGCATGCGGCTGATGCAGGTGCCGCTGGACATGTCCTTCGCAGACACGTTCGGACCGGACGGGGCCGAGATGCCGGATGCGTATGAGCGGCTGATTATGGATGTGATCCGGGGCAACCAGACCCTGTTCATGCGCGGAGACGAGGTCGAGGCCGCCTGGGCCTGGGCCGACCCGATCATCGAGGCGTGGGAGCAGTCGAAGGCACAGCCCGAGCCATATGATGCGGGTTCCTCGGGCCCGGAGGAGGCGCTGCGCCTGATGCACCGCGATAACCGCCGCTGGAAGGAGATTCGCGCATGAGCGGTCCTGAAATCAAGACCTATCCCGACCGGGAAATGATGGCGCTGTCGCTGGCCGACCGTATTGCAGGTCAGTTGCGCCAGACGCTCGCAGCGGTCGGACCGGCCAGCCTGTGCGTGCCGGGCGGATCGACGCCCGCGCCGATGTTCCGCTCGCTGTCGGATTTGCCGCTGGACTGGGACAAGGTCACGGTTTTTCTGAATGATGAACGCTGGGTCGACGGGGACCATCCGCGGTCCAATTCCGCCATGCTGCGCAAGACCCTGCTGAACGGTCCGGCGGCGGCTGCGCACTATCTTGACCTCTATACCGGTGCGGATACGCCCGACGAGGCTGCACCGGGGCTGACCGAACAGATAAAGCCGCATCTGCCGATTACCGTGCTCGTCCTTGGGATGGGCGACGATATGCACACCGCCAGTCTGTTTCCGAACGCGCCCGGTCTGGAACAACTGCTGTCATCCGATGCGCCTGCGGTCATGGCGGCAGGTGGCGGGGCAGAACCCCGCATCACCCTGACTGCACCTGCGCTGCAATCCGCGCTGCACACCCATGTGATCATCACCGGGGCGCAGAAACGCGCGGCGCTTGACGCCGCAATCGGGGCCGATCCGAAGGACGCGCCGATCGCGGCCTTTCTGCGTGATGCAATGGTGCATTATGCCGACTGATCTGGAGCCGATCTGGAACCAACTGGAGGCCGCTGCCCGGGGGAGGGGTCGCCGCATAACCGATCTTTTCGATGCCGATCCGGGCCGCGCGCTTGATTTCCGCATCGATGCGGATGGCATGGTTTTCGACTATTCCAAGACGAGTATCGACCCGGAGATTCGTCAGCTGTTGCTGGAACTGGCGAGGAATGTGCCGGAAAAGCGCGACGCCATGTTCGCGGGTGAGCGCATTAACGAGACCGAGGATCGCGCTGTCCTGCACACGGCCTTGCGCAATTCCGACAGGCCGCTGATGGTGGAAGGTCAGGATATCAGTGCAGGGGTGGCCGCCACGCTGGACCGGATGTCCGGCTTTGCGGAGGCAGTGCGTGATGGCGGCTTTACCGGGCAGGGTGGTCGCATCACCGATGTGGTCAATATCGGTATCGGCGGCTCCGATCTGGGTCCGGCAATGGCCGCGATTGCGCTGTCGCCGTTCCATGACGGGCCGCGTACGCATTTCGTATCGAACGTGGATGGTGCGGATATTGCCGATACGCTGGCCGGGCTCGACCCGACCACCACGCTGGTGATCGTGGCGTCGAAAACCTTCACCACGATTGAGACGATGACCAATGCGCAGACCGCGCTTGACTGGATGAAGGCGCAGGTCAGAGATCCGGCGGCGCAATTCGCGGCGCTCTCTTCCGCGACCGAGCGGACGGCGGAATGGGGTATCGACCCGTCCCGTGTCTTCGGTTTCGAAGACTGGGTTGGCGGGCGTTATTCGATGTGGGGGCCTATCGGCCTGTCGCTGATGATCGGCATCGGCCCGCAGCGTTTCCGCGAATTTCTGAATGGCGGCGCTGTGATGGACGCGCATTTCCGGGAAGCGCCGCTGGTGGAAAACATGCCCGTTCTGCTGGCGCTTGTCGGCATCTGGCATCATCAGATCTGCGGGTATCCGACCCGTGCTGTTCTGCCCTACGATAACCGCCTCTCCCGCTTGCCTGCCTATCTTCAGCAGCTTGAGATGGAATCGAACGGCAAGCGCGTCTCTATGGATGGTGCCGATCTTGCCCGCGCCTCCGGCCCCGTGGTCTGGGGGGAGCCGGGGACAAATGGTCAGCACGCTTTCTACCAGCTGATCCATCAGGGCACGCAGATCGTCCCATGCGAATTCATCGCCGCCGCGCGTGGTCATGAGCCGCAACTGGATCACCACCACAAGCTGCTTCTGGCGAACTGCCTCGCCCAGTCGGAGGCGCTGATGCGTGGCCGCAATCTGGACGCTGCGCGCGGTCTGATGGCGAAGAAAGGGCTTTCCGGCGACGAACTCGAACGGCAGGCGCGGCATCGTGTGTTCCCGGGCAATCGCCCCTCCACGACGCTGCTGATCGGGCAGCTGACGCCCTTTACGCTCGGTCAGATCGTTGCCCTGTATGAGCATCGCGTGTTTGTCGAGGGCGTCATCCTCGGCATCAACAGTTTCGATCAATGGGGTGTGGAACTGGGCAAGGAACTGGCGCTTGCGGTTGCGCCGCTGCTCGACGGCGACGATGCGCCCGGTCACGATGCCTCGACGCTGGCGCTTGCCGCCGCGATCCTCGACATGCGGTCCGACGAAAACTGAGCGTGACGGGGGCGGCATCGCCCCCTTGCCTCAGCTCGCCGGGCTTGGCCGCATCCGCAGCCAGATGAGCGCGCCACCCGCCAGCACCAGAAACGGCACCATCGCCAGATTGACCGCGTTCCAGCCCGATTGCGCGTCAATCGCGCCGGAGCAGTTCATCAGCCCGCCCGATGACAGCGACGCGACAAAGACGCCGCCGAACACCACCAGATCGTTGATGCCCTGAACGCGCCCCCGCTCTTCCGGGCTGTGGGCGCGGGCGACCATTGCGGTTGCGCCGATAAAGCCGAAATTCCAGCCCAGCCCGAGCAGGATCAGCGTCAGGTAAAACTGCCCGATCTGCACCCCGGTCAGCGCGACCGCCCCGGCAGCGGTCAGGATCAACAGGCCAAGCCCGACAATCCGGCCGACACCGAAGCGATTGATCAGATGCCCGGTGAAGAAGGACGGCACGAACATCGCCAGCACATGGGCGGAGACGACGCTGGAGGCCTGATCCCGCGTCAGCCCGCAGCCCACCATTGCGATTGGCGTTGACGTCATGACGAGGTTCATCAGCGAATATGAGACCATGCCGCAGATCATCGCTACGACGATATTCGGATCGCGCAGGATCTCTGCCGTGCTGCGGCCCGTGTTCTGCGCGCCGCCCTCGATACGGGCCGGGCGCGGAATGTCGAGCGCGAAGAACAGCAAGGCACCGATCAGGTTCAGCACGATAATGGCGGCATAGCTGTAAAGGAACGGAATGGCGGTCAGATCGTCTGTCGCGCGCACCAGTGCCGGTCCGATGATGGCGGATGCAAGCCCTCCGGCCATGACCCAGCTGATCGCGCGCGGCTCGAACTCCGGCGGGGCGGTGTCGGTCGCGGCGAAGCGGAAGAAGCCCTGCGAGGACATATACACGCCCGTCAGCGCGGACCCGACCAGATACAGCACAAAACTGTCATTCAGCAGGCCCAGCAGCGCAATCACAGCACCTAACGCACCAGCACCGGCAGCAAGCTGAAACCCCGCACGCCGCCCATGCCGCTGCATCAGCCCCGACAGCGGACGCGCGCTGAGCATCGAGCCCAGCACGATCATCGAGATCGGCAAAGTCGCAAGGCAGGGATTGGGGGCCAGCATCTGCCCGACCAGACCGCCGATGATGAACATCATCGGCATTTGTGATCCCATCAGCGCCTGTGCAGCGATCAGAACCGCCACATTGCGCTTTGCCCGCCGCATCTGCGGCGATGCTACGTCCGCGGCCTCCATCCCCGTCAGCCCCGAAGGTGAGAGGCGCTGCGTGCGCGGCTCTCGATCCCGGCCCAGTCGCCACTGGCAATGGCATCGCCGGAGGCAACCCAGCTGGAGCCGACGCACACCACATTCGGCAGGCTCAGATAGCTGCTGGCGTTATCCGGTGTCACCCCGCCGGTCGGGCAGAAGGACACGCCCTGCAACGGACCCGCCAGCGCCTTGAGCGCCGCCGCGCCGCCCGATGTTTCAGCAGGAAAGAACTTCAGCATGTCATAGCCGAATTCCATCGCCTGCATGACTTCTGATGCGGTCACCGCCCCCGGCAGCAACGGCAGCGACGCATCCTCGCAGGCCCGGATCAGCGTTTCGGTGGCACCGGGCGCGACGGCGAAGGATGCCCCTGCCTCCTTCGCCCGGTAGACCTGTTCGCGCGTCAGGACGGTGCCGGCCCCGACATGGCCGCCGGGGATTTTTGACATGGCTTTGATTGCGTCCAGCGCGGCGTCGGTCCGTAAAGTCACTTCCAGCACAGGCAGCCCGCCCGAAACCAGTGCCTCGCCCAGCTTCCCGGCATCTGCGGCGTCGTTGATGACGATCACCGGAATAACCGGGGCGAGTTCGCACAAGGCACGGGTGCGTTCGGATTGCGTCTTCGGGTTCATGGCGGGATCTCCTGAGGCTTCTGCCGGAAACTGAACCGGATGGCCGGGGCATTCAAGCCCTGCCGTTGGCGCAAACAGCTATTCGAGCAGCCCGGCCTCGCGATAATATCGCGCGGCACCGGGATGAAGCGGGATTGCGATGCCGTTCAGCGCGTTCTCGCGCAGGATACGTTTGCCGATCGGGTGCCCGTATCGAAGCTGCTGCATGGTGTTGTCGTTCCACAGCACGCGGGTGATGGCGTAGATCAAATCCTCGGGCTGGTCCGCCGTGGTGATCCACTGCGCGCCGACGGAAAGCGTCGGGATGTCCTCCTCCAGACCGCGATAACTGTTTCGCGGCAAGACATCGCGGACAAAGAACCGGCTGTCATTGGACAGTTTCGCTGCCGTCGCATCATCAATTGGGATCAGTCGGACATCTATCTGACCCGCCAGTTGACTGATCGCGGGGGCCGGATAGCCGCCGACGAAGAAAAACGCGTCCAAATCGCCCCGGCGGATGGCTGCGGCGGCGCGGGTGGCAGGCAGATGCTTCACCGTCATTTCGCTGTCGCTGACACCCGCGGCGTCCAGCACCAGCCGCGCATCGACCAGAGTGCCGGAGCCCGGCTCGTCCAGCGAAACCCGCTTGCCGCGCAGATCGGCGATCGTCTTGATCCCGGAATCGGCGCGCGCCACGATATGCAGGGTCTCAAGATAAAGATTGGCGATGGCGCGAAGGTTCTCGATCGGCGGCAACCCGGCGAAATTCCCGGTTCCGGTCTGCGCCCAGAAGGCGACATCCGCCTGTGCGAAACCCGACTCGACCCTGCCGCTGCCCACAGCTTCGACATTGTCGACCGAACCCGAGGACGATACGGCAGAGACCAGCAACCCCGGAACCCCGCAGGCGCCGCCTTCCGCGCAACCCGTGCCGCCCGGCGGGTTCGACACGGCAGAGGCGATGATGCCGCCAATCGGGTAATATGTGCCAGCGGTCGAGCCATTGGCGATTCGGAAGAAATTCAGCTTCGCGTCATGCTCGATATTCTGCGCCGCCGCCGTTCCGGCGATCAGCGACAGAACAATGGCAATGGCGCGAAAAACCAGCATTAGCCTCCCCTCAGCCCGGTTTCTTCCAGAAGACCCTTGCGCTTGGCTTCATAATAATAGCCGCGCGCATACCATTTAATCGCCTGATCCTCATCGCCTTCAGCAACGATGAAGGCGCCCCGCAGATAGCGCCCAGCATATTGCAGATTTGTGTCGGCATCCAGAAGCCCCTCCGGCGATCCGCGATAGCCCATTGTGCGCGCGGTCTGCGGCAGGATCTGCATCAGCCCGTAATAGGGAGCATTGCGGGCGTTGGCGCGATAATCCGACTCGCGCTGGATCACCTTATGTAGCAGCGATGGCGGAATGCCGTGCTGCCGGGCCCAGTAATTGATCTTGCGCCGCATCTCCGGCGTCTCGCCGGGATAAAGACCGGACGGGCCCGCCCCCTCCGGCATCCGCGACGCTTTGCGACCGCAGGCCGCGACGACCATCAATCCCAGAACAACCCCCCGGCGGGAGATGCTTTTCACACTGGCGGAAATATCCCGGGGGGAGGCCGGATGGCCGGGGGGCATCGCCCCCCTTTGTTTGCGCCAGCCCGCGATCATCAGACGTGGATCGCGCCGCTGCCGGCGGCGAGAGCCGCTTCGCGCACCGCCTCCGACGTGGTCGGATGGGCGTGGCAGGTCAGCGCGATATCCTCTGCCGAGGCGCCGAATTCCATTGCGACGCAGACCTCGTGGATCATCTCGCCCGCATTGGGGCCGATGATGTGGCAGCCCAGAACCCGGTCGGTATCGGCATCGGTCACGATCTTCACGAAGCCGTCGCCCTGGAACATGGCTTTCGCACGGGCATTGCCGAGGAAGGGGAACTTGCCGATCTTGACCTTGCGGCCGCTTTCCTTGGCGGCGGCTTCGGTCAGGCCGACATTGGCGACCTCGGGGGTCGTGTAGATGACGCCGGGGATGACGTTGTAATTTACATGCCCCGCTTTGCCCGCGATGACTTCGGCAACCGCCATGCCCTCGTCTTCGGCCTTGTGGGCCAGCATCGGCCCGGGCACGGCATCCCCGATGGCGTAGATGCCCTTGACGTTCGTCGCCCAGTGGTTGTCGATCTTGACCTGACCGCGATCCGTCATCTCCACGCCGACCTTGTCGAGGCCGAGCCCGGCGACATAAGGACGCCGACCTGTCGCCAGCAACACCACATCCGCAGTGACCTCTTGCTCGCTGTCATCCTTGCGCAGCTTGTATTTCACCGTCGCCTGACCGTTCTTCGCCGTGGCCGACTGCACTGCCGCGCCGAGGACGAATTTCATCCCCTGCTTGGTCAGGGTCTTCTGGAACTGCTTCTGGATATCGGCGTCCATGCCGGGGGTGATCGCGTCGAGATATTCGATCACGGTCACTTCCGCGCCCAGCCTTGCGTAAACCGAGCCGAGCTCCAGCCCGATCACGCCCGCGCCGATCACAACCATCGATTTCGGCACTCCGGGAAGGGTCAGCGCACCCGTCGAATCCACGATCACGCCGGCCTCGTTTTCAACCTCGACACCTTTCAGCGGCGACGGCTCAGAGCCGGTCGCGATTACGATATTCTTCGTCTCATGCACATCGTCCCCGACCTTGATCTTGCCCGGCCCCTGAATTTCAGCCCAGCCCTTGATCCAGTCGATCTTGTTCTTCTTGAACAGGAACTCGACACCCTTGGTATTGGTCTCGACGGTTTCGGCCTTGTAGCTTTGCATGATGGTCCAGTCGACGCTCGGTCCGTCGCCCATAAGCCCCATCTTGGTGAAGTTGGTCTCTGCCTCGTGATACATATGTGAGGCATGCAGCAGCGCCTTGGATGGGATGCACCCGACATTCAGGCAGGTGCCGCCAAGGGTTTCGCGCCCCTCGACACAAGCGACCTTCAGACCCAACTGAGCGGCACGGATGGCGCAGACATAGCCGCCGGGGCCGGCACCGATAACGATGAGGTCGTAGCTGGACATTCGGATCTCCTTCAAAGCAGTCTTTTGGGCCCGTGGTTCGGGGCGATATGATAAGCCTGTGCTTACACAAGCACAGGGCCGGGTTCACCTGCAAAAAGAAATGATCGTGAAGAGCGTCGCTCTGTGTCGCGGTTTTGTCGGCCCTGACGATCACGAAGCCGCGATTACAGAAGCGCGACCACGATCATCAACATTGTTGCCGCGAAACCGACGCCCCAGATAACCGTGCGCCAGGGCGACCAGCCGAAGGCATAGGCCGGGATGTAGAGGATGCGCGCCGCCAGATAAACCCAGGCCGCGATGGCCGTGAACCCGTTGCCTTTTCCGGACATGCTGATCACAACGACGGCAATGGTAAAAAAAACCAGCGCCTCGAAGTGATTATTCACCGCGCGTCGCAGGCGCCCGGTCATGGCCGAAAACTCCGGATGCGAGTCCCTTGGGCCGACGTTCCAGTCGGCGCCGACATCGGCATTCATGACAATTGCGGCCAGAAAAATCTGTCCAGCCTGCAAAATCGCAGCGAGGGCGAGGACTGTCAGCTCCGTGGTCACCGGATCGCGCCGATCCTCAGGCGGTTTCGAGGATATGCGCGCTTGTGGCGCTCACCCCGGCCTGAGAGTTGAACACGCCCGCAGCGCCGTCCAGATAATCCTGCGCCTTCTTTGCGTCGTGCAGGTCGAACAGTGCCCAGGCGCTCCCGCTGTCCTCGCGCCAAAGCTGAAGCAGGGCGAGGCCGTTATTGCGGCGGTCCTCGTTATCGGCATCGAAGGCGGATTTGAATTTGGCGTAGTCGGCGATTTTGTAGTTCACCAGCATTTGCATGGCCTGTTCCCCATCATCGCGGCGCGGATAAGTCTCCCGTCCGCTGCTGAAACCTTAAATGAGCCGCGGCTGTTGAGCATCCCCACAGGCCGCGCGCGCACGTCAATCCGTCCTTCAACGCCTCTATCGCCGTTTCGGTTGCGCTGCATCGGGCGATGGCAGCGCAATAAGCGCCAGCCCGTGCCTGCCGATTTAACAACATCTGGGAAAGGGAATACGCCGTGGGTGGGGCCCGGCACCGACCCGTCAGGGTAAAGTCCCGGCCCCCACCGTTCGTTTACAGCGCGCGATTTGGGTACACAGCCAAATCTGGCGATGCAAGACATATTCATCTTAGCGGGCAAAACCCCGCACAGGCGATGCCAAAACACATCGCATCAACCCTGCGCAAAGCCCCGGAAAGGCTGTATTTTCAAATCAAAAGGGCGACCGATTGGCCGCCCTTGAGAATTTTCAGATCAGAGATCCATCAGCAATCTGCGCGGATCTTCCAATGCTTCCTTGACGCGGACGAGGAAGGTTACCGCACCTTTGCCGTCAACGATCCGGTGATCATAGCTCAGCGCCAGATACATCATCGGACGGATGACGATCTCCCCGCCGACAACCATCGGACGTTCCTGGATTTTATGCATCCCCAGAATACCCGATTGCGGCGGGTTCAGGATCGGCGAGGACATCAGCGAGCCGTAGACACCACCGTTCGAGATGGTGAAGGTGCCGCCCTGCATCTCGTCCATGGTCAGCTTGCCGTCGCGGCCTTTCTTGCCAAGCTCGCCGATTTCCTTCTCGATGGCGGCAAAGCCCTTCTGGTCGGCATCCTTGACGACCGGCACGACGAGGCCCTGCGGCGTGCCGACGGCGACGCCCATATTGACGTAGTTCTTGTAGACCACCTCGGTCCCGTCGATCTCGGCATTCACCTCCGGCACTTCGTTCAGCGCGTGGCAGCAGGCTTTCACGAAGAAGGACATGAAACCCAGCTTGACGCCATGCTTCTTCTCGAACTGGTCCTTGTACTCGTTGCGCAGGTCCATGATCGCCTTCATGTCCGCCTCGTTATAGGTGGTCAGCATGGCGGCGGTGTTCTGCGCGTCCTTCAGACGGCGGGCGATGGTCTGGCGCAGGCGGGTCATCTTCACCCGCTCCTCGCGATCGGCCTGATTGGCGGAGGCGGGCGCAGCGGATGCTTTTGCGGCGGATGCACCAGCCGGTTTCGCATTGGCGACGTCTTCCTTCATCACCCGGCCATCCTTGCCGGTGCCGGTGACCTGATCGCGGCTGATGCCCTTTTCGGCCATCGCCTTCTTGGCCGAGGGCGCGTCCTCGACATCGCCGCGCGGTTTGGTTTCCTCCGGGCCCGCGCCCGGCGAATTCACGTCGCTCGCCTTGTCATTATCGGCGTCACCAGCAGCCTCGGGCTCCGGCGCTGCGGCGGATTTGGCACCCGAAGCGCCCTCGGTGATGACGGCGAGCTTGGCCTTCGCGTCGACGGTCGCACCTTCCTCGGCCACGATCTCGGCCAGAACCCCGGCTGCGGGCGCAGGCACCTCGACCGACACCTTGTCGGTTTCCAGCTCGCACAGCATTTCGTCAGCCGCGACCTCGTCCCCGACCTTCTTGAACCATGTGGCAACAGTTGCCTCGGTCACGGATTCGCCGAGGGCCGGGACCATCACGTCAACGGATTTTCCGCTCATATTTTTCTGTCCTTCCTGAGCATTATTCTTCGGGGTCTCGCTGGTTTCAGCCTTTGCCCCGTCTTTCCTCGTTTCCTTGCGCCCGCCCCCGGCAGCCGCTTTGCCAGTCTCGTCGATCTGTGCGAGCAGCGCGTCAACGCCGACCGTTTCGCCCTCCGGCGCGACGATCTCGGCCAGCGTGCCGCCAACCGGGGCAGGCACTTCGACCGTGACCTTGTCAGTCTCCAGCTCGCACAGCATTTCGTCGGCCTGGACCGTATCGCCGGGCTGCTTGAACCACGTCGCGACAGTCGCCTCGGTCACCGACTCGCCCAGTGTGGGCACGCGGACTTCGGTTGTCATGGCTTATCCTTCAATGGTGAGCGCGTCGTTCACGAGCGCCTCCTGTTCAGCTTTGTGGCGAGAGGCGAGGCCGGTGGCGACCGATGCGGCGGCGGCCCGGCCCGCATATCGCGCGCGGCCATGCTTGGCTTCCAGCCGGCCGAGGATCCACTCCAGATTGGGCTCGACGAAGCTCCACGCGCCCTGGTTCTTCGGCTCCTCCTGACACCAGACCAACTCGGCCTGCTTGAACCGCTCCAGCTCCTTCATCAGCGATTGGGTCGGGAAAGGATAGAACTGTTCAAGCCGCATCAGATAGACATCGTTGATGCCCCGCTCGTCCCGCTCCTTCAGCAGGTCGTAATAGACCTTGCCAGAGCAGAGGACGATGCGGCGGATCTTGTCGTCCGCGACCAGCTTGGTGTCCGAGCGCCCGCGTTCGGCGTCATCCTCCAGCACACGGTGGAAGGTCGATCCGCTGTGGAATTCCTCCGCATCCGAGACCGCCAGCGGATGACGCAGCAGCGATTTCGGGGTCATGATGACCAGTGGCTTGCGGAACTGGCGGTGAAGCTGACGGCGCAGAATGTGGAAGTAGTTCGCCGGGGTCGAGCAATTGGCGACGATCCAGTTATCCTCGGCACACATTTGCAGGAACCGTTCCAGACGCGCGGAGGAGTGCTCCGGCCCCTGTCCCTCGAACCCGTGCGGCAGCAGCATGGTCAGACCCGACATGCGCAGCCATTTCTTTTCGCCCGAGGAGATGAACTGGTCGAACATGATCTGCGCGCCGTTGGCGAAGTCCCCGAACTGTGCCTCCCACAGGGTCAGCGTGTTCGGTTCCGCCAGCGAATAGCCATATTCGAAACCAAGCACAGCGTATTCCGACAGCATCGAGTCGTGGACCTCGTAGCGGGCCTGACCTTCGCGGATATTGTTCAGCGGATAGTAACGCTCTTCATTGACCTGATCGACAAAGGCGGAGTGACGCTGGCTGAACGTGCCGCGCGTCGAATCCTGCCCGGTCAGGCGCACGCATTTGCCCTCCAGCAGCAGCGAGCCGAAGGCCAGCGCCTCACCCGTGGCCCAGTCGAAACCCTTGCCGGTTTCGAACATCTTCTTCTTGGCTTCGATTAGACGGCCAACGGTTTTATGCAGGTTGATGCCTTCGGGCGCAGTCGTCAGCGCGGTGCCGATTTCCTGCATCGTGTCGGCGGGAATACCGGTCTCGCCCCGGATATATTCCGTGCCTTCCTTCTGCATCCCGGTCCATTTGCCATCGAGCCAGTCCGCTTTGTTCGGCTTGAAGTTCTTGCCGATGTCGAACTCCTCGGCCAGATGGGCCTGGAACGCGGATTTCATATCCTCGATCTCGCCCTCGGGGATCAGCCCGTCGGCCACCAGCCGCTCCGTATAAAGCTGGAGCGTGGTTTTCTGGTTCTTGATCTGCTTGTACATCGCCGGGTTGGTGAACATCGGCTCATCGCCTTCGTTGTGACCGAAGCGGCGGTAGCAGAACATGTCGATGACCACGTCCTTGTGGAATTTCTGCCGGAACTCGGTCGCGACCTTGGCGGCGTGAACGACAGCCTCGGGGTCGTCGCCGTTGACGTGGAAGATCGGGGCTTCCACCATCAGCGCGATATCGGTCGGGTATGGCGAGGTGCGGCTGAAATGCGGCGCCGTGGTAAAGCCGATCTGGTTGTTCACGACGATATGGATCGTGCCGCCCGTCCGGTGACCGCGAATGCCCGACAGTTGCAGACATTCCGCAACGATGCCCTGACCGGCAAAGGCCGCATCGCCATGCAGCAGAATCGGTAAAACCGCCGTGCGTTCCTTGCGGTCATTATGCTGATCCTGCTTGGCGCGGACCTTGCCCAGCACAACCGGGTTCACCGCTTCGAGATGCGAGGGGTTCGCGGTCAGCGACAGGTGAACCGTGTTGTCATCGAACTCGCGGTCCGAGGACGCGCCGAGGTGATATTTCACGTCGCCTGAACCGTCCACATCCTCGGGCTTGAAGCTGCCGCCCTGGAATTCATGGAAAATCGCGCGATAGGGTTTCGCCATCACATTGGCCAGCACCGACAAACGGCCCCGGTGCGGCATGCCGATGACGATTTCCTGCACGCCCAATGCGCCGCCGCGCTTGATGATCTGCTCCATCGCCGGGATCAGCGATTCGCCGCCATCAAGACCGAAGCGCTTGGTGCCCATATATTTGACATGCAGGAATTTTTCGAAACCCTCGGCCTCGACCAACTTGTTCAGAATGGCGCGACGACCGTTCTGGGTGAACTGGATTTCCTTGCCATACCCTTCGATCCGCTCCTTCAGCCAGGCGGCTTCCTCGGGGTTGGAAATATGCATGTATTGCAGCGCGAAGGTGCCGCAATAAGTGCGCTTCATGATCTCCTGAATCTCGCGCATCGTGGCGACTTCAAGGCCCAGAACATTGTCGATGAAGATCGGACGGTCCATGTCACCGGCGTTGAAACCATAGGTTTCCGCCTGCAACTCGCCATGATCCGGCACCTCGCGCAGCCCCAGCGGGTCAAGCTCGGCGTGAAGATGGCCGCGGATACGATAGGCGCGGATCAGCATCAGGGCGCGGATCGAATCCAGCACCGCCTGACGCATCGCGTCGGGGCTGATTTCCTTGCCCTTCTCGGTTGCCTTGGCCGCGATCTTCTCCATCGCCGCTGTGGCTTCCTGCTTGGATGCCATCGGCCATTCGCCGGTCAGCGCCGCTGTCAGATCGCCATTCTCGACGGGTGGCCAGTCGCTGCGCTTCCAGCTTGGGCCTTCGGCCTCCGCAACAGCGTCGCGCGCGTCATCGCCAAGTGCCGCGAAATAGCGATCCCAGGCCGCGTCGACCGCCTTCGGGTCGCGCGCCCACTGGCCATAAAGCTGCTCCACATATTCTGCATTGTGACCCTGCAGGAAGGATGAGTCGTGAAAATCGGTGTTTTTGGGTTGGTCGTTCATGGTCTGGCCTCGTCAGAGGGGTTGATTATGCAGGGTTCAGAGCGCCTTTTGTCGTGGGGATCGCTGAATTCGGGTGCTCTGCCGTCAAATCCAGCGAGATGTCTTTCCGGGGCAAGCCGCGTCATCTTCGTGCTTGGTCCCTTGCTCATATCTGCCTCACGCACAGAAAATATCGATCATGCGGGTTCCGGGGTCGTCGGTCGGGTAGGTCAGGGGCGCGGGCGCGACCCGTGCGACCCGACGGCTTTCCAACCCGCAAAGCGCGGCTGCGGCGCGGCCATCGGCATTGGGTGGTGCACTGCCCGGGTGGTAGATCAGGCGCCAGCCGAAATCGCGCCGTGCGACGGTGCGGATGGCCTCCGGCGGCAGCGTCGTCGCATCCGGCAGGTTGGTATTGGCGGGCACGCCACCGCGCAGGATCTCATCGGTATTGCGCGGCCCGCAGGAGGTCAGCACAAGCGCTGCCGCCGTCGCCATCACGGGCAAGCCAAGCCGCGTTCGCCGGAAGGTCCGGCGCATTTGGGCTGGGTCGGGGCTGGCGTCCATCTTGTCCACCTGGCTGCTGCGTAGTGTCGCATCCCCATAGTTAGTCCGGGGATGCGACGAGTCAAATCATCAGCCCTTGATCGCGGCCAGAACCGCCTCACCCAGCTGGGCGGGGCTGTCTGCGACGACGATTCCGGCTTTCTTCATGGCTTCGATTTTCGATTCCGCATCGCCCTTGCCGCCGGAGACGATGGCACCGGCATGACCCATGCGACGGCCCGGAGGGGCGGTGCGGCCCGCGATGAAGCCAGCGGTCGGCTTCCACTTGCCCTTTTTCTTCTGCTCGGCAAGGAACTCCGCGGCTTCTTCCTCGGCGCTGCCGCCGATCTCGCCGATCATGATGATCGACTCGGTCTCGTCATCGTCAAGGAACATCTGAAGCACGTCGATATGCTCCATCCCCTTGATCGGGTCGCCGCCGATCCCGACCGCGGAGGACTGGCCCAGACCCACGTCGGAAGTCTGCTTCACCGCCTCATAGGTCAGCGTGCCGGAACGCGACACAACGCCGACGCTGCCGCGCTTGAAGATGGAACCGGGCATGATGCCGATCTTGCATTCGCCGGGGGTCATGATGCCGGGGCAGTTCGGCCCGATCAGACGGCTGGAGGAACCTTCCAGCGCGCGCTTGACCTTCATCATGTCCAGCACCGGAATGCCCTCGGTGATCGCGACGATCAGCGGCACCTCGGCGTCAATCGCTTCGAGGATCGAGTCCGCCGCGAAGGGCGGCGGCACATAGATCGCGGTTGCGGTCGCGCCGGTTTCCGCGATGGCCTCGTGGACCGAGTTGAAGACCGGCAGGTTCAGGTGCTCGGTGCCGCCCTTGCCGGGGGTCACGCCGCCCACGACCTGCGTGCCATAATCAATGGCCTGCTCGGTGTGGAACGTCCCTTGCGAGCCGGTGATGCCCTGGGTGATGACTTTGGTGTTCTTGTCGACGAGAATGGCCATCCTTGGCCTCCTTGCGTAGGGTGCGCTTCAGCGCACCGTTGTTCCGGGAAGGTGCGCTGAAGCGCACCCTACAGATCAGCCTTTGACCGCCTTCACGATCTTCTCGGCGCCGTCTTTCAGGTCGTCCGCCGCGATCACGTCGAGGCCGGAGTTGTTGATGATCTCCTTGCCCTTCTCGACATTGGTGCCCTCCAGACGCACCACTAGCGGCACCTTCAGCCCGACTTCTTTCACGGCGGCGACAATGCCTTCCGCAATGATGTCGCAACGCATGATGCCGCCGAAGATGTTCACGAGGATACCTTTGACGTTTTCGTCCGAGGTGATGATCTTGAACGCTTCGGTCACCTTGTCCTTGGTGGCCCCGCCGCCGACATCGAGGAAGTTCGCAGGCTCCGCGCCATAGAGCTTGATGATGTCCATCGTCGCCATCGCCAGACCCGCGCCGTTGACCATGCAGCCGATCTCGCCATCAAGCGCGATGTAGTTCAGGTCGTATTTCGACGCGGCGAGTTCCTTCGGATCTTCCTCGGTCTCGTCGCGCAGTGCGAAGATGTCTTCGTGGCGGTAGAGGGCGTTGTTGTCGAAGCCCATCTTGGCGTCGAGCGCCTTGAGGTTGCCGTCGGTGGTGACGATCAGCGGGTTGATCTCCAGCATCTCCATGTCCTTGTCGAGGAACAGGCGATAGAGATCGCGCACCAGTTTTACACATTGCTTGACCTGCTGGCCCTTCAGCCCGAGCGCGAAGGCGACGCGGCGGCCGTGGAAATCGGACAGGCCGGAGGCCGGATCGACGCTGAAGCTGACGATTTTTTCCGGGGTGGAGGCCGCGACTTCTTCGATGTCCATCCCGCCTTCGGTGGAGGCGACGAAGCTGACGCGCGAGGTGCCGCGATCAACCAGAAGGGCGAGATAAAGCTCGGTCTCGATGTCCGAACCGTCCTCGATATAGATGCGGTTGACTTGTTTGCCGACCGGGCCGGTCTGGTGGGTGACCAGCGTGCGGCCGAGCATCTGGCGGGTCATTTCTTCGGCCTCGGAGGTCGATTTCGCCAGCCGGACGCCGCCTTTTTCGCCGGCTTCGGTTTCCTTGAACGACCCCTTGCCGCGGCCGCCGGCGTGGATCTGGGCCTTTACAACCCAGAGCGGGCCATCGAGTTCGCCCGCGGCGCGCTTGGCGTCTTCGGCGCGGGTGACGACGCGGCCGTCGCTGACCGGAACGCCATAGTCGCGCAGGAGCGACTTGGCCTGATATTCATGGATGTTCATGGCAAACCTCGCTTTGATACGGTTTGCAGGTGGTTGTGACACAATAAAAATCGGGTATGAACCGTTTTCGTCGTGTTTCCATCTAAAATTGTAAAATACCGCTTTCTGTGATCACAGCGAGAAATGCTGTGATCACAAATCGGAGAATCGGGTCTTCGGCCAAGGCAGCCAAGGCGGTTTTCGCCTGGTCGGGGTCCGGTCATGGCCGCACAGCGCGTACACAGCCTGTACACCGCGCGTACACAGGCTGTGTATACAAATCGAGAATCAGCAATGTATCAGAGAGGCTTGCGAACGAACGCGCTATTTCGTTGCATTATAGGAGGTTTTCCATTCATTGAGCGCCGCGCCTAGATCGCCTTCTAATCCAGCCCAATTCCAGAACTCCTCGAAATCCCGAGTGGCTGTTTCGAGTTGCACCCGAAAGTGATTGCTTCGCCGAGCTAAGAAAGTCTCTATGTTTGCGTTTACGGTGTCGATGTAATCGAGCGCATAATCGAAATCAGATACTTTTTTTCGGTATTTCCGTGACCCTAGCAATATGTCCTCGCGATAAGCTCGCATAATGCCTTTTGCAGAGCGCGCGGCGAAGGAACGAGCAGTTGCGTTGCGCTCGCGCTGTAAATGAACATATAAAGCTCGATCGCCCCATTCGCGCTCTAAGCGACCGAGCATCCATGTAAGCCTGTTATCTGCCTCGATATGATGATTGGGGTACGCAAGGCGGTCAGAACCGATAAGCGGGGTTCGAGTTTCGTGGCCGCTGCTGTAGTTGGTTGCATGGCTTGCTGCCTTTGAGAATGTGGTCGATCCGCAGCGTCCACTACAAAGAACAAAAATGTTTGGCATATTCGTTATCTAGTTTGTACTAACTTTCCTCGGATAACATATCTTTCCAAGAATTACCCCAACAGGTGGAATTAATAATTAATAAAAAAATTAGAATTAATAATTAATAAAAAAGCGCGCCTTGCGGCGCGCCATTTTCGATTAAATTCATGCAGTGAAACTAGCCGGTCAGGCCAGCGAGGAGTCGATTTCCTTGCACGCCGCGACGAGGCCCTGAACGGCGTCGACGGATTTGTCGAACATTGCCTGCTCATCCTTGCTCAGCTTGATGTCGATGACCTTCTCGATCCCGCCAGCGCCGATCACGGTCGGCACGCCGACATAGAGACCTTTCAGGCCGAAAGCGCCGTCGACATGCGCCGCGCAGGGCAGGACGCGCTTCTGGTCTTTCAGATAGGCCTCGGCCATTTCGATCGCGGAGGTGGCGGGGGCGTAGAAGGCGGAGCCGGTTTTCAGCAAGCCGACGATTTCCGCGCCGCCGTCACGGGTGCGCTGCACGATTTCGTCCAGCTTCTCCTGCGTGGTCCAGCCCATCTTCACCAGATCCGGCAGCGGAATACCGGCAACGGTGGAGTAGCGCGCCAGCGGCACCATCGTGTCGCCGTGGCCGCCGAGAACGAAGGCGGTGACGTCGCGCATCGAGACTTCGAATTCCAGCGACAGGAAGTGGCGGAAGCGCGCCGAATCCAGCACGCCTGCCATGCCGCAGACTTTCTCGGCGGGCAGGCCGCTGAATTTCTGCAATGCCCAGACCATCGCGTCGAGCGGATTGGTGATGCAGATGACGAATGCGTTCGGGGCGTGGGTCTTGATGCCTTCGCCGACCGATTTCATCACTTTCAGGTTGATGCCCAGCAGGTCGTCGCGCGACATGCCCGGTTTGCGCGGCACGCCAGCGGTCACGATGCAGACATCGGCACCGGCGATGTCGGCGTAATCGCTGGTCCCTTTCAGCTTGGCGTCGAAGCCTTCAGCCGGGCCGGATTCGGCGATGTCGAGGGCCTTGCCCTGCGGAATGCCTTCGGCGATGTCGAACAGAACGACGTCGCCCAGTTCCTTCATCGCAGCCAGATGGGCGAGCGTGCCGCCGATCTGACCGGCGCCGATCAGGGCAATTTTGGGACGAGCCATGGTTTCCTCCAGGAAATGGTCTAATGGTCGTCGCATGGGTTAGACGCTCGACAGGCCGCTTTCAAGGCGGGATTCGACCAGAAAACGGGGAACGACGTGGAGTTATCGCAAACATCGTGGCTTCTGGCGGTGATTGCCGCGCTGGCGGTTGGCATGGCGAAAGGCGGGCTGAGCATGGTTGGCATGATCGCCGTGCCGGTCATGTCGCTGACGATGTCGCCGGTTCTGGCGGCCGGAATTCTGCTGCCCGTATATATCGTGTCGGATATTGGCGGGCTGATCGCCTTCCGGCGGTCATTCAACCGGCAGGTGCTGATCTCGCTGATGCCGGGCGCGATTGCGGGGATCGGTCTGGGCTGGGCGACGGCGCATCTGGTGGACGATGCCGTTGTCATGCTGATTATCGGGCTGATCGGCATCGCATTCTCGCTGAATGCGCTGTTTCGACCGCAAGTCGGGGGCGGGCGCGGTCCACGCTGGGGGGCGGGGTCTTTCTGGGGTGCGCTGGCCGGTTATACCAGCTTTGTCAGCCATTCCGGCGGGCCGCCTTATCAGATTTATGTTCAGCCAATGGGGCTTCGTAGCGAGGTTTACGCCGGGACCACGACTGTCACCTTTGCCATTATGAACGCGGTGAAACTGATTCCCTATGCCGCTTTGGGACAGCTTAATCCGGGTAATCTGAGGATTGCGGCGCTGCTGTGTCTGCCGGCGCTGGCGGGGGTTTGTCTGGGATTGAAGCTGTTGCGGATCATTCCGCAGAAGTTGTTCTACCAGCTTATCACATGGATGTTGCTGATTATCTCTGTCCGGCTGATATGGGCAGGGCTGGCTGATTTTTAGCATTGATAAAAAATTTTACATCTGCCGGGTCTGGCGATTGCTGCGGATGCGAAATGATGGCACTCTGGGTGCAGATCTATCCAGCCGGAGAGGTGCCAGATGTTGATCCTGATTCTCGGCGTTGCCCTGTGGTGGGCCGCGCATTTGTTCAAACGTGTCGCGCCGGAGGCCCGTGCGAGCATGGGCGACCGGGGCCGGGGCATTGTCACTGTGGCTCTGGTGCTGGCGGTCATCCTGATGATCTGGGGTTACCGGGTCGCCCCGATGGGCGCGGTCTGGTGGGGGCCGTCCCCGATGATGAAGGGCATCAACAACCTGCTGATGCTGGTCGCCGTCTATCTGTTCGCGGCGGATGGGATGAAAACGGGGCTCGCGCGGCGGCTGCGGCATCCGCAATTGCTGGCGATTGCGATCTGGGGTGGTGCGCATCTGCTGGTGAATGGCGATCTGCCGTCGCTGATTCTGTTCGGCGGGTTGCTGGCCTGGGCCGTGGTGGAGATGATTGTCATCAACCGGAGCGAGCCCGCGCCCGAGAAACCGAAGGAGGCCGTGCCGCTGCGTAAAGACGCCATCGCGCTGGTCGCGGCGATTGTGGTCTACGGAATTGCCGGTATGATCCACGCCTGGCTGGGCTATAACCCCTTCGGAGCGTGAAGATGACTGTGATTTACCGATTGCTGACTGAGGATGACACCTCGGCCTTCTGCCATAAGGTCAGTGCGGCCCTGTCGAAGGGCTGGCAGCTTCATGGCGGGCCGGTGATGTCGTTTGATTCGGCGCGCGGTGTGATGCGCTGCGGGCAGGCGGTGACGAAAGAGATCGCGGCGGAATACCACCCGGATATGAAACTCGGGCAACAATAATGTGTCTGTGATCACAGCGATATATTGTGTGATCACAAAATTGGCAAATCGGCGAAATTCGTCATTATGCTGGACATCGCCCCGTGACAGCGGCGAAATATTCCGTATGAGAGTGCCGAAACAGCCAGCCCGCGCGCCAGCTGCCGCCGTGGGCCCGCAATAACCGAAGGGGGATGACATGGCTGATGTGAACCGGGGGAACCGGCCGCTTTCACCGCATTTGCAGGTTTATCGGCTGCCGCTGACCGCAATCACCTCGATCATGAACCGGGCCACGGGTCATGCGATGGTCGCCGGTTTCGTTCTGATCGCCTTCTGGCTTCTGGGCGCTGCCGCCGGGGGCGGGCTGTGGGATTGCGCGAATGCGCTGACGCGAAGCTGGTTCGGCTGGATCGTTCTGGTCGGAAGCTGCTGGGCGCTGTGGTATCACTTCCTTGCCGGGATCCGGCATTTCTTCTTTGATGCGGGACGCGGGCTGGAGATCGAGACCGCCCGGAAATCCAGCATCGCCATCATCGCCGGCTCGGTCATTCTGACCCTGCTGAGCCTGATCATCTATTACATCTGAGGGGAGAGACCATGCGTTACATCACCCCGCGCAAGGCTGCCGAAGGGCTTGGGGCTTCCCATACCGGGACGCAGCATCACTGGTGGATGACGGTCAGCTCCGTCGCGCTGGCGATCCTGACGCCGCTGTTTCTGATCGTGATCGCGACGGCGCTGCAAATTCCGGAGCGGGCCGATATTCAGGCCTATTTCAACCGGCCCTATCCGGCGCTGATCGTGGCGGCGTTCATGACCGTGGGCATGCTGCATTTCATCAGGGGCACCCGGATCATGATCGACGACTATTTCGACGGGCTCGCCCGCAAGGCCGCGTTGATTTTTGCCGCGATCTTCGGCTGGGCCGTCATCGCAACAACTCTCTTCGCTCTGGCGCGCATGCTGCTCGTCACCGCTCAGCTCTGAGGTCACCATGTCCGAATACGAATATCAGACGCATGATTATGACGTGGTTGTCGTCGGGGCCGGTGGTGCAGGACTGCGGGCGACGCTTGGCATGGCGGAGCAGGGGCTGCGCACGGCCTGCGTGACCAAGGTTTTCCCGACCCGCTCCCACACCGTTGCGGCACAGGGCGGCATCGCGGCCAGCCTGTCCAATATGGGGCCGGATAACTGGCAGTGGCATATGTATGACACGGTCAAGGGCTCCGACTGGCTGGGCGATACCGACGCGATGGAGTACCTCGCGCGTGAGGCGCCGAAGGCGGTTTATGAGCTGGAACATTACGGCGTGCCGTTCAGCCGGACCGAAGAGGGCAAGATCTATCAGCGTCCCTTCGGCGGTCACACGACCGAATTCGGTGAAGGCCCGCCCGTGCAGCGCACCTGTGCCGCCGCCGACCGGACCGGCCACGCCATTCTGCACACGCTTTACGGCCAGTCGCTGAAGAATAACGCCGAATTCTTTATCGAGTATTTCGCGCTCGATCTGGTCATCACCGATGGAAAATGCACCGGCGTCGTCTGCTGGAAGCTGGATGACGGCACCATGCATGTCTTCAATGCCAAGATGGTGGTGCTGGCGACCGGCGGTTATGGCCGGGCCTATTTCAGCGCTACAAGCGCCCATACCTGTACCGGCGATGGCGGCGGGATGGTGGCCCGCGCCGGTCTGCCGCTTCAGGATATGGAATTCGTGCAGTTCCACCCGACCGGCATCTATGGCTCCGGCTGCCTGATTACCGAGGGCGCGCGCGGCGAGGGCGGTTACCTGACCAACTCCGAAGGTGAGCGCTTCATGGAGCGTTATGCCCCGACCTATAAGGATCTGGCATCGCGTGATGTTGTTTCGCGTTGCATGACGATGGAGATCCGCGAGGGCAGGGGTGTCGGCGACGACAAGGATCACATTTTCCTCAACCTGATGCATCTGGACCCCGAGACCCTGCATGAGCGTTTGCCGGGGATTTCGGAATCGGCGAAGATTTTTGCCGGTGTCGATGTCACGCGCGAACCGATCCCGGTTCTGCCGACGGTGCATTACAATATGGGCGGCATTCCGACCAACTACTGGGGCGAGGTGCTGGACCCGACCGAGGGCAACCCGGATCGTGTCTTCCCCGGCCTGATGGCCGTGGGTGAGGCAGGCTGTGCATCTGTGCATGGGGCAAACCGGCTTGGGTCGAACTCTCTGATCGACCTTGTCGTGTTCGGTCGTGCGGCGGCGATCAAGGCGGGCGAGGTCGTGGACCATGATGCGCCGGTGCCGCAGACCAATGTCGCGGCGGTTGACGCAATCCTTGACCGCTTTGACCGTATCCGCAACGCCAATGGCGGCACGCCGACGGCGGAGCTTCGCGGCGAGATGCAGCGGACCATGCAGGCGGATGCGGCGGTGTTCCGCACCGACAAGACGCTGGCCGAGGGTGTCGAGAAGATGAAGCAGGTCGCCGCCAAGCTGGACGATCTGCATGTCACCGATCGCGGTCTGATCTGGAACACGGATCTGATGGAAACGCTGGAGCTGACCAACCTGATGCCGAACGCGATGGCGACCATCGTCGCGGCAGAGGCGCGCAAGGAATCGCGCGGTGCCCATGCGCATGAAGATTACCCGGACCGCAACGATGCGGACTGGCGCAAACACAGCCTCGCATGGGTCGATGGCGCGGATGTGAAGCTGGACTATCGCCCTGTTCATCTTGATCCGCTGACGGAAGAAGCCGAAGGTGGTATCGATCTGAAGAAGATTGCACCGAAGAAGAGGGTTTATTGATGCGAGTTATCCTGTCTCTCGGCGTCGTGTCGCTGGCTCTGGCCGGCTGTGTCGCGCCTGCCACCAATGTGCCGCAAACCACGGCACCGATTGTCAATCCGCCGCCGCCTGCTGCCGCGCAGCCTCCGGCACAGACCAGCACGCTGGACAGCGCGACCCGTGCCGTGGCGCGTGATGTCGTCAATCGCGAGATGGCCAAGCGCCTGCCGGGCCGCAATGTCGCGCCTTACACCGATTGCGTCGTCAACAATGCCTCGATGGCCGAAATGGCGGATATTGCGCAGCGCGGTCTGAACGATCCGTCCTCGGCGGCGTCCTCGGTCGCGGTGATCGTGCAGCGCCCTGCCGCCACGCAGTGCATCGCCAAGGTTGCGGCGACCGCCTGATGAGAGTTCTGCCCGCCCTCGCTTTGTTCGTGCCTGTTGTGCTTGCGGCCTGCGGGCCGGTGCCGCTGGCGCAGGCAGAGCGGTCGTGCCTTGAGAATGCGCGCGCCGCGACCGGCCCGCGTGGCGAGGCGCGGGTGGGTGTGGCCGCCGACAGTGACGGGATCCGCCCGGTCGGGCGTTTCGAGATGTCGGTGTCCTCGGACTATATCATGGGCCGCGATCCGGCACTGGTCTATTCGAATTGCGTGCAGCGCAAATCCGGCCAGATGCCGTCCCGTCCGCTTTACGATCAGCCGGGCTGGGGGCGGTGATGTCGATGTCTCAGCCGCATGCCGGTTGCAGTTCTGTGCTGCGGCCTGAAACCGCCCCCTTATCCGCCGTGACGGCGCTTCCGCCCGCCCAGCAAGACCGCCAGGAGAGTCCCAATGGTTGAATTTTCCCTTCCGAAGAACAGCAAGATCCGCGTCGGCAAGACCTGGCCGAAGCCCGAGGGCGCGACCAATCTGCGGAAGTTCAATATCTATCGCTGGGACCCGGACAGCGGCGAGAACCCGCGCGTCGACAGCTATTTCGTCGATCTGGATAAATGCGGGCCGATGGTTCTGGACGCGCTGATCAAGATCAAGTCGGAGATTGACCCGACGCTGTCCTTCCGCCGGTCCTGCCGGGAGGGGATTTGCGGCTCCTGCGCGATGAATATCGACGGCGGCAACCATCTCGCCTGTATCTACGGCATGGATGAAATCAAGGGCGACGTGAATATCTATCCGCTGCCGCATATGGCTGTGGTCAAGGACCTGATCCCGGATCTGACGCATTTCTATGCGCAGCACGCCTCGATCAACCCGTATCTGATCACCAAGTCGCCGACGCCCGGCAAGGAGTGGAAGCAGTCCATCGAGGACCGCCGGAAGCTGGACGGGCTGTATGAGTGCATCATGTGCGCCTCCTGCTCGACCTCCTGCCCGAGCTATTGGTGGAATGGCGAGAAATATCTGGGCCCGGCGACGCTGCTGGCAGCTTATCGCTGGATCATCGACAGCCGGGACGAGGCGACGGCGGAGCGGCTGGATGCGCTTGAGGATCCGTTCAAGCTGTATCGCTGCCACACGATCATGAACTGCACCAATACATGCCCGAAGGGTCTGAACCCGGCGAAGGCGATTGCAGAGATCAAGCATATGCTGGTCGACCGCATCGTCTGAGGCGATGTCGTCTGACGTTATGACGCAGCCAGTGCCGCTGCGTCGCGGTTGATCGGTTCGTTCAGGCGGGTTAATTTGCGGTCACGGGAGGAACCACCTTTTTTGGGGTTCGACCATGACCACATCAACCAAACCTGTTGCGCCTGCGGACGGGGCGAAGGCCGCGCTTGCCGCGCTGGAGCAGATGTTTGCCTATTTCAGCTTCGACGCTTTGCCGCTGGAGCAGCCGCTTCACAAGGCGGCGTGACGCGATTGGCGGCGCGGGTCCGGCCTGCGCCGCTATTTGAACTGACGCAGGGCGCGTTACTCCGGCGCGGGTGGCGTGGGGTCCAGCATCTGGCCCAGGAACCTCTCGAAATCGTCGAGATCCACCGGGTCGAATTGTCCGAACCCCTGCATCCAGATCGAGGCGCGGCGCAGCCCGTCCGGGTCGATCTCGCACCATGTGATCCGTCCGCGCCGCTCCTGCCGGATCAGCCCGGCACCGGCCAGCACGGCGAGATGTTTGGACACGGCGGCGAGGCTGACGTCGAACGGCGCTGCGACGTCGCTGACGGCCATGTCGTCCTCCAGCAGCATGCCCAGAATCCGCCTGCGTGTGGGGTCGGCCAGAGCCTGGAAAATCTGATCGAGGCGTTTTTCCGGGTCTGTCATTGGGATTGTTATGCCGTAATGCTCAACTGATCGGTTGAATTATGGATCACGCGGCCAGCGCGTGCAACCATGTCGGGGAAAGCGGGTCTCTCAATAAAATGATGTAAAATCAGTAACTTGATAAGATGTCGCACTTGCTTGACTCGGAGGGCGTCGGCACCTATCACCCATTCAACGATAACAGGGGTGTGAGACTTGCCCGAACGCGACGAAAACGCCGATGTTGCCGAACGGCTGCGGCGGCTTGAGGAGCGGCTGGCAAAGGCGAATGCCCCGAAAGCGCCCACGCGCACGCAGGTCACGATGCATAACGCCGAAGCGGCGTGGCGCATGGTGATCGAGCTGGTGACGGGACTCGGGATCGGGTTCGGCATCGGCTACGGGCTGGACCGTTTGCTCGGCACGATGCCGATTTTTCTGGTCCTGTTCCTGCTTGCCGGGCTGGCGGCTGGCATCAAGGTGATGCTGGGCACCGCACAAGAGATGCAGCGTAAGGCTGTGACGGACATGCAGGGCGACCTGCCGCAGACGAGGGATGACACAAGTGGCGACGGAAGCTGAAACCGGTCTTGCTTTCCACCCGATGGAACAGTTCGTGGTCTCGCCGCTGTTCGGCGATGGTGCCGTTCACTGGTACACACCCACCAACGCGACGCTCTGGCTGGGGCTGGCGCTTCTGACGATCATTGCGCTGCTGGTGTTCGGCACGCGCGGTCGCGCCATCATCCCGAACCGTGTTCAGTCGATTGCCGAGCTGACCTACGGCATGGTCTACAAGATGGTGGAAGACATCTGCGGCAAGGAGGGGTTGAAATATTTCCCCTATATCATGACGCTGTTCTGCTTCATCGTCTTCTCGAACTATCTCGGGCTGATCCCGATGAGCTTCTCCACCACCTCGCAGATCGCCACAACCGCCGTTCTGGCCCTGATGGTGTTCCTCGGCGTTACCGTGCTGGGCTTCGTCAAGAACGGCGCACATTTCCTGGAGCTTTTCTGGGTCAAATCCGCGCCGCTGGCGCTGCGTCCGGTGCTGGCAGTGATCGAGCTGATCTCGTATTTCGTGCGCCCGGTCAGCCACTCCATTCGTCTTGCCGGCAATATCATGGCAGGCCACGCCGTGATCAAAGTGTTCGCGGCGTTTGGCGCCGTCGCGCTTATTTCCCCGCTCGCGGTGCTGGGCATCGTCGGGGTTTACGGGCTGGAGATGCTGGTCTGCATCATTCAGGCCTATGTCTTCACCATCCTGACCTGTGTCTATCTGAAAGACGCGCTGCATCCGGCGCACTGACGGGCAGGTCTCTGGTTCATCAATCCTTCCATTCCATAAAGCCTCAAGGAGCAAGAAACATGGAACAACTGGGTCAGTATCTCGGCGCGGGTCTCGCATGCATCGGTATGGCGGGCGCCGCCATCGGTGTGGGCAATGTTGCCGGCAACTACCTGTCGGGCGCGCTGCGCAACCCGTCGGCTGCCGCTTCGCAGACCGCCACGCTGTTCATCGGCATGGCCTTCGCGGAAGCGCTCGGCATCTTCTCGTTCCTGGTCGCACTTCTGCTGCTGTTCGCAGTCTGATCCCCTGCCATCCTTGCGGTTGGGTGGGGCGTTCCGCCCCATCCGATTGTAACTTGAACGGCCAGAGGTAGGACATGTTCAGCCTATTGCAACAAGCGACCGAAGCGGTCGCGCAAACCGGGTCTCAGGGCGAGGCTGCAAACGAGGAAGCCGCGGCAGCGGCAGTGTCGCATGGTGCCGAACAGGCAGCACAAGCGGCTGACGCGGCGCATGGCGCCAGCGCGGCGGCGGATGCGGCCGGTGGCTCGGCAGGTATGCCGCAGCTCGATTTCTCGACCTTTGGCAACCAGATTTTCTGGCTGCTGGTGACGCTGGCGGTGCTGTATTGGGTGCTGTCGAAGATCGCGCTGCCCCGGATCGGATCGGTGATTTCCGACCGTCAGGGTGCGATCACCGGCGATCTGATGCAGGCCGAGGAATATAAGAAAAAGGCGAAGGACGCCGAGGCAGCCTATGATCAGGCGCTGGCCGACGCGCGCACCGAGGCAGGCAAGATCATTGCCGCCCAGAAGGCGGATATCCAGAAAGAGCTGGATGCGGCCATCGCCAAGGCGGACGCGGAGATCGCAGCCCGGACCGCTGAATCGGAGAAGCGTATCGGCGCGATCCGTGAATCCGCTGCATCCGATGCGCGCACGGTTGCGCGTGACGTGACCGGGGAACTGCTGCGCAGTTTCGGCGGCAATGTAGATGATGCGGCGATCGACAACGCGGTCGATGCGCGGCTGAAGGGGGCGTGATGATGAAGAAACTCGCTGTCATCCTGTCGCTGAGCGCGACCCCGGCACTGGCCGCCTCCGGCCCGTTCTTCAGCCTGCGCAATACCGATTTCATCGTTCTGATCGCGTTTCTCGTCTTCATCGGCATCCTCGTGTACTTCAAGGTGCCGCAACTGATCGGCGGGATGCTGGACAAGCGTGCGGAGGGCATCCGCGCCGATCTGGAGGAGGCCAAGCGCCTGCGGGAAGAAGCGCAGGAGCTTTATGCCTCCTATGAGCGTCGCCAGCGCGAAGTGAAGGTTCAGGCGGAAGAAATCGTCGCCAACGCCAAGCGTGAGGCTGTTGCGCAGGCGGATAAGGCGAAAGCCGATCTGGAACGCTCGATCCAGCGCCGCCTGAAAGCGGCTGAGGATCAGATTTCCTCGGCGGAGAATGACGCGGTGCGGGAAGTGCGTGACACGGCTGTTCAGACCGCCATCGCGGCGGCAGGCCAGATCCTGCGGGAGCAGGGCAGCGCCGCCGACCGCAGCAAGGGCATTGACGCCGCCATCGAAGACGTGGTGCAGCGCCTGCACTGAAAGATCATCAGGGACGGTGATTGACGCCCGGCGGCCTGGTCCGCCGGGTTTTTCATTTTTATGCCGTCTTGCCCTCATTTGACCGGTTTGTGCGACTAAGCCGGATCAATATAATGTCAATGAAATTGGCATGTATTAACCACGCTGATATGACGAAGGCTCCGTGCCAATTCCGGCATTATGACAAATCGATTTTTTGAATATGTGATCCCTGAAGATGGAGAAATTCCCCATGACGAAACTCGCTTATCTCGCGGCGGCAAGTGTTGCCCTTCTCGCCGGTTGTGCCGGGAATGGCCTGAGCCAGCAGGATTATAACGCGATGAGCTGTGCTCAGCTGGCCTATGAACAGGGCAAGAGCGATGCGGAGATCGACGCCGCCCGCGACAAATCCTTCGGCGGCAGCATTACCTCGGCATTGGCCGGAGATGATTTCGACGGCTATGGAGAGACTGAAATGGTTATTGGCGGGATCGAGGAAGATCGCGCTGCGGGAAAACTGGAAATGATCCGGATCGCGCAGTCGCTCAAGCGCTGCTGAGGGCTGTGGCAACGAAATATATTAACAAAAAAGGCCGGGCGCATTGCCCGGCCTTTTCCGTGCCTGGTAGCCGGCTATCAGCTCGTCGGGCGGATCAGGATTTCCACGCGGCGGTTCTGGGCCTTGCCGGCCTCGGTCGTGTTATCCGCAATCGGCTGGCTTTCGCCACGGCCGACCATGCTCAGGCGCGCGCCGTTGACGCCAGCCGCGGTCAGGATACCGCCGACCGATTGGGCGCGGCGCTGCGAGAGGTCGAGGTTATAGGCGTCGGAGGCCGTTGAGTCGGTGTGACCGTAGATCTCCACGCGGCTGTTCGGGTATTGCTGAAGCACCTGCGCTAGGCCGTAAAGGTCGTTCTGCGCCTGACCGGACACGGCTGCGCTGTCGGATGCGAAGAGCAGACCCGAGGGCATGACGACCTGAAGATAGTCGCCGCGGTTGATGATCTGCACACCGGGGCTGGTCATGACCTGTTCAAGCGCGCGTTGCTGACGCTCGATAATATTGCCGGTCACAGCACCGGCAGCCGCGCCGAGGATTGCGCCCTTGGCAATGTCCTCGCCCTCGTTATTGCTGTCATCGTCGCGCTGCGCGCCGTAGATCGCGCCGACAGCGGCCCCTGCGAGCGCGCCTTTCTGGGTCGTGGTCAGCGTCGTGCCCATCGAGCCGTTTGGATTGGTGGTGCAGGCGCCAAGCGCCAAGGCGGCGGCGGTGCCAAGCAGAAGGGAAACACGCAGTGTCATATGTTGGCCTTTCGGTATTTACGGTCCGGTGCCGGTTGGCACGGTCTGGCTTAAAACGACGCCAATGTGACACAGGTTCCATTCGGAAAACAGTCATCTAAGACGCAATTGCGCGTGTCCCGGTCACATCTTCATGAAATTAGGACCGTTTACCGCTGCTCGTTATGTGATCCAGACTTGATCTGCGCGCGTGTGGCGGGCAAAGACGCGCATATGGCCAGATTACCGCAAGCTTTGCCATATGCCCAACAGGTCGCGATTTTCTCGCGGCTGCGCGACGCCAACCCTGCGCCTGTGACGGAGTTGGTGCATCACAATGCCTATCAACTCGTGGTGGCCGTCGCGCTGTCGGCGCAGGCGACGGATGCGGGGGTGAACCGCGCGACGGCGGATCTGTTCGCAAAGGTCGAGACCCCGCAGCAGATGCTGGATCTGGGTGAGGCGGGGCTGACCGAGCATATCAAGACCATCGGGCTGTTCCGGCAGAAGGCGAAGAACGTCATCAAGCTGTCCCGTATTCTGGTCGAGGAATATGGCGGCGAGGTGCCGGCCAGCCGTGCGGCGCTGATGAGCCTGCCGGGTGTCGGACGCAAGACGGCGAATGTCGTGCTGAACTGCGTCTTTGGCCAGCCAGCGCAGGCCGTCGATACGCATATTTTCCGCGTCGGCAACCGGACGCATATCGCACCGGGCCGGGATGTGGACGAGGTGGAGCGGGCGATTGAAGACAACGTGCCCGCGCCATTTCAGCAGAACGCGCATCACTGGCTCATTTTACATGGCCGCTATACCTGCCAGGCGCGTCGTCCGCGCTGTCGCATTTGCATTATTGAAGATCTTTGCCCCTACGAGGAGAAAACTGAATGACCCCATTTGACGTGATCGGCATCGGCAACGCCATTATCGACGTGATCGCCCCGGCAGGTGACGACGATCTTGTCGAAATGGAGGTGCAGAAGGGCATCATGCAGCTTGTCGAGCGGGAGCGGTCGGAATTTCTGCTCGCCCAGCAGGCCAAGCGTGGGCAGGCGCGGCTGGTTCCGGGCGGATCGGTCGCCAATACGATTGCGGGGATCGGTCGGCTGGGTCTGAACACCGCCTTTATCGGGCGCGTCGCGGATGACGAGCTGGGGCGGTCTTATGCGACCCAGACCGAGGATGAGGGGATGCGGTTCGTCAACGCGCCGGTATCGGGTGACGATCTGCCAACCTCGCGCTCGATCATTTTCGTGACCCCGGATGGGGAGCGGTCGATGAACACCTATCTTGGCATTTCGGCCGATCTTGGCGCGGATGATGTCGATGAGGCGGTGTTTCAGGGCAGCAAATGGCTGTTTCTGGAGGGCTATCTGTTCGACAAGCCCGCCGGGAAACAGGCCTTCATGGCGGCGGCGGATGCCTGTCACCGTGCGGGCGGGCGCGCCGGGATCGCGCTGTCCGACCCGTTCTGCGTGGACCGGCACCGCGGGGATTTCCGCAAGCTGGTCTCGGAATCGATGGATTATGTCATCGGCAATGTCCATGAGTGGGAGGCGCTGTATCAGACCAATATCGACGAGGCGCTGCGTCTCGCGGTTGCCGATTGCGATACGGTGATCTGCACGCGCTCGGGCGATCCGGCGCTGCTGTTCCGCGGCAGTCAGCGGGTGGAGGTGCCGGTGCATCGTGTCACGCCCCTCGATGCGACAGGGGCGGGGGATCAGTTCGCCGCCGGTCTGATCTATGGCCTCGCCACCGGGCAGGATCTGGAGACGGCAGGGCATATGGCCGTCATGGCCGCGTCCGAGGTGATCGGCCATGTCGGTGCCCGCCCGGAACGCGATCTCAGCGAAGATTTCCGCAAGGCCGGTCTGATCTAGTCCCGGTTCGCCGGCCCGGATTTCGGCCCACGTCCGAAATCCGGCGCATCCGTGTCCTGCCCGGCCTCGATAATGCCACGGCGGATGGCGCGGGTGCGGGTGAAGTAGTCGTGCAATTGCTCGCCATCGCCCATGCGGATGGCGCGTTGCAGGACGAACAACTCCTCCGTGAAGCGGCCCAGAATGTCCAGCACGGCGTCCTTGTTGTTCAGGAACACGTCGCGCCACATGGTCGGGTCGGAAGCCGCGATCCGGGTGAAATCGCGGAAACCGGCGGCGGAGTATTTGATAACCTCAGATTCCGTCACGCGTTTGAGGTGATCGGCCACCCCGACCATCGTGTAAGCGATCAGGTGCGGGGTGTGGCTGGTGACGGCGAGGACGAGATCGTGGTGACCCGGCTCCATATCCTCGACATTGGCGCCAAGCGCGCGGATGAAACGGCGCAGGCGGGATACTTCGGACGGGTCGCTGTCGGGCAGGGGGGTCAGCAGCCACCAGCGGTTCACGAACAGCTCGGCAAAGCCTGAATAGGGGCCGGATTGTTCGGTCCCGGCGAGCGGATGGCCGGGGATGAAATGCACCTGCGGCGGCAGATGCGGCAGGACCTGATCGATCACCTCCTGCTTGACGGAGCCGACATCGGTGACGACCGCGCCCGGTTTCAGATGCGGCTTGATCTCCGACATGACCTTGCCCATTGCGCCGACCGGAACGCACAGGATCACCAGATCCGCGCCACGCACGGCGGAGGCGGCGTTGTCCGCGATCTCGTCACACAGCATCAGATTGCGCGCGGCGGCCCGCGTCTTGGCGCTTCTGGCGGTGCCGATGATCTTGTTGGCCGCGCCGGCTTTCCGCGCCGCGAGAGAGATGGAACCGGCGATCAGCCCCAAACCGATCAGGGCGACCTTGTCATATACCGCGCTCATGATTGCGCTCCTTCGGAGATGAAGCGGCCGATGACATGGGCGACGCGGCGGCAGGAGGGTTCGTCACCAATGGTGATGCGCAGGCAATGTGGCAGACCATAGCCCGCCGCCTTGCGCACGATCAGCCCGTCGGCCTTCAGGGCGGCGTCGCAGGCATCGGCGGTGGCGGCATCCGCGAAGCGGGCCAGCACGAAATTGGCATGGCTTTCGTCGCAGCCAATCCCGAGATCGGTCAGCGCATTGCGCAACCAGGCGCGCATCTTGGCGTTTTCGGACCGGCAACGCGACACATGGGCCTGATCGCGAATGGCGGCCTCGGCGGCGGCAAGCTGGACAACCGACAGATTGAAAGGCTGGCGGACCCGGTTCATGACGTCGATCAGGTCACGGTTGGCATGGCCCCAACCAATGCGCAGCCCGCCAAGCCCGTAGATTTTCGAGAAAGTTCGCGTGGCCAGGACATTCGGGTAAGCGGCGACGAGTTCGAAATCATGCCGCACATCTTCCGCCACGAATTCGCTATACGCGCCATCATGCACCAAGAGGACCGAAGGCGGCAGGCCTTTCGCGAGCCTGTGCAGGTCTTCGTCATCCAGCATGGTGCCGGTCGGGTTGCCGGGATTGGTCAGAAAGACGATCCGGGTGCGTTCGGTCACCGCGCCGAGGATGGCCTGAATATCCACCCGCCGCTCCTGCTCCGGCACCACGACCGGAGTTGCACCAACCGAGCGGGTCAGAATCGGGTACATGGAGAAGCCGTGCTCGGTCATGATGACCTCGTCCCCGACCCCAGCGAAGCACTGGGCGGCGAATTGCAGCACCTCATCCGACCCGACACCGCAGATGATCTGGTCGGGATCGATGCCGTGCAGTTCGCCAATCGCGGCGCGCAGATCGGCGTGATCGGTGTTCGGGTAACGATGCATCTGATGGGCGGCGCGTATGGCCGCATCACGGGCCTTTTCCGATGCACCGTAAGGGTTTTCGTTCGAGGAGAGCTTTATCACATTCTCGACGCCGTCCACATGCGCCGCCCCGCCCTGATACAGAGCGATATCCATGATGCCGGGTTGCGGCTGGATTCGGTTCTGGTCGGGCATGGTGAGAACTCCTTCGGTGACAGATGATCTCATATCGTCGCAGGCACGGGTTGGGAAGCCGCGGCGGGTTGTGGCGTTCCGGCTGTGGCATTGCGGTCAGTTCGCCGTTGCACCCCCTGCCTTGCGCGACCTAAGCTGCGCCGAACGACGGAGGGAAAATCATGAGCGACAATCAGGCATTCGAGACACGGGCGATCCACGCGGGAACCGCGCCGGACCCGGCCACAGGTGCGCGGCAGGTGCCGATCTATCAGACCACGGCCTATGTCTTTAAGGACGCCGATCACGCAGCGCGGCTGTTCGGGTTGCAGGAGGTCGGCTACATCTATTCGCGGCTGACCAACCCGACCATTGGCGCGCTACAGGCGCGGATTGCGGATCTGGAAGGCGGCGCGGGCGCTGTCTGCACATCCTCGGGCCATGCCGCGCAGATCATGGCGCTGTTCCCGCTGATGGGGCCGGGCAAGAATATCGTGGCCTCAACCCGGCTTTACGGCGGTACGGTGACCCAATTCAGTCAGACCATCAAGCGTTTCGGCTGGTCCTGCACCTTCGTCGATCTGGACGATAAAGATGCGGTCAAGGCGGCGATTGACGATAACACGCGGGCGATCTTCTGCGAATCGATCTCCAATCCCGGTGGTTATGTGACCGATATCCCCGCCATTGCCGAGATTGCGGATGCCGCCGGTATCCCGCTGATCGTCGACAATACGCTGGCGACGCCCTATCTGTGCCGCCCGATCGAGATGGGTGCGACGCTGGTTGTCCACAGCCTGACGAAGTTCCTGACCGGCAACGGCACGGTGACCGGCGGGGCCGTTGTCGACAGCGGCAAATTCGACTGGTCGGCGTCGGACAAGTTCCCGTCCCTTTCAGCACCCGAACCCGCCTATCACGGTCTGAAATTCCATGAGACCTTCGGCAACCTCGCCTTCACCTTCCACGGCATTGCCATCGGGCTTCGCGATCTGGGCATGACCATGAACCCGCAGGCGGCGCATTACACGCTGATGGGGATCGAGACCCTGCCGCTGCGCATGGAGAAACATGTCGCCAATGCGATGAAGGTGGCGGCGTGGCTGGAGGCCGATCCGCGCGTGACCTCCGTCACCTATGCCGGGCTCAAAAGCTCGCCGTGGAATGCGACGGCGGCGCGGCTTTACCCGAAAGGGGCGGGCTCGCTGTTCACCTTCACGATCAAGGGCGGGTATGAGGCTGGCGTGAAGCTGGTCGATGCGCTGAAGCTGTTCAGCCATGTCGCCAATCTCGGCGATACGCGCTCGCTGGTGATCCATTCGGCATCGACAACCCATCGTCAATTGACCGAAGAACAGCAGATCGCTGCCGGGGCGGGCCCGGATGTGGTGCGCCTGTCCATCGGGGTCGAAGATGCCGATGATCTGATTGCCGATCTCGATCAGGCGTTGGCCGCCGCGACGGGCTGAGCCGTCTCGATTGAAAAGCCGCCGGGATGTCCGGCGGCTTTTGCGACCGGCAAAGGGCCGTGAATTGGCAGAGGCCGTAAGGTTAGTTCGTCGCGGCTGCGGCGTCCGCGCCGGTTGAGGTTTCCGCGGCCTCGTCTGCTGCTGCGGCTGCATCGTCCTCCGCAGTGGTGTCCCCGACAGCCCCGGTTTGCGCTGCGTCGGTGTCGGCGCTGTCTGACGCGGCTGCCGGAGCGGTTTCGCCGTCAGCCGGGACTGCACCTTGTGCCGGGGTTGTGCTTTCGTCATCGGTTTCCGGGGCTGTGCCGGTCACCGTTTCACTTGCCCCCGGCGTGGTCTCAGGCGCGTCACGGGTCGGGCGCGGCATTGGCGGCTGATCGCCGCCACGCAGCGCTGGCTGGGGTTCGCCTTCCGGGGTGCTGTCTGCCGATTGGTCAGGCGTGGGTGCCGGTGCCGGGCTGGCTGGGGACGCAGCCTGGCCGCCGGGTGCTACAGCCGGGGCCTCCGACGGCATCGCACAGTTTTCATCGCCGCCGCCGAGCGAGAAGGCGACCTCGACCGCTGCGGTAAAGGCGATCTCCCCGCCCTCGACCGGGATACTGTCGGCTTGTCCCGAAGCCGCCATCGCACGCATCTGCATCGGCTCGGGCGCGATCACCCGGGACTGGGGCTCTCCGATCCGCATGACCCGCCCCAGTTCCAGCCCGGCGGCTTCCGCCATTACACCCGCACGATGGGTGGCGTCGGCCACGGCATCGCTTAACGCCTGATCCTGCGTCCCCTGCGAGTCCTCGCGAATGAACCTGATGCCGCGCATCTCATTCGCGCCCGCGTCGACAATGCTGTCCAGAACCGCCCCGGCGCGCGCAATATCCGTCACACGCACGGTCAGCAGATTCTGCGCCATGTAACCTGAAATTGATGGCGCGCCGCCATCCTCAGGATAGTTCATCGTTGGGTTGAGCGTGAGCCCCTCCGTCTGGATATCGCCTTCCGCCACACCTGCATCACGCAGCGTTTGCAGAATGGATGCCTGACGCGAGGAATTATCGTCCATCGCCTGTGCAGCCGTCTCCGCCTGCGTCGTGACGCCAAGCGAGATCAGCATCTGATCGGGCGCGACCCGGGATTCACCGTGGCCCGTTACGCTGAGTATGCCGGGATGGCCGCAGCCTTGCGCACCGGGGGCGGCGAGGGCCGGACCTGCCAGCAGCGCCGCGCAGGCCGTGCTGAAAAGAACGCTTCTGGTGCGGGAAAAACGGGGATAGGTCATAGGAGATCCTTTGCTTGTCTCGTTGCCCTGTCAACGTCAGCCGCGTTCAAATTGTTCGATCACGACTACGCGCGTTCTTTTCATGAGACCCGGTTCGGGTTATTCATTGGAAAAATAAAGGCCGGCCGCAAAAGGCGCAGCACATGAACGAGCAGACAAATAACTGGGCGAACCGCCCTGAAACCGATTATGCATTGGGTTTTCAGCCTGACGGCGTGCAGCTTATGCGCCGGACCGCTCTCGGCTGGTCCGAGCAGGACAAGGTTGCCTTCGATGACGGGCTTCGCGACGGGCTTGCGGGGTTTGCGCGCCGGTTGGAGGCCGAGAACGCGCGCCCGCTTTCGCTGGTGATCCCGGATGACCAGATACTCTACACCGAACTGACGCTGCCCGACGCCGCCGATGCTGACACGGCGCTTCGATCCGCGCTGGACGGGCTGACACCTTATGCCGTGGAAGAGCTGGCCTATGACTACGCCCCTCAAGGCGCGCGTCCCGGCAGCAAGGTTCGGATCGCCGCCGTCGCCCGCCAGACACTGGCGGAGGCCGAGGATTTTGCCGTCCGCCACGGTTTTGCGCCGCAACGCTTCATTGCCGCCCCTTCGGAGGGACAGTTTCCGCATATGCCGGATTTCGGCGCGACCACGGTTGCTGTCGACGCGGACGGCGCGGTCGGGGTGAAAGATGTCGCCGCTGCTGTGAAGCAGCCTCCGTCGCAGGATCAGAAGATATGGGTCTCGCGGATCACGCCCCATGCCATCGCGGCACCGGCGGGTCCGGGTATTTTCGCGCTTGCGCGTGCTAAGGTCGCCGCTGCGCGGAGCGAGACGCCGGTTCTGGTGAATTCGGCCAGCGTGGTCCTGCCCGGGGACGAACCGGCAGAGGGTCCGGCGGCTGAAGCCATGCCGCAGGTTGAGCCGAAGCCGGTCGGGCCGCATGACGATATTCCGGCGGTTAAAGCGGCATCGGAGCCGGAAAAGCCGCTGCCAGAACGGGCGCGGATATTCCATGAGCGCGCGCGCGAGGCGCGGGCGCAGCGTGATCGGGATGGAACCCGGCGCGCCGTTCCGAAACAGCCTTCGCGCCGCTCCCGCCTGTCCGGTGCGCTGCCGCTGGTCGGATTGCTTGTCTTGGGCCTCGGCATCGCGGCGGCTGTTATCGGGCGCGATCCTGAACCTGTCGATGCCAACGCGCAGCCATCCGCCCCGATCCAGCCGGCGGAAACCGCGCAGACCGAAGCCTTGCCGCCTGCCGCACAGCCGGTCGAAACTGTGCAGGCGACGACAGCCACTGCGCCTGCTTCTCAGGGAACTGTCGCTGCGGATCAGAATACCGTGATCGGGTTGGACGACGCATCGACTGCGGCTCAGCCGGGTGAGGCGATTTCACTGTCGGACAGCCAGCGGGTTGCGCAGCTAGGGTCTGAACCCACTGTCGAAAGTTCCGAAGCGGCGTCGGCTGTGTCGGCGGATGCCGCATCGACTGATGTGGCTCGCCCGGCAAACGCGCAACCGCCCCAGCCTTCGCCGGAAGCGGCTTCGACGGAAGCGCCTGACGCAACCCAGCCGGTTGCGGAAACGACTGCCCAGCCCGCTGCGGAGACGGTTCAGCAACCCCCGGCGGCTCCGGCATCTTCGCCGCTGACGACAGCCGATGCGCCTGAGGCACGTCCCGCGCAGCCGGGCGAGGCTGCAACTGCGACACAACCCGCTGAAACCGCGCCCGCTGCAGCGCCTGTGCTGCGCCGATCCGTCCGCCCGTCCTCTCGCCCCGCCAACCTCGCGCGGCGCGCCGCACCCGCACCGGCGGCGTCTGGCACGGCTTCGGGAGGGGGGCAGAGCGATGCGCTGCAAGAGGCGCTGGAGCAGGCGGTTTCGTCCAGCAGCCGCCCGTCCAGCCCGCCTGCCGCCAATCCCGGAGCGCCGCAAAGCTCGACCCTCAGCGTATCGGCGCGGCCGGTCAGCGCGCCATCGCGAAGCGCGGCACCTGCGGAACGCTCCGCCTCTCCTGATCCGCGACCGGCAGTGCCGCGAAATCCGCAGCCCTATGAGCAGCGTGAACTGCCGGAGCCGACCGGCCTCAGGCCACCACCCAAACCAGCCGATATATCGTCTGCTCGGGGCGCCGCGTTGCATCTGCAACCGGCGCCCCGTCAATTCAGGATGTTCTCGGCGGAGACTTATGCTGCTTTAGAGGGCATTCTTGACCGCCCGTGGAGCAACGCGCCTATTTTTTCAGCGTCTACGCCCAATGCGGTTCGTGTCGCGCAGGCCCGCCCGGCACGCCGCCCGGTCCAGAGTGACGCGGTTGATACAGCCGTGGCAGCGGCGCTTTCGGACAACGCGTCATCGGCCCCGGCACCCAAGCCGGCGGCGACGCCATCCGCCACGGCGGCCCCTTCACGGCAGGCGGCGGCGCAAACAGGCACATCGCTGTCGCGCTCAGGTCGCCCGGCGTCGCGCCCGAAGGCCGGTTCGTCAGCGAGCAATGCCGCTGTGGAGGACGCGATTGCTGCGGCGGTGTCATCTTCTTCCGCTGTTCCGGGGCAGGTTCCGCTCAAGCCATTGAAAAGCTCGGCCCGTCCGGCGCGGCGCGCAGCATCGGCGGCGGGCAGCGCGACCAGTGCCGCCGTGAATGCCGCGTTAAAAGACGCGAAGGCTGCGAAGAGTGCAGCGTCGTCGCAGGAGGGTACGCTCGCGCCGGAACCTCAGCAGGCGGCAAAGCAATCCAAGGCAGATGCAGAAGCGGCAGCACTGGCGGAGCGGCGGCGACTTGACGACGAATTGCAGCGTCAGGCCGAGGAGCGCGTCCGGGCCCGTGCCGCCGCCGATGCGCAGGCTGCCGCGAAAGCCAAAGCAGCGGCGGAGGCGCGCGCCCGTGCGCAGGCCGAGGCGGAGGCCGCTGCGGCGCGCAAACGCAACGAGACCTACCGCCCGCCGGAGGTCGATAACGAGCCGGAAGTTCAGGCCGCCGCAGCGGCGAGTGCCGGGAAGGCCGCGGCGTCCGCGACGGCGAAAGGGATCGATCTGAACGCCACCCAGTTGATCGGGACGGTCGGGGCGGGCAAAGCCAGCCGGGGTCTGGTCCGGTTGCGGAACGGCAAAATTGTCACCGTTCGCCTCGGCGATAAAATTAATGGTGGCGAGATCACCCAGATCGGGAATGGCGGGTTGCAATATGTGAAGGCAGGGCGAACATATGCGCTGCCGATTTTAAACGGGCGTTAATGTTACATGGCCGACTTCCTGCTTCTGGCAACCGTCTATCTATTGACGATGATTATTGCTGTGCCGGTGTCGACCCGGCTCGGGCTGGGGTCGGTGCTTGGCTATCTGATCGCAGGTATTGCGATTGGCCCGGTGCTTGGTCTTGCCGGAACAGAGGTCACGGATCTTCAACACTTCGCCGAGTTCGGCGTGGTGATGATGCTGTTCATCATCGGGCTGGAACTTGAACCGCGCGCGCTTTGGGGAATGCGTTCGCGGCTGATCGGGCTGGGCGGTTTCCAGATCCTCGGCACGCTCGGGCTGATCTTTCTGGCGGCGCTGGCGCTGAACCAGAACTGGCGCGTGGCGCTGGCGCTCGGGATGATCCTGTCGCTCAGCTCCACGGCGATCGTGCTGCAGACGCTGACGGAAAAGAACCTGATGCACACGCGCGGCGGACGTGATGCGTTCGCGGTTCTGCTGACCCAGGATATTGCCGTCATTCCGATGCTGGCGCTGATGCCGCTTCTGGCCCGCTCTCCGGTGCAGGGGGCAGGGGAGGAGTCGATGGGCGGCGCGTTCATGGCGCAGCTGCCCGGCTGGGCGGCGGCGATTGTCACGCTTCTGGCCATCGCCTTCGTGGTGCTGATCGGCAGCTATGCGATCCGGCCCCTGTTCAGATATGTCCATTCCGCCCGGCTGCGCGAGATGGATACGACGATGGCGCTGTTTATCGTCGTCGGGATTGCCTCGCTGATGAGCTTCGTCGGGCTTTCGCCTGCGCTTGGTACATTTCTCGCAGGCGTGATGCTGGCGGGGTCGGAGTTCAAGCATGAGCTCGAATCCCAGATTGAGCCGTTCAAGGGGCTGCTTCTGGGACTGTTCTTCATCACCGTTGGTGCAGGCATGAATTTCGGGCTGCTGGCGGAAATGCCGGTGCTGGTCATTGGCGTCACCGCTGTGCTAATCGCGATCAAGGCGGGTGTCCTGCACCTGATCGCGCGCTCCGTGCAGATGCCGCCACGGGATCGGGCGCTGTTCACCTTGTCGCTGGCGCAGGCGGGGGAGTTCGGCTTTGTGCTGATTTCCTATGCGGTCGCGCTGCGCGTGCTGCCGGACCGCATTGCCGAGGGGTTCCTGCTTGTCATCGCCCTGTCGATGCTGGTCACGCCGCTGCTGTTCATCGTCAGCGATCAGGTCAGCCGTCGCATCACCGATTCCGGCGGCGATGCCCACAGCCCCGACGACATCGAGGACCAGCAGCCGATCATTATCGCGGGGATCGGGCGTTTCGGTCAGGTGGTGAACCGTCTGGTGACGTTCAGCGGCCTCAAGACAACGGTGCTGGATCACGATCTGAAGCTGATCCAGCTTATGCGCCGCTTCGGTTTCAAGGGCTATTTCGGTGATCCGACCCGGCCCGAAATTCTCGCCGCCGCCGGGCTGGACAAGGCGCAGATTCTGGTTGCGGCGCTGGACGATCCGGAAAGCAATATCAAGCTGGTCCGCTTTGCCCGCGAGAAACGGCCTGATCTGAAGATCATCGCGCGCGCCCGCGACAGGTTCACCGTCTACAGTCTGTATGCCGCCGGGGCGGATCATATTGTCCGCGAGATGTTCGACTCCAGTCTTCGGGTCGGGCGCTATGTTCTGGAGAATGCGGGGTTCTCTGATTACGAAGCGCATGAGGCGGAGGCGATCTTCTACAAGATCGACCGTGCCAGCCTGCGCGAGCTGGCAGAGTTGTGGGATCCCCAGATGCCGATGGAGGATAACGAGGCTTATATCGAGCGGACCCGTCGGATGAATCAGGAACTGGAAGCGGCCCTTATGGAGCGTTTTGCGCATGGTCCCGCAGCCGCACCGATCAATCCTGACGACAGCGACGAGATCCCGGAGCATGGGCTGAAGAACTGACGCGCTGTCAGCGCCGTCCGAGCCATCGCTGCGTGCGGGCGGCGTAATCGCGCCATGCCGGATCGTTGGACATGACGGCCTCCTCTCGGCGGACTTGAACGATGGCCGACGCTGTTATCAGCGCAGCGCCCAGCAGCATGAGCCAGCCGCCAAACGGGACGAGCGCGCAGGACAGAACGATCTGCCCCAGAAAGACGGGATTGCGTGAGATGGCGAAGGGACCGTCTGTGACAAGGGACCCGGTCGCGCCCTCGGCCGCGCCGATCCGCCATGATCTGCCCATGTGAAGCTGCCCGTAAAGCGCCAGTCCCGCACCAAGGGCAGCCAGTAGCAGGCAGATAAAATAGCTCCGGTCAAAGCTGCGATCCAAGGGCCAGATCAACAGGATGACAAATCCCAGCCGGAAGCCGAGCGCGGGCAGTCTTTGTCCGGGCGCGGCGAAAAGCCAGATCGGGGCGCTGCTGCGGCGGCTTGCGATGATCGTGGCCAGCAGGAAAAGCGCTACGTAGGCAGCGCCGATGGTCCAACCGAGAAGCTGTATCGTCGTCACGCTTCGCCCTCATCAAAACCGCGTGGCACCAGATCTCTGGTTTCGCGGCGAAACCTATCACTATTGCCCGCGCAGGGGGAGCAAAGAAAAAAGGCCGCAAAAAATGCGGCCTTTCTTGTCGAAGGGGATGATACTCAGGCCGCGCGGGCCAGAAGCACGTCATCCACTTTTTTCTGCGCGCCGGCGGCGTCGATACCGCCCACGGCGGCAACTTCGCGGGTCAGGCGGTCGAGTGCGGCTTCGTAAAGCTGACGTTCGGAATAGGACTGCTCACGCTGGTCGTCATTGCGGTGCAGGTCGCGCACGACCTCGGCAATTGCCAGAAGGTCGCCGGAGTTAATCTTCTGTTCATACTCCTGCGCGCGGCGCGACCACATGGCGCGCTTGACGCGGGCCTTGCCCTTCAGCGTGGTCAGGGCCTGCTCGACCAGATCGGGGCTGGCGAGGCCGCGCATGCCGATTTCGGCGGCGCGGGCGGTCGGCACACGCAGGGTCATCTTGTCCTTTTCGAACGAAATCACGAACATCTCCAGCGCCATGCCAGCGACTTCCTGCTCCTCGATCGAGACGATCTTGCCCACGCCATGAGCGGGGTAGACCACGAAGTCATCGGGGCGGAATTCGGATTTCTTAGCTTTGGACATTACTGTTCCTTCCAATTGGCGCCGCCGCTGCGCAAGAGTGTCTGCGGCGCAAAAGGCCCTGCGGACGGGGAAACCCCTTCCGACGGGCCGGGTTGTCATACGTTATCCCCGCCGAGCAGTTAGCGGGCAGGCAAGCTGTGGTGGCCTTCATCATGGTTGGGGAAGGGCTTCTCGCAGCAAATATGACAGTATTATATCATAAAATAAGGGCCGAAAAAAGATGCGTCTCTGCGGTGCAACATCGCCGCAGATTCAGGAAATTCCCGCATTTTTTCAATATCCTGCGCCATTATAGCAGTTTTTACACCTGACGCCAGCCACCCGTGCGGGAGAATCAGTCCCCCTCGCCGGGATTCGGGCTGAAATACTTCTCAAGCTTGCCGCTGACGCCGTCCATCTGCTCATAGCCGGGCATCGGATCTTTCTTCTGCGTGATGACCGGCCACTGATCGGCGTATTTCCGGTTCATCTCCACCCAGGGTTCCATATCCGGTTCCGTATCGGGGCGGATCGCATCGGCCGGGCATTCGGGTTCGCACACGCCGCAGTCAATGCATTCGTCAGGATGAATCACCAGCGTGTTTTCGCCCTCGTAGAAACAATCCACGGGGCAGACCTCGACGCAGTCGGTATATTTGCACATGATGCAATTGTCGGTGACGACATAGGTCATAGGCGCGTCCTTTTGGCGTTCGGAGCTTCACCTAGACCGCAAGGGCCGACCTTTCAAGGCAATATGAGCAGGAAATTAGCCGTGGAACGGCTGGTTTTCGCGCGTATCGGGCATAGCGTTGCGGATTGTGGCTTCGGTCATGCGGGACAGGGTTTTCCGATCTTTTCCCGACACGGGAACAGGTTCGTGAAGCGCAATCGTGACGCAACCCTGTCGTTTCACGGACAGTACAGAAAGAATATGCTGCCCAAGTGCCATATCGCCCCACCAACCATAGAAGCGCGGATCCTCTCCGGGCGGGGCCTGGTAAATCGCTGTCATCGGCTGAATGGCGAGCCCGTCGGGCAGCTCTGGCGCGAGGAAGCCCTGGAACAATGTCGGCTTGAATGGCAGGACACGGCGACCGTCGCTGGATGTGCCTTCGGGAAAGAAGAGCAGCCGGTGTCCAGCGCGGGTGCGTGCTGCGAACTCAGCGGCTTGTTCCTGCGCAAAACGACGGTCGCGGGCGACGAAATGCGTGTTGGTCACTTTGGTCAGGATATTGATGCCGGGCCAGCTTGCGACCTCTGCCTTGGCCACGAAGAAAACCGGCATGGCCGCGTTCATCGTCAGAATATCGAGCCAGCTTGAGTGATTGGCAACGACCGCGCCGGGGCCGCGCATGGGTGCTCCGATCCGGCGGTAGGTCAGGCCGATACACCAGATGACCGCCCGGCAGACGCCTTGCACGAACGGGCCGGAGACGGGCCGACGCGGGCCGGTAAATAATCGTTCGATCAGACGCAATATCGCCAGCAATGGCACACCCGCCACCAGAACAGCGATGGCCGGAATGCCGCGCCGCGCGACGCGGAACCATCCTGCCGCGCCCGGGCGTCGTGGCGGGGGCGGCGGCTCGCCAACCCATGTCGGGCTGCTCAGGTTTTCGTCTGCCATCTGGATGTATAGAACTCGCGGTGTTTGCCAGACATGGCCGCGGTGTCCATCAGCAACAGCACATCGGTCGTATTGAAGTCACGGTCGAGATAGGCTCCCTCGCCAACCGTACCGCCGAGCCGCAGATAGGCCTTGATCAGGGCAGGCATGCCAATCATCGCTGCCCTGCGGTCGAGTTCCTCGGGCGGGACGAGGTCCATGCGCTGATACCCCTCGGCCAGTGCCACAGGCCGGATGGGCTCCGGTGCGAGGCATTTGTGGTGCAGCCAGCTGAGCTGCTGGCTGAGCGCATCTGCGTCCGTGCCGTGAAAGGACGCGACGCCGAACAGCACCTCGATCCCGAGTTCCAGCACATATTCCGATAACGCATTCCACAGCAGGAACATGCCGGCACCGCCGCGATATTCCGGCAGCACACAGGAACGCCCCAGCTCCAGCAAGGGCCGGCCAGAGGATTTGAGCTTGCTCAGATCATATTCGCTGTCGCAGTAGAAGCGACCGAACTCCGCCGCGCGGGTGCCGGGCAGCAAACGATACACGCCGACCACATGATCCAGTTCGGCAGGTTTGCGACGCGTATCGACCAGCACAAGGTGATCGACCGCCTCGTCAAACTCGTCCTTTTCCAGACGGGCATCGTGATCGACCATCGGGCCGTCCCCGCCCAGCTCCTCCACGAAAACGCGGTAGCGGAGCCGCTGCGCGGCTGCCAGATCGGTTTCGCTTGTCGCGATGCGGATGTCGAAGAACTTACTGTCCGGGTTCATGGACCTGCCTGCTTGCCCGTTTCGCTACCCTCTATGCAAGACAGGGTCACAAGGCAATACCGCCCACATCCATAAGGTGTATTGACACAATTAAAAGTTGAGTAGACCATATATATTATGTGTGCTTTATCAGGTATCAATGTCAACGAGTTCCAGCACCACGCGACGACCGTCGATGACACGTTTGCCCGCCTCATGGAAATTCACTGTGATGCGGTCGCCGATGCGCGATTGAACCTGTCCCAGCCCCCATTCCGGTGCCGCTGGGTTCCGAACAAGCATTCCCGGCTCAAGAAAATCGTTCATCGAAAGGTCTCCTGCTTATGCAATACCCGTCGCAAGCCGCTGCCGCAATGTATGAGCGCCCTGATGATCCGGCATCGATGCTGATCGAACTGGTCGGCTCCCGGCTTTGTCACGATCTGATCTCTCCCATCGGTGCTGTCGGGAACGGGTTGGAATTGTTGCAGATGTCGGATCGGTGCGGAAATCTGGACGGCAATGCAGAAATCGGGCTGATTGAGGATGCGCTTCATGCCGCGCGCGACAAGCTGTCCTGCTTTCGGGTGGCGTTTGGCGCGGCAGGCGACGGGCAACAGTTGAGCGAGGGCGAGATTGCCGGGCTGCTTGCGCATATGTCACGCATTGGCCGGGTGCGGATCTCGTCGGAGTTCGAGGGTGGTCAGCCGCGCATTGTGGTCAAGATGCTGGCTCTGGCGCTCATGTGTCTGGAAACCGCGATGCCGTGGGGCGGGGCTGTTCGTATCGGACTGGCGGGGCGGGTCTGGCATCTGACAGCCGAAGCCGACCGGACCGATCCGGATCGTGCCCTATGGGCGTGGCTGGACGGTGACTGCGAGACGCCCAGGCAGCCGGTGGCGGCAGAGGTTCATTTTCCGCTGCTCCGCCTTGCGGCGATACAGGCGGGGCGCCCGGTCCGCTGGTCGATCGATGACGCTGGCGCAGAGATCAGTTTTTAAGACATGATCGCCGCGCCTGTAGCAAAAGGCGCGGCGAAATTGGCAATCAGTCCCGGGTCGTACCGTTGCCGGTCACGATATATTTGAAGCTGGTCAGCTGCTCCGCACCGACCGGGCCGCGCGCGTGCATCTTTCCGGTGGCGATACCGATTTCAGCGCCCATGCCGAATTCGCCCCCGTCCGCGAATTGCGTCGAGGCGTTTCGCATCAGAATGGCGCTGTCCAGCCGCTCGAAGAAGCGCTGCGCTGTGGCGTCGTTCTCGGTCAGGATCGCCTCGGTATGGCCGGAGCCATGCGTCCGGATATGGGCAATCGCCTCATCCACGCCATTGACCAGCCGCACCGCAATGATGCTGTCCAGAAATTCGCGTCCGAAATCCTCCGGCGCGGCCTCGACGGTGCCGTTGATCTGCGCCAACTCGCCCTCGGCGCGGACTTCGACACCGGCATTCAGCAAGTCGCGGATCAGCACGTCGCCATGCTTGTCGTAAAAGCCCCGGTCGATCAGCAGGCATTCTGCCGCGCCGCAAACGCCGGTGCGCCTTGTCTTGGCGTTCAGGACCACGCGGCGGGCTTTTTCCAGATCGGCGTCGCGGTCGGCATAGATATGACAGATGCCCTCCAGATGGGCGAAGACCGGCACCCTTGCCTCGCGCTGCACGAGCCCGACCAGCCCCTTGCCGCCGCGCGGGATGATGACGTCGATCAGCCCCTGAGCGCGCAGCATCGCGGCCACAGCCTCGCGGTCGCGGATCGGCACGATCTGGATTGCGGTCGCCGGCAGTTTCGCGGCGCGCAAGCCCTCGACCATGCAGCGATGCAGCGCACCCGACGAGTGGATCGAATCGCTGCCGCCCCGCAGGATCACGGCATTGCCGGATTTCAGCGCAAGGGCACCGGCATCGGCGGTCACATTGGGTCGGCTTTCATAGATCACGCCCAGCACGCCCAGCGGTGTCGCGACGCGCTGGATACGCAGCCCCGTCGGACGGTCCCATTCGGTCAGAACCCGACCCACGGGATCGGGCTGCTCGGCAATCGCGCGCAAGCTGTCGACGATCCCGCGCAGCCGGTCCGGCGTCAGGGTCAGCCGGTCGATCATTGCATCGGACAGCCCCTTTTCGCGGGCGTAGTCGAGATCCTTTGCATTGGCCGCAAGAATCTCCGCCTCGCGTGTCCGCACGGCATCTGCCGCAGCAATCAGGGCAGCGTGTTTACGTTCAGCATTGGCATAGGCCAGTTCTGCCGCCGCCACCCGCGCCGCTTCCCCCATCTGGGTGATCAGCGTCTCGGCGGTTTCGGTTGCGCCATCCATCGGCGTCTCCTTCCGGGGCATGCTGCCCCTGATTTTGAGCTACTGCCTTGCGTCGGCAAGTGCAGCGACCCCGGGCAGATCCTTGCCTTCCATCCATTCCAGGAAGGCCCCGCCTGCGGTCGAGATAAAGGTGAAATCGCCGGCGACACCGGCCTTGTTCAGCGCCGCAACCGTATCGCCGCCACCAGCGACAGAGGTGAGCTTGCCCTCGCGGGTCAGCTTCGCCGCCTCTTGCGCCGCGGCATTGGTGGCGGCGTCGAATGGTGGGATTTCAAAGGCGCCGAGCGGGCCGTTCCAGATCAGCGTCCGGCAATTGGCGAAAACCTTGCCGATCTCCTCGACCGTCTGAGGTCCGGCATCGAGGATCATGGTATCGGCAGGACAGGCATCCGCCGCCACGGTTTCGGAGGCGGCACCGGCCTTGAACTCCCGCGCGACAACGACGTCGACGGGCAGGTGGATGGTGCAGCCGGTATCCGCTGCTTTGGCGATAATATCGCGCGCGGTATCGGCCATATCACGCTCTGCCAGAGAATTGCCGACCTCTATGCCCTTGGCGACAAGGAAGGTGTTCGCCATGCCGCCACCGATCACCAGGTGGTCGACCTTCTCGATCAGGTTGGACAGCAGGTCCAGCTTGGTCGAGACCTTGGCCCCGCCCACGACGGCGACGACAGGGCGGACGGCATCGCCGAGTGCGGCATCCAGCGCGTCAAGCTCCGCCTCCATCAGTTTTCCTGCGGCAGAGGGCAGCAGCCGCGCAAGCGCTTCGGTCGAGGCGTGGGCACGGTGCGCGGCGGAGAACGCGTCATTGACATAAACATCGCCCAGGGCGGCCAGGGACGCTGCGAATGTCTGGTCGTTCTTTTCCTCGCCCTCATAGAAGCGGGTGTTTTCCAGAAGAACGACATCGCCCGGTGCCATTGCCGCAACCGCCCGTTTGGCAGGCCCGCCAACAGCTTCCTCCGCGAAAGAGACGCTTTGCCCGAGGGCGGTTTCCAGCGCGGACACGATCTGCGAGAGCGACATGGAATCGACACGCTGCCCTTTCGGTCGGCCGAAATGTGCCAGCAGAACGACTTTCCCGCCCGCGTCACGAATGGCATTGACCGTCGGCACGATCTTGTCGATCCGGGTCGTGTCCGTGACGTGACCGTTTTCGGTTGGCACATTCAGATCGACGCGGGTCAAAACGACTTTTCCGTCGAGGTCCATATCTTCGATGCGGTTGAATCTCATGGCAGCCTCCGGTGAAATCTATACCGGGGTTGTGGGGCATCCTCACAGGATCGTCAATGCGCCCGGTGTGGCCTGTGACAGCATCATGCGTTGCGGGAAACCTGCGGACGCGCTACCCCTGAGCCGAGCATTGAAAAGGAGGCCCTGCATGGCCGAGATCAAGGATCCTGAAAACACCGTCATCATTGAATTGAAGAACGGTCCGGTTGTGATTGAATTGTTGACCGATGTCGCGCCCAAACATGCCGAACGGATGAAAGAGCTGGCGCGGGCGGGTGCTTACGACAACGTGGCGTTTCATCGTGTCATCGACGGTTTCATGGCGCAGACCGGCGATGTCGAGCATGGCGATATGGAAGAAGATTATAACCCGCGCCGCTGCGGCACGGGCGGTTCCGACCTGCCGGACCTGCCGGCGGAGTTTTCCAAGCTGCCGCATGATCGCGGAACGCTGGGTGCGGCACGCTCGCAGAACCCGAACAGTGCGAACAGCCAGTTTTTCATCAACTTCAAGGACAATCACTTCCTGAACGGCCAATACACGGTTTATGGCCGCGTCATCGAAGGGATGGAGCATGTCGACAAGATCGCCCGCGGCGAGCCGCCAGCGAATCCCGACCGGATGATCTCTGTGAAAGTGGCAGCCGATGCGTAATGCGCTTCTGATTCCGATCCTTGCGCTGGCGGCAGGAAGCGCCGCAGCGGAGGGGCTTCCCGGCGTGTCTGACGGTCCGGGCCCGAACCTGGTGATCGAGATCGCCGACGCCGCCGGTGGGTCCAAAGGGACGATCACGCTTGATCTCTATGAGGACAAGGCACCGAATCATGTCGCCCGCCTGATCGAGCTGGCCCAGTCCGGTGCCTATAATGGCGTCGTGTTCCATCGCGTCATTGACGGGTTCATGGCCCAGACCGGCGACGTCCAGTTCGGCAAGCAGGACGGCGATACGGCCCGCGCAGGTATGGGTGGTTCCGACCTGCCGGACCTCGCCGCAGAGTTCAGCGATGTGTCGTTCCAGCAAGGGACGGTCGGCATGGCCCGCGCGCAAGACCCCAACAGCGCCAACAGCCAGTTTTTCATCGACCTCGCCCCGGCCCCGTTCCTTGACGGTCAATATACGGTCGTCGGCCAGCTCGTCGATGGCTGGGACGTGCTGCAAGCGGTCAAGAAGGGCGATTCCGCTGCCAATGGTGCGGTCAGCGAGCCTGACTACATGCTGTCCGTCACCGTCGCTGAGTGATCTGCCCGTCGTGTCGTCACCATTAAAAAGGCCGGGGCTCACCCCGGCCTTTTCTTTATCCGATCCGTAGCATCCGGTGTTTCTTCTTGCCAACCGAGATCTTCAGCCCGTCACCGATCATTCCCGCATCGACCTGAATTTGCGGATCGCCAACAGCGTCATTGTTCAACCGCAAGCCGCCCTCGGCAATCAGGCGCTTCGCCTCCTTGCCGGAGCCGGTGATACCGGTTTGCGCCAGAAGCTGCACGATGGACAGCGGCAGCGTGTCCGCCCCGATCGTCACCACCTCCAGATCGCCGCCTGCGCCGCCCTGCTCGAACACCTCGCGGGCGGTCGCCTCGGCCGAAGCGGCTGCGTCCGCGCCGTGCAGCAGCGTCGTGACCTCATTGGCCAGCCGCACCTTCGCCTCATTGATCTCCGATCCCGAAAGCGCGCCAAGACGGTCGCATTCATCGACCGGCAACTCGGTGTAGAGCTTCAGGAACCGGCCCACATCGGCATCGGTCGTATTGCGCCAGAACTGCCAGAATTCATAGGCGCTCAGCATCTCGCCATTCAGCCAGATCGCACCACCCTGCGATTTGCCCATCTTGCGCCCGTCACTGGTGGTCAGCAGCGGCGTGGTCAGCCCCCAGACTTCGCGGTCGAGCACGCGGCGGGTCAGGTCGACGCCGTTGACGATATTGCCCCACTGGTCCGAGCCGCCCATCTGCAACCGGCAATCGTAACGCCGGTGCTGCTCCAGGAAGTCATAGGCCTGAAGGATCATGTAGTTGAACTCAAGGAAGCTGAGCGACTGTTCGCGATCCAGCCGGGATTTCACCGATTCGAAAGACAGCATCCGGTTGACCGAAAAATGCCGCCCGATGTCGCGCAGGAAATCGAGATAGTTCAGCCCGTCCAGCCATTCGGCATTGTTGAGCATCATCGCCTTGCCATCGCCGTAATCGAGATATTGGGCAAAGACCTTCTGCATGCCGTCGATATTCGACTGGATCTGTTCCGGTCCCAGCAGGGGACGTTCATCGCTGCGGAAAGACGGATCGCCGACCTTGGTCGTGCCGCCCCCCATCAGGGTGATCGGCCGGTTGCCGGTTTTCTGAAACCATCTCAGCAGCATGATATTGAGCAGATGCCCCACATGCAGCGACGCGGCTGTCGCGTCATAGCCGATATACGCCGTCACCGGCCCCTCGATCAGAGCTTCGTCAAGCGCGGTCAGATCGGTGCAGTCGGCCAGAAAGCCGCGCTCCATGATAATGCGCAGAAATTCGGATTTCGGGGTGGGTGCCATTGCTTTTTCCTTTTCGATAGGCCGGATATACCGGGGCGACGAAGGAAGGAAAACCCATGACAGGCAGGATGATCCGCGCGCTCGGGATGATGTCGGGAACCTCGCTTGACGGGGTCGATGCCGCGATGATCGAAACCGACGGGGAGAGGATCGGTGGTTTCGGGCCTTCGGGCTATCGCGCCTATTCCCACAACGAATCCTCCGTTCTGCATGATGCGCTTGGCAAATGGCCGGGGGATGACGGCGTCAGCGAGGCCGAAGCGTTTTCCGTGGCCGCCCATGCGGCGCTCGCGGCGGATTTTCCTGAGGCGGAGCTGATCGGCTATCATGGCCAGACGCTTGCCCATGATCCGGGCGGGCGGGGAACGCATCAGGCCGGGTCGGGCGCGGAACTGGCCCGGCAGACGGATCGCCGCGTGGTGTGGGATTTCCGAACGGAAGATGTGCGGCAGGGCGGGCAGGGCGCGCCGCTGGCTCCGTTCTTCCATTGGGCTTGCGCCGACTGGGCCGCGCGGCAAGGGCATATGGGCCGTGAGCCGGTCGTTTTCCTCAATCTCGGCGGTGTCGGGAACCTGACATGGGTCGATCCGGCGACTGACGGGCCGGAGACGGGTTGTCTGGCCTTCGATACCGGGCCGGCGAATGCACCGATCAACGATCTGGTGCGCGCCCGTGGGCTGGGAGAGCGGGACGAGCGCGGCGCCCTCGCACGTCGCGGCACGGCGGATGCCGACGCCGTTGCCCGGTTCCTGCGGCATCCCTATTTCGCGCAGATCCCGCCGAAATCGCTGGATCGGGACGCGTTTGCCGGTCTTTCGGATATGGTGAAAACCCTGTCAGCCGAAGATGCGGCGGCGACATTGGTGGCGGTTCTGGCGGGGTCGGTTGCGGCGGGGATGGAACATCTGCCCGCAATGCCGGAGCGTGTGCTTGTCTGCGGCGGCGGTCGCCATAATCCGGCGATCATGGAGGCGCTGTCTGGTGCTTTGCCTTGCACGGTTGCGCCGGTTGAGGAGATTGGCCTCGACGGGGACATGCTGGAAGCGCAGGCGTTCGGCTGGCTGGCCGTGCGCGTCCTGCGTGGCCTGCCGACATCCGGCCCCATGACGACCGGCGCACCGGCACCCGTTTGCGGCGGCCGGATCAGCCTGCCCCGGTCGGTCCGCGATGAAACGCCGTCCTGAAATTCGCATTTTTCCGATTCCCTGCTTGACGTGCCTTGTGGGTCCGCGTAAATCCCCGCTACCCCGGCGGGCGATCATGCCGGGGTTGGTGAGCATGCGGTTGTAGCTCAGTTGGTTAGAGTACCGGCCTGTCACGCCGGGGGTCGCGGGTTCGAGCCCCGTCAACCGCGCCACCACCATCGCCCGAACATGATGCGCGGTTGTAGCTCAGTTGGTTAGAGTACCGGCCTGTCACGCCGGGGGTCGCGGGTTCGAGCCCCGTCAACCGCGCCATCATTTGCTTTTCTCTTCTCCAAGCCTATCGTTTTCTGTCTGCGGATCGGCCGGTCTTATCGACGAGATTGCGGCCGTTACGTAAAGATATGTCGCAAAACGACGTAAGTCCGTCGCTAACATCCAGACGTTAACGCCACCATTCATTGATCGGGACATGAAGCCTGATATGACGCCTTGAGTGATGAACATTGGAGACATGCCATGAAAGCTACGAACAACGTCAAGAAGATTCTGGCGAATTACGAGGGCGAAAACCCCGGCGTTAAGGGCAATCTCTGCCGGATGCTGATGCAGGGCAAGCTGGGCGGCACCGGCAAGATGATCATCCTGCCCGTCGATCAGGGTTTTGAGCATGGCCCCGCACGCAGCTTTGCACCGAACCCGGCAGGCTACGATCCCCATTATCACTACAAGCTGGCCATCGATGCCGGGCTGAACGCCTACGCGGCGCCGCTGGGCATGCTGGAGGCCGGAGCCGATACCTTTGCCGGTCAGATCCCGACCATTCTGAAATGCAACTCCGCCAACAGCCTGATGTCGGATACAGCCGGCAAAAATCAGGCTGTGACGGCAAATGTTCAGGATGCGCTGCGCCTCGGGTGTTCGGCCATTGGCTTCACGATCTATCCGGGCTCCGACATGGCGCTTGATATGTTCGAGGAGATTGCCGAAATGCGGGCCGAGGCGGCTGCCGTGGGTATCCCCACGGTTATCTGGTCCTATCCGCGTGGGGAATCGCTGACCAAGGACGGCGAGACCGCAATCGACATCGCCGCCTATGCCGCCCAGATTGCGGCGCTGCTGGGGGCGCATATCATCAAGATCAAGCTCTCGACCGATCATCTGGAAAACAAGGACGCCAAGAAGGTCTACGAGGCGCAGAACATCGATATTTCGACGCAGGCGAAGCGGGTGCAGCACTGCATGGATTCGGCCTTTGGCGGTCGTCGCATCGTCGTGTTCTCGGGCGGCGCCGCGAAGGGTGCCGACGCGGTTTATGACGACGCGCGTGCGATCCGTGACGGCGGCGGCAATGGCTCCATCATCGGGCGCAACAGCTTCCAGCGGAGCCGTGAGGACGCGCTGGATATGCTGGGCAAGCTGGTGGATATCTACAAGGGCCGCGACTGATCGCAGCCGCCGGACCGGGGCGCTGCCCCGGACCCCGGGATATTTCCGTCAGGATGAAATGCGGGGGCCGTCCTTCGGGGCGGCCTTCTTTCCATTCCGTGATTCATCGTTGCGGCGAAATTTTGCATCCGCCCCGCTGCGCCCTTGCGCGTGCCGGAACGCGGCCCTAGAAGGTTGCCGATTTTATGCCCCTGATCCGAAGGGGAATTGGAGGGACGATATGCCCTTGTTGGTAATGAAATTCGGCGGCACCTCGGTCGCCGATCTCGACCGGATCCGAAACGCGGCCCAGAAGGTGAAGCGTGAGGTGGAGCGCGGCTATGACGTGATCGTCATCGTCAGCGCCATGTCCGGCAAGACCAACGAGCTGGTCGGCTGGGTCGAGCAGACCTCGCCGCTGTTTGACGCCCGTGAATATGATGCCGTCGTCAGCTCGGGCGAGAACATTACCGCCGGGCTGATGGCGCTGACGCTGCAAGGGATGGACGTCCCGGCGCGGTCCTGGCAGGGCTGGCAGGTGCCGATCAACACGACCGATGCGCATTCTGCCGCCCGCTTCGTGGATATTCCGCGTGCGAATATCGACCAGAAATTTGCCGAAGGCTTCAAGGTTGCGGTGATTGCCGGGTTTCAGGGGATCGGGCCGGATGGCCGGATCACAACTTTGGGCCGTGGCGGGTCGGACACGACGGCGGTCGCTTTTGCTGCCGCATTCGGTGCTGAGCGCTGCGACATCTATACGGATGTCGACGGGGTTTACACGACCGATCCGCGCATCACCTCCAAGGCGCAGAAGCTGGAGCGGATTGCTTTTGAGGAAATGCTGGAACTGGCGAGTCTGGGGGCGAAGGTGCTTCAGACCCGGTCCGTCGAACTGGCAATGCGGTATAATGTGCGTCTGAGAGTGCTGTCGTCCTTCGAGGATACGGACGAGAATTCCGGCACATTGGTTTGCGATGAGGATGATATCATGGAATCGAAAGTCGTCTCTGGCGTCGCCTTCTCGCGCGATGAGGCCAAGGTCACGCTGGTCACCGTCGAGGACCGGCCCGGCATTTCCGCCGCCATCTTCGCCCCGTTGGCGGAGGCGGGCGTGAATGTCGATATGATCGTGCAGAATATCTCGGAAAAGAATTTCGAGCAGCATAAGGGCTCCGTCACCGATATGACGTTTTCCTGCCCGATCAATCAGGTCGAGCGGGCGAAAAAGGCAATGGAAGACGCGCGCACCGGCGGGACGATCCGTTATGACGAGCTGGTCGTGGATACGGATGTGGCGAAAGTCAGCGTGGTCGGCATCGGAATGCGCTCTCACGCAGGCGTCGCGGCGCGCATGTTCCGGGCACTTGCTGACGAAAACATCAATATCAAGGTGATTTCGACCTCTGAGATCAAGATTTCGGTGCTGATCGACCGGAAATACATGGAGCTCGCGGTGCAGTCCCTGCATGATGCGTTCGAGCTGGAGAAATCCGCATAATATTGAATCGCGGGTAATCGCGCGTAGATAGAGTAAGGGCCTGCCTGACGGCAGGGCCGGGGTAGGAGGATATGGCGAAGCGGAGGGGTAACGATTCCCGGCGTCTGCTCAGGCGGCTGCGTGACACGCTGGCCGCACCGGGCGAGAGTCAGGATCGTCTGGACAGCATCACCCACCATATTGCCGATTCGATGGAGACCGAGGTCTGCTCGATCTATCTGTTCCGCGATGCCGAAACGCTGGAACTTTGCGCCTCCGAGGGCCTGAAAACCGAGGCCGTGCACCAGACCCGTCTGCGTCTGGGGGAAGGTCTGGTCGGTCGGGTCGCGCGGACGGGGCGGCATGTGAACACGGCCGATGCGCCATCTGAGCCGGGCTTCCGCTTCATGCCGGAGACGGGTGAGGAGGTTTATCCGTCCTTCCTGGGCGTGCCGATTCAGCGTGTGGGTGAGCGGCTGGGTGTTCTGGTCGTTCAGTCGCGCGAGGCGCGGCAGTTCACCGAGGACGAGATCTACGGTCTTGAGGTGGTCGCAATGGTCCTCGCCGAAATGACCGAGCTCGGCGCGTTCTCCGGCAATGACAATGACAGCCTGCCGATGGAGCATCATTTCCCGGTCCTGTTTCGCGGCACTGCGGGGCAGGAGGGTGCTGCAGAGGGGCGCGTCTGGCTGCATGAGCCGCGTGTCGTTGTCGCCAATCCGGTCGGGGATGATCCCGAGACGGAGAAGGCAAGGCTGCATGAGGGCATCGCCACGCTTCGTTCGCGGGTCGATACGATGCTGGCCGAGGCGGATATGGGTCCGGATGGCGACCATGCGCAGGTTCTGGAAACCTACCGGATGTTCGCCAACTCAAGAAGCTGGCAGAAGCGGATGGAGGAGGATATCGATCTGGGCCTCTCCGCCGAGGCAGCGGTCGAGAAGGAGCAGTCGCAGGCCCGCGCGCGGCTGGAGATGGCCGCCGATCCCTATCTGCGCGACCGGCTGCACGATCTGGACGACCTGTCGAACCGGCTGCTGCGCATCCTGACCGGGCAGGGCAGCGATACCGGGGCAGAAATGCCGGACGATCCGATTCTGGTTGCGCGCAATATCGGTCCTGCCGATCTGCTGGATTACGGGCGCAAGCTGAAGGCCGTAGTTCTGGAAGAAGGCAGCGTCGGCAGCCATGCGGCGATCGTGGCGCGGGCGCTTGCGATACCATTGGTGATCCATGCCAGCCGCATCACCTCCGAGGCGTTGAACGGTGACCCGATCCTGGTCGACGGGGATGGCGGTATCGTCCATCTGCGGCCCGAAGACAGCGTCGCGGCGGCTTTCCGGGACAAGATCGCGATGCAGGCGGCGGCGCAGTCCCGCTATGCCGGTTTGCGCGATCTGCCGGCAGAGGGGACCTGCGGCACAAGGGTCGAGCTGTTCATGAATGCCGGTCTGATGGCCGATCTGCCGAGCATGGAAGGGTCCGGGGCAGAGGGTGTCGGACTGTTCCGCACCGAACTGCAATTCCTGACCCGCACGCGTGTGCCGCGCCGGTCCGAACTCGCAGCGCTTTACGCACGGGTCATGGACGCGGCAAAGGGGCGCCCCGTGGTGTTCCGGACGCTGGATATCGGGTCCGACAAGGTGCTGCCCTATATGAAGCCGCAGGACGAACCCAACCCGGCAATGGGCTGGCGGGCGATCCGTGTCGGGCTGGAGAAGCGCGGCGTTCTGCGCATGCAGCTTCAGGCTCTGATCCGTGCCGCTGCCGGGCGGCCTTTGCATGTGATGTTCCCCTTCGTCGCGGAGGCGGGCGAATACGACGCCGCGCACCGGATGCTGATGGAGGAACTGGCGCGCGAGCAGCGGCTTGGCCATAATTTGCCGAGCGATATCCGCGTCGGCTCCATGATCGAAACGCCTTCGATGGCCTTCGCGCCGGTCAGTTTCTTCAAATCATGCGATTTCGTATCCATCGGCGGGAACGATCTGAAGCAGTTTTTCTTTGCTGCTGACCGGGAAAACGAGCTGGTCCGCCGCCGCTATGACACGCTGTCGGAGCCGTTTCTCGCGATGCTTGACCAGATCATCGCGCGGTGCGAGGCGGCAGGTGTCAAACTGTCCTTCTGTGGCGAGGATGCCGGTCGTCCGGTGGAGGCGCTGACCTTCGCGGCGCTTGGCATCAAGCGTTTGTCGATGCGTCCCGCCTCTATCGGGCCGGTGAAGCATCTGATCCGGCATACGAATCTGTGCGATCTGCGCAAGGTGATCGATCAGGCGCGGGCGGATGGCCAGCCGGTGCGCCGCGCCGTGACGGAATTTCTGGCCCGGATCGACATCCCGCGCTAGGCTGCAGCGAAAACCCGAAAGGAACCGCGATGCCCGAGAACCTGTTCCCGTCGCCACCCTGGCCCGCGCTGCCGGTCCAGAACGAGCGCGCGTGCTATCCGCTGCACCGGATTTTCTGCGTCGGCAAGAACTACGCCGCGCATATCGCGGAGATGGGTGGAAAGGCCGACCGCGAGAAGCCGATCTATTTTACCAAATCCGCGCTCGCCTATCTGCCGTCGGGGAAGGAAAGCCCGTATCCTCCGGGCACGGACGACTATCATTACGAGGTCGAATTCTGCGTCGTGCTTGGGGGTGCCTTGTTCAAGGCCAGCCCGGAAGAGGCGGCAGGGGCTGTGTTCGGCTATGCGGTCGGCCTCGACATGACGCGACGCGATCTGCAGAACCGGGCGAAGGAATTTGCGTCTCCTTGGGATGTCGCGAAGGATGTGGAGGAGTCCGCGATTATCGGCCCGATCACCCGTGCCGCCGAGTTCGGTGAGATTGGCGATCAGCGGATCCGGCTGCGTCTGGATGGCGACCTGCGGCAGGATGCTGCGCTGTCCGATATGATCTGGTCGGTGCCGGAACTGCTGTCGCGGCTGTCGGAAATGTACCATCTGGCGCCCGGCGATCTGCTGATGACGGGCACACCCGCCGGGGTCGGTCCGGTTTCGGTCGGTAGTCACCTGGTTGGCGATGTCGAGGGGCTAAGTGCAGTGTCGGTGACGTTTACCGAGGCGGATTGAGGTGGTGATGGTGCGTTGAAGCGCACCCTACCGGGGTTGGGCCGTGGCGTGATGGTGGTGCGTTGAAATGCACCCTACGAGATTTCGTGCCGTGGCGTGATGGTGGTGCGTTGAAACGCACCCTACGGGATTTCGTACCGTGGTGTGGTGATGGTGCGCTGAAGCGCACCCTACGGGGTTTCGTGCCGTGGCGTGGTGATGGTGCGTTGAAATGCACCCTACGGGGTTTCGTGCCGTGGCGTGGTGATGGTGCGTTGAAATGCACCCTACGGGATTTCGTGCCGTGGCGTGGTGATGGTGCGCTGAAGCGCACCCTACGGGATTTCAGGCGGTGGCGTAGGGTGCGCTTCAGCGCACCAACCCCTCAATTGGTCTTTCGCGTCGGAATGAACGGCAACGGCGCAATCGGCACACCATCTTCAACCAGCTTGCGGGCCTCTTCCGGCTTTGCCTCGCCATAGATGGACCGATGCTCGCTGCGGCCCTCATGCATGGCGCGGGCTTCATCTGCGAATTGCAGGCCGACATAATCCGAGTTCGCTTCGACATGCTTGCGCAACTGCTCCAGAGCGTTTTTCTGCGCTGTCGTATCCGCAGGCTGCTCACTGCCCTTGTTGTTGCGGGCAGGCACCTGTGGGCTCATCAGGGCACGGTCAATATCCGTCGTTCCGCAAATCGTGCACGGGATCTGACCCGCATCCCGCTGGGATTCGAACGCCGATGACGAAGCAAACCAGCCGTCGAAACGGTGTCCTTCCTTGCAGTTGAGGTCGTAGCGGATCAAGATGCGGTTCCTTTCACATCCCTAATATCGGCATCGTTCGGGCTGGCGGCAATCCCTGCGGCGTCCAGAATTCTGGAGACCAGTGGTGCCGCAGCGCCCGCGCGGGACTTCAGAAGGTCGTGCGCCCGCTGCCCCATCTGGGACGCGGCGACTGGATCGCTTGCCAGTCTGGTCAGTGTCTTGCCTGCGTCGCTGGCGAGAATCTCCGCCCCGCCTACCGCGTGCAGCAGCGCGTAATCTTCCGAGAAATTCGACACATGAGGACCGTGCAAGATTGCGCATTTATGCGCGGCGGGTTCCCACGGGGTATGGCCGCCTTTGGGGACCAGCGATCCGCAGGTGATGCAGATCGCGGCTGCGTCGTACCAGCGGTTCATCTCGCCCAGCGTGTCGGCCAGCAGCACCGTCGCGGTCTCGTCGCCGCCGTCGGAGCGGCGCGCCGGGGCAAGGCCGCGCGCCGCCATCAATGCCGCGATATCGTCGGCGCGCGCCGGATGTCGCGGCGCGAGGATCAGACGCAGGCCCGGAACATGACGGCGCGCGGACATGAATGCATCAAGGATCGGGCCGTCCTCTCCCGGATGGGTCGAGGCGGCGAGGATGGTGCGCCCTCGGCTTTCCGGCCACTCGCCCGGTTTGCTGCCCGCTGGTCCGAGCAGCTTGAGCTGGATGCGCGGCAGCAGCCGGTCCTCTGGCAGGCCAAGCGCAATAAACCGGTCGGCGCTGCCGAGATCCTGCGGGGACAACCCGTCGATACGTTGCAGAATCGGCCGGATCAGCAGCGGCAACTTCGCCCAGCGGCGGGCGGAGCGTTCCGACATGCGCGCGCCGATCACGATTTGCCGGATCCCGGCGCTTTCCAGCATGGCGGAGCGGTTGGGCCAGAGCTCGTTCTCAAGCGTCACGGCAACGCGCGGCTTGTATCGCTGCAGGAAACGGCTGAGCGCCTGCGGGGTATCCAGCGGCGCAAGACGTGCATTCATGCCCCAATCTCGCGCAATTCCGCGTCCGGTGGTGGTGTTGGCAGTGACGATGATCGTTGTTCTGGCCGCGAGTTCCTCGATGACCGGACGTGCCGAGGTCAGTTCACCGACGCTGGCACCATGCAGCCAGATCGTGCTTGTCTCCTGTCCCTGCGCGCCGCCGCCCTTCACGTCGCGCACAAGCCGTTCGGCCATATCGCCCGATGCGAAAGGCCCGAGTGCCGCGCCGACAAGCCAGGATGCGCCGCGATAAAGCAACATCGTCCTTCCGGTTTCGGGGCAGTGGCAGGGCGTGGAGGTGGGTACCGGAATCGAACCGGTCTTCACGGATTTGCAATCCGGTGCGTAACCTCTCCGCCAACCCACCGCCGGTCTGAGGTTTGCTTGCAATAATCGAATGTCGTTCCCCATGCAAGCACCTGAACGCTTCATTCAGTTTGTTGCCCCTCCGCCGCTTTCGTGCCAAGAAAGAGCAACGCAGAATAGAGGCTGCTAAATGGTCGATTTCAAACAAGCCCGTACTGTCATGGTGGATACGCAGGTCCGCCCGAACGACGTCACCAAATACCCTGTGATCGACGCGATCCTGTCGGTGCCGCGAGAGGAGTTCGTGCCGCTCGCGCTGCGTCCCGTGGCTTATGCGGAGGGTAATATTCATCTGGGTGATGATCGCTGGATGCTGGAGCCGCGCAGTATCGGCAAGCTGCTGGATGAGCTGAATATTCAGCCCGGTGAGCTGGTGCTGAATGTCGCGGCGGGGTTCGGCTACGACGCAGCGGTCATGGCCCGCCTTGCCGAGGCGGTCGTGGCGCTGGAATCGAATGGCGAGATGGCCAAGCGCGCAGAAGCGATTCTGGCGGAGCGTGCTGCCGATAATATTGCCGTTGTCACCGGGGACCTGACCGAGGGCTATGCGGGGCAGGGGCCCTATGACGTGATTTTGATCGCTGGTGGCGTCGAGCAGCTTCCGGATGCGCTGGCGGAGCAGCTTCGCGAAGGTGGACGGATCGCGGCGATTTTCGCCGAGGGCAAACTTGGTGTGGCCCGCATCGGATATAAGCTGGACGGGCGGATCAACTGGCGCTACGCGTTCAATGCGTCCGCGCCGGTTCTGCCGGGATTTGCGAAAGCGACGGAATTTGTTTTTTGAGGTACGTGCGATGACCAGACAATTCGGCCGCGGCTTCCGCCGCTTGCTGCGCAGCTCGGTACTCGCTGTGGTGATGACCGGGTCGGCGCTGCCGGCTCTGGCGGAATCCCTCGGCGACACTTTGGTTGCCGCCTACCGGCATTCGGCATTGCTCGACCAGAACCGGGCGCTTCTGCGTGCTGCCGATGAGGATGTGGCCGGCAATATGGCCAGCCTTCGCCCCATCGTCGACTGGGCGCTTCAACATAGCTATAACGACAGGAACGGCGCGGAATCGACGACGACGACGCTTGGCCTGACCGCCGAGATGCTGGTTTACGATTTTGGCCGCACACAGACTGCGATTGATATTGCGAAAGAAACCGTCCTTTCCACCCGTTACGCGCTTCTGGGGATCGAGCAGGATGTTCTGCTGCGCGCCGTGCGGGCCTATATGGATGTCCGCGAAGCGACCGAGCAGGTTGAGCTTCAGGCCAACTCCGTCCGTGTTCTCGGGCAGGAACGTCAGGCGGCGCAGGACAGGTTCGATGTGGGCGAAATCACGGTGACCGATGTTGCCCTTGCGGAGGCGCAGCTTGCGGCGTCCCGCGCATCGCTGTCGGCTGCGGAAGGCCAGTTGCAGGTCGCGCTGGAGGAGTATTCAGCGGTGACCGGGGGCAAGCCCAAAGGTCTGAACGCCCCACCCCCGCTGCCGAAACGCCCAGCCTCGCTGGAGGCTGCAATGGCCTCGGCGCAGAAGAACCATCCTGCTATTCTTCAGGCATCCCGGGAAGTCGCCGCTTCCGAACTGCGTGTTGTCGCGGCAGAATTGCAGCGGAACCCGAGGATCACCGGCTCTGCCCAGTTGGGTGTGGATATCGACGGAAACACCGAGGCGCAGGCCGGGCTTTCCATGACCAAGCGGCTTTATTCCGGGGGCAGGCTGTCGGCTGCGCATCGTCAGGCGATGGCTTCACGGGATGCGGCACGGGCCGCGCTGCTGTCTTCGTCGCGGCAGATCAATCAGAGCGTTGCGACGGCCTGGGCGAATATCGACGTCGCAAATGCGCAGATCGCGGCGATTAAAGAACAGATTTCGGCGGCGCAGCAGGCCTATGACGGCGTGCGCGAAGAAGCGACGCTGGGCGCACGGACGACGCTGGATGTGCTTGACGCCGAACAGTCGCTGCTGGAGGCGCGGGCCGACCTCATTTCCGCTGAGGCAACGCTGCAATTAGCGCATTATCAACTTCTCGCTGCTATGGGTGTGTTGACGGTAAAAGACCTGAAACTTGGAATACCCACCTATGACCCATCAGCCTACTATAATGCAGTCAGCGACGCGCCTTATACCAGCCGCCAGGGTGAAAACCTTGATCGCGTGCTGGAGCGGCTCAAGCGCGGCGGTAACTGAACCTTACGCCTTGCGGTGCGGCCATGCCTGATCTCCGGCAGGCCGCACCGGACGGCGACACTCCTGAAATCGGTGATGTTCTGGCCTCAATCCGGCGTCTGATCGCGCAGGATGAGGGCGCAGGCGATATGCTGCGTATGTTGCAGCGCAGCAGCGATGGCATGCCGCCCGGCAGTGAGCCGGGTCTTGATCAAAGGGCGCAACGGCTCAGGGGCCTTATTCAGCAGAAAACCAGCGCCGAAAATGACCATGCGACCAGCAAAAAGCGTCTGCTGCTGGAGGAGGCATTTGATCGCCCGGCCTCTGGTGTGAATGAGGAGTTCATTCAGCAGGGCACCGACTCGGCGCGGATGCGGGGGCGTTCTTCGGCGTCAGTGACGGCGATCTCTACCCATATGAGCAAGGCAGGAAAGACCGAACACGCGGCAAGGGAGCATGACATGATACATACGGATATGACCTCAAGCGAGGTGCAGGACCAGATCGGCAGCGAAAGCACTGAGTTCGATCTTTTCGCCTCCGATGCTGGCGAAGATGAGGATCAGTTCAGCGGAGGCAACGCGCTGCGTAGTCTCGTGCGCGATGTGATCCGGCAGGAGCTTCAGGGCGAAATGGGCGACCGTATCAGCCGCAACCTGCGCCGGGCCGTTCGCAATGAGGTGGCGGGCGTCATCGCCTCCGGCTTGAAGCCGGTCTGATCAGTTCAGACCGTTCTTCGACGGGTGACGACCGTTGCGCCGTGACTTGGTGGCCGCTTCACCACGGGCTGGCAAACGGCGGCTAAACATGTTGCAGCGTTCTAAATGCGCAGCTGCCCGGAATGTCGCGTTACAGGTAGTCCTCTGGATCGACGCTTTCGAAGCCCTGACGCACCTCGAAATGCACTGAGCCAGACGATCCGGCAGTCCCGAGCTTCTGCCCGGCGCTGACCCGGTCGCCTTTCTGGACCGAAAGCTGCGACAGACCAGTGTAGACGGTCATCAACTCGCCCTCATGACGCACGACGATAATGGGAACACCGTTCGTGTCACGCGTGATCGCCGCAACCGAACCTGCGCCAGCGGCGCTGACATTGGTTCCCTGGGCCGCGGATATGTCGATGCCCTCATTTCGTCCCTTGCTGTAGGGCCGTATGATCGAGCCGGAGACCGGCATGCGGAACTGGCCGGAGCCCGATGCACTCGTCCGCGTCGATCCAAGGTCCGGCGTCTCCGGCTTCGCCGCCGGGGTGGAAGCAGGCGTGGTTTCCTCCTCCGGCAAGGGCTGTGACGCTGATGGAGGCGTGGGTGTCGGCGTGCCCTCGCCGGGGGCGGATGCGTCATCGACACCGGCGCTGCCGGTTCCGGGGATGTTCAGGGTTTGCCCGACCCGAAGCGTCATCTGCTCATCCAGCGTATTGGCTGCGGCAAGCTGCTGGATGGAAATCCCGTATTTGCGGGCGATCGACCAGCCGGTTTCACCGGCGACAACCCGATGCGTCCTTGCTGGGGTCGATGGGTTGCTGCTGGGCTGGCTGGCCGCACTGGAACTCGCACCCCCGCCGGGCACGTCAGGCGGGGCGACGCCCTGACCCGCGAAGGGATCGGTTACAACCTGCTGCGCGCCCGTTGCCGTGCCAGCGGCGGCAGTACCGCCACCGAGGCCCGGGAAGCGTGGAAAACTGCTGGCGCTGCCCTGCTGAGGCGCTGCGTTTGGCGGCGTGGCAGGTGACTGCTGTGCCGCGCCCTGATTGCCGTTGCCAAGCCCGAGATCCTGTTGAACCACCGGAAAGGCCTGACATCCCGCCAGCGCCGCCGTCAGGGATAACGCTGTGATGCCTTTGAAAACTGCTCTATCCATCCTGCATCCGTTTGTTCCGCCACGATATTGCCGGTTCACGCCGCGCCGCTGTCCGATCTGGCGGATCAACCTGGACCCAGCCCCTCGACCAGTGGCACGAAACGCACCTGACGCAGTTCGTGGTATTCAAAGCCTGCTTCCGTCCGGTTCACCCGGATCAGTGTCTGCACCGCATCGGACTGCCCGACCGGCACCACCATGATACCGCCGATTTTGAGCTGCGCCAAGAGCGGGCCGGGCGGGTCCTCGGCTGCGGCGGTGACGATTATGCGATCAAACGGGGCCTGTTCGGGCAGGCCGTGGCTGCCATCGCCAAGCCGCACCACGATATTTGACAGGCGCAGCCGTTGAAAAAGCGCATCGGCCTCGGTCACCAGCGGTCGGTGACGCTCGACGGTGTAGACCCGCCGACACAGTCCCGACAGGACCGCCGCCTGATAGCCGGAGCCAGTGCCGACCTCCAGCACTGTGTCGCGCGGCCCCGGCTCCAACGCCTGAGTCATCAGCCCGACGACGGAGGGCTGGCTGATGGTCTGCCCGCACTGGATCGGCAGCGGCGTGTCGTCATAGGCGCGGTCTTCGAAATGGCCGCGCACGAAATCGCCGCGGTCGATCCGCTCCATTGCCGCCAGGACACGCGGATCGGTCACGCCATGTGAACGCAGGTGAAAAAGAAAACGCATCTGCCGCTCGGCGAGGCTTTCCGCATTTTCTTCTTCGTCATTCATCAGGAAAGGGCCTCTTGCAGCCCTTCCAGCGATGCGTGGCAGGTCAGGTCCGCGCGCATCGGCGTGACGGAAATATAGCCTTCCATATTTGCGGTCACGTCACTGTTGGGCGTCGCTTTGGCATCCTGCGGCGCACCGCGAACCCAGAGGAAGCGCCTGCCATTCGGGGCAACGAATGGTTCGACCCCGAAGCCGACACCGTTGCGGCGGCCCTGCCGGGCGACGCGCAGCCCCTTCACGTCATTCCCCGGAAGTGCAGGGAAGTTGACGTTGTAGAAAAGCCTGAAATCCGCGTCGGAGGTCCAGTCGGCGTGATCCAGAAGCTTGCGGACCATTGCGGCACCATGTTGCCGCGAGGCCTCGAACGGGTCGTCCAGCCCGGCCAGTTCCGGCCCGAAATATTGGGAAAGTGCGATGGCGGGCAAACCTTGCAGCGCGGCTTCCATCGCGCCGCCGACCGTGCCTGAATAGACGGCGTTCTCGCCCGAGTTATTGCCGCGATTCACGCCGGACAGAACCAGATCGGGCGGGCAATCGCGCATGATGTCGAAAACCGCTGCCAATACGCAATCCGCCGGGCTGCCCTCGGCGGCGTAGCGTCGCTCGGCCAGCTTGGCGATCATTGTCGGGTGGGAGTAGGAGATGCAATGCCCGACGCCCGATTGCTCAAAGGCCGGGGCCACAACCCAGACCTCGCCGTCCGGGCCGGCCAGTTCTTTCGCAATATCTTCCGCCGCCGTCAGACCGGGAGCGTTTATTCCGTCGTCATTGGTGATGAGAATGCGCATGGAGCTTCCTTCCGTCTAGGCCCATGAATATCCCCCGTCAGATATGGCGGCAACCAGCCAAATTTAAGTAAATCGGCTTTGACCTTTGCTTATGAGTCTGTGTAGAGGGGAGTTAATCCGAACAGGCATCGACGCATGCAGATTTATCTTCCCATCGCCGAAGTGGCGGTGAATGCCTTTCTACTTATTGGGCTTGGCGGGATCGTCGGGCTTATGAGCGGCATGTTCGGTGTCGGCGGCGGTTTTCTTATCACGCCGCTTCTGTTTTTCATCGGCATTCCACCGGCCATTGCCGTTGCGACGGGGGCCAATCAGGTCGTCGCCTCCTCCGTCTCTGGCGTGCTTGGGCATGTCAAACGCCGAACCGTGGATTTCCGCATGGGCGGGGTGCTGCTGGTCGGCGGTCTGATCGGCTCTGCCCTGGGGGTTGAGGTTTTCAACCTTTTGCAGAAGGTCGGACAGGTCGAACTGGTTGTGCAGCTCAGCTACGTCATCATGCTTGGCGTCGTCGGCTCGATGATGTTTGCCGAAAGCCTGCGCGCGCTGCGCCGGACCCGTGCGGGGGCGCGGGCGAAACGGCGGCATCATGGTTGGATTCATGCGCTGCCGTTCCGGATGAAGTTCCGCACCTCCGGTCTTTATCTCAGCGTGATCCCGCCGCTGGTGGTGGGCATGCTGGTGGGCGTTCTGTCTGCGATGATGGGCGTTGGCGGCGGGTTCATCATGGTGCCGGCGATGATCTATCTGCTGGGCATGCCCACCAAGGTGGTGATCGGTACGTCCCTGTTTCAGATCACCTTCGTGACCGCGTTCACCACGCTGATGCATGCGGTCAATTATAACACCGTCGATGTGATGCTGGCCGTGCTGCTGATTATCGGCGGGGTGACGGGGGCGCAGATCGGCACACAGCTCGGCTCCCGCCTGCGGGCGGAGCAGCTTCGCATCCTTCTGGCTCTGGTGGTGTTGGGCGTGTGTGTGAAGCTGGCGATGGACCTGTTTCTGACGCCTGAAAACCTCTATTCGCTCACCCCGGGGATTATCTGATGCGGTGGCTGGCGAATATCCTTGCGTCGCTCTGGCTTGCGGTTTGCGCGGCGCTGCCTGTTGTGGCGCAGGAGGAAGAGGCGCCGATCATGTCCTTCCCCTCGCCCGAAACGACGCGGGGTGGTGAGCCTGCGCCGCCGCCGGAAGCGCGTGAGCAGGTTGTGGCGGGGATTTCCTCGGATGCTGTTTCCATTACGACCAGTTTCGATGGTTCGGAGATCATCATTTACGGCGCTGTCCGTCGCGAGACGCCGATTCCGGGCAGCAGCCTGCTGAACGTCATTGTGACCGTCGAAGGTCCGGGCCGCAGCGTCACCATTCGCCGCAAACAGCGCAAGCTTGGCATCTGGGTGAATACTGAAAGCGTTGTCGTGGGTACTGCGCCAAGTTTCTATTCCGTGGCCACTACCGGGGCGCTGCGGCTCATTCTGGACGAAGCGGAAGATGCCCGTTACCGGATTTCGATCCCGACCGCGATGCGCGCCTTTGCACGGCCCGTGAATGTGGATGATCCGGCGCATTTTACCGAAGCCATGATCAATCAGCGTCTGGCGGACGGCACCTATAATTTGCGTGAAAACGGCGTTCAGCTTGTCGAGGACACGCTGTTCCGCGCCGATTTCCGTCTGCCCGCGAATCTGATTGAGGGGACGTACAAGGTCCGCATCTTCCTCGTTCGTCAGGGCAAGGTGATCGACAGCTATTCCGCGCCGCTGGAGGTTCGCAAGGTCGGGCTTGAACGCTGGTTGTACCGGCTCGCTTTCGATCAGCCCCTGCTTTACGGTCTGATGTCGCTGTTTATCGCGGCGGCGGCTGGTTGGGGTGCGTCTGCGGCATTCAGGGCGCTGCAACGGAAATAGCGCGGCTTGCGGCCCGGCCTCTGCGCAGGCTAGATCAGCGCATGACGAAGGCACCTGACAGCAACCTGTTCAAGCGCATCTGGCGCGACTATCTGCGCGCGCACTGGCCGCGCATGGGTGTCGCGTTCTTTTTCATGGTGGTCGAGGGATCGACCCTCGCCGTGCTGAGCTGGATGCTGAAGCCTCTGTTTGATCGCGTCTTTGTCGGCGGCGACAGCGACGCGATGTGGTGGGTCGGCGGCATTATCTTTTCGCTGTTTCTGATCCGCGCCGTCACCTCCGTCATCAATCGCGGCATTCTGGTCTCCGTCCAGCAGGCCGTGGCGACGAAGATGCAGGTCGATCTGCTGGCCCATATCATGCGGCTGGACATGAAGTTCTTCCAGATGAACCCGCCCGGTGCGCTGATCGAACGGATACAGGGCGACACCAAGGCGGTGCAGAGCATCTGGCAGAGTTTCATCACCGGCGCGGGCCGCGACATCGTTTCGCTAGTGGCGCTGTTCTATGTTGCCGTGGCGATCGACCCGCAATGGACGATGGCGGCACTGATCGGGGCGCCGCTGCTGATCCTGCCGACGGTGATCGTGCAGCGCTATGTCAGGCGCAAGACGCGCGGCGCCAGGCAGAATGCCTCTGACCGGGCGACCCGCATTGACGAGGTTCTGCATGGGATCGGCACCGTTCGGCTGAACCGGATCGAGGATCGCCAGACCGCCCGCTTTGCGGAGATCGTGGGCCGTATCCGCCGCGCCGAGGTAAAAATCGCCGCGACCGGCGCGGTCGTTCCGGCGATGATCGACGTCGTGACCGGGCTGGGTTTTGTCGGTGTGCTGGCGCTCGGCGGGGCCGAAGTCACGAGCGGCGAGCGGACGGTCGGTGATTTCATGGCATTTTTCAGCGCGCTTTCGCTGGCCTTTCAGCCGCTGCGGCGTCTGGGCGGGCTGGCCGGGTCGTGGCAGATCGCGGCGGCGAGCCTTGAACGGATTTATCAGGTGTTCGATACGCAGCCGTCTATCGTCTCCGGCCCGCGGAAGCTGCCTCCGGCCACGACGCGGATCGAATTTGACGATGTTTTCCTCAGCTATGACGAAACCCAGGTGCTGCGCGGGCTGAGCTTTGTTGCGGAGGCGGGCCAGACCACGGCGCTTGTCGGGCCGTCCGGGGCGGGCAAAACGACCGTGTTCAATCTGCTCACCCGTATGGCCGATCCTGATCGGGGGACGATCATATTGGGCGATGCGGGGCTTTCGGAATATGATCTCGCGCTGCTGCGGGATCAGTTTTCCGTGGTGTCGCAAGACCCGGCGCTGTTTGATGAGACGATACGGGAGAATATCACGCTTGGACGGGATGCTGACGCCGCAGCCATCGCCCGCGCCACAGAAACCGCTCATGTGGACGAGTTTGTCGCGAACCTGCCCGCTGGCATCGACAGCCCGGCGGGAACGCGGGGTTCGGCCTTGTCTGGCGGTCAGCGGCAGCGGGTCGCCATTGCCCGCGCGGTGTTGCGGGACGCGCCGATCCTGCTGCTGGATGAGGCGACCTCCGCCTTGGATGCGGCATCTGAACGGCTGGTGCAACAGGCGCTCGACGCACTTTCGCAGGGGCGGACGACTTTGGTCATCGCACACCGGCTGTCGACCATTCGCAACGCGGACAAGATCGTGGTGCTGGAGGCCGGACGGGTTGTCGAACAGGGCAATCATGACCAGTTAATGCAGCAGGGCGGTGCTTATGCCGCGTTGGTTAAGCTGCAATTCGGGGAAACAGCGCGATGACAGAACGCCGACTGCTGCGCGTCACCGGACCGGAACGCGAAGATTTCCTGCAAGGGCTGGTCACGAATGATGTCCGCCGCGCGCCGGTTTATGCGGCGCTGCTGACGCCGCAGGGCAAATATCTGGCAGATTTCTTTATCATACCGGATGGGGACGGGTTTCTGCTGGATGTGGCGGCGGATCAGGCCGACGATCTGAAGCGCCGCCTGACGATGTACAAGCTGCGGGCGAAGGTTGCGATTGAGGATGATCCGCGTCAGGTGTCTCGCGGGCTTGGTCCTGCGCCGGAGGGGGCGATTGCCGATCCGCGCGATCCTGCTCTGGGCTGGCGCGGCTATGGGGTCGGCGAAAACGATAGCACGGATTGGGATGCTGTCCGGGTGGCGCATCTTGTGCCGCAGGCCGGGCTGGAGCTGGGGCCTGACAGCTATATTCTCGAAATGGGCTTTGAGCGGCTGAACGGCGTGGACTTCCGCAAGGGCTGCTATGTCGGTCAGGAAGTGACCGCCCGGATGAAGCACAAGACCGAGTTGAAAAAAGGCCTGCGCCGGGTTTTGCTGGAGGGCGAGGTGCCACCGGGCACGCCGATCCTGATGGGTGACGGGCGCGAGGCGGGAACGGTTTACACGCAGGCGGGCGGGCAGGGGGTTGCGTATCTGCGTTTCGACCGCATCGGTGAAGGGATGACTGCGGATGGCATTCCCGTCCGGGTGGAATGACCGGGAAGGACGAACCGCGCCGCATCGTCCATATCGATATGGACGCGTTTTATGCGTCCGTTGAGCAGCGTGATAATCCTGATCTCCGAGGAAAGCCGGTTGCCGTCGGCGGCGCGCGGCAACGTGGTGTTGTTGCGGCGGCCAGCTATGAGGCGCGGAAATTCGGCGTGCGCTCCGCCATGCCCTCGGTCACGGCGGCGCGGCGATGCCCGGATCTGATTTTCGTGAAGCCCCGGTTTGAGGTCTATCGCAGCGTCAGTCAGCAGATCCGTGCGATTTTCGCGCGGTATACGCCAATTATCGAGCCGCTCTCGCTCGACGAAGCCTATCTGGATCTGACCGGACGATTGCCTGAAGACGGTACGGCAACCGCGATGGCGGCGCAAATCCGCGCCGATATTCTGGCGGAAACCGGGCTGACGGCGAGTGCCGGTATCAGCTATTGCAAGTTTCTGGCGAAAATTGCTTCGGATCAGAACAAACCTAACGGACAATTCGTCATTCCGCCTGAGCGTGGGGCCGATTTCATCGCCGGTCTGCCCGTTCACAAATTTCATGGGGTAGGGCCTGCCACTGCGGCGAAGATGCGAAAGCTCGGGATTGAGACCGGGGCCGATTTGCGGGCGCAGAGCCTTGAATTCCTCGAGTCGAGGTTCGGGAAATCGGGATCGTGGTACTATTCCATTTCACGGGGGCAGGATAACCGTGAGGTCAAGCCAGACAGAATTCGCAAGTCCATCGGGGCCGAGACGACTTATTTCGACGATCTTCAGGCGCTTGCCGATGGGCAGGCTGCGCTTGAGCCGCTGGCAGATAAAGTGTGGCGGCATGTCGAGCGGAGCGAGTCGCAGGGGCGCACCGTCACGCTGAAAGTGAAGTTCTCCGATTTTCAGCAGATCACCCGCGCCCTGTCGCTGACGCGTCCGGTCGCAGATCGAAACGAGTTGCTAACAATTGCTCAGGGATTGCTGTCCGGCGTGATGCCTGACCCAAGGGGAGTGCGCCTGTTGGGTATCACGTTGTCAGGTCTTGCGCAAAAACCGGAAGTTTTTCTTGGTCAGCTTGATCTTTTTGACTAAAAGCACATCTATACGGAAACTCCAGCGGGGTTTGCTGTGTTTGTGATACATGGTGACGGTAAATTTATTGGATAGCCATGCCGCTGGTGCATGGCAGACATGACGTTAGCGTTATACCGAATCGGTGCTCGGTTGCGGTAAACGGTTCAACCACCGAAGAATCAAGCCCAGGCAAACGTCCCAGCGGGCGGATGGAAACATATTTGGTCAGGACGGTAAAGATGCAGGATTTTGTCGACGGTTCGGCATTCAATTTTGAACAAGGCCAGCGCGCGCGCAAATTATTCGCGGCGGTTGTTCTGGCGGCTTTGGATGATGCGATTGCAGATGACAAGAAATATGGCAACGGTCCGGAACAGATCGCACGCTGGGCGCGGTCGCGCGACGGTCGCGAGGTGCTTTCCTGCGCCGGTATCGACCCGAATGAGCGCGTGGTCAAAGGGCTGATGGAATTTGTTTCCAAGGGCGTTCGGACCTCCGTCGCGCTTTCGCGCGAGGAAAGCGAGCGGCGTCAGGCCGCCGAGGATGCGGAAGCCGCGTAAGCGACATCCTACGCCAACCGGCATTTTTCGGATTGGTCTGCTTGAGATGATGCCGCCCCCTCGGGGCGGCTTTTTTCGTGACGGATGATGCGGGTTTACAATTCACCGCGCCAAGGCGGATTGGCACCGGGACGGGACACTGTGACGGCTGCCGCCTGCGCCGCCAGATCAAGGGCGGTTCGCAGCGTCTCTTTACCGATATACTCCAGCGCGTCTTTCGTCAGCGCCCCTTCCTCTGAAAGGGCGGTCAGGAACCCCGCATTGAAGGTGTCGCCCGCCCCGATCGTATCCGCCACCTTGACCCGATCCGCCGGACGATTCACCGTTATATTCCGGTGTATCGCTGTCGCCCCCTCGGAACCGTGGGTGCGAAGGATCAGCTTGGGCCCGAGGTCGAGCAGTTGCGCCGCCGTGTCGGCAGGCGCATGGTCAGGGAAAAGCCACGCCGCATCTTCATCGGAGATCTTAACGATGTCCGCGATACGCATCAGCCCCTCCAATCGGTTGCGGGTGCTGCGATCATCATGGATCAGGCTGGGCCGGATATTTAGATCCATCATCAGGACCGCGCCATTTTCGGCTGCTCGGCGGGCGAGTTCCTCGACCGTCGCTCCGCAAGGCTCTTGGATCAGGCTGATCCCGCCGATGAACAGAGCCTCGACATTATCCGGCAGGGCGGGAATTTCGGCCGGATCGAACATGCGGCCTGCCGTGCCTTCGTCGTAAAAGCTGTAGCTGGCATGGCCGTCTGTGAGGAAGACAAAGGCGAGCGTCGTCGGGCGATCAACCGAAGGGCAGAGCGACATATCAACATCCGCTTGCTCCAGCGGGCCACGCAGCGCCGTTCCGAAATCATCGTTCGAGAGCGGCCAGAGATAGCCGGGCTTCGCACCGAGCCGCCCGAGCGCGACGGCGGTATTATAGACCGACCCGCCGGGCAGGGGCAGAAACGCCCCATCCTCGGGCACCATGTCAATCAGCGATTCACCGCAGCACAGGATCATCTGCCGCCTCCTCCCAGGTTAATATCCTTGGATAGTATACCCGCTATCCGCCGAAAACCCGTTGGCGCTAAATTCGATATATCCCGACTCCTGCGCGACATACAGGAAAATGGCCAGTGCGATCAGCGCGGCGATGATCGCGGCGGAAATCTTCCAGACCGACCACGGGCGTTCGCCCTGCACACGGCCCGATTGCCCGTTCACCACGAAGCGGAAGGATTTGCCGTTATATTTATAGGCCGCCGACCAGACGGGCAGCAGAATATGCTTGAATGTCTCGTTCGAATGCGCCGTCCTCAGCTGGTTGATGCGTTGTTCATCACCGCCGATATCGCGGCGAACATCCATTGCGATGACGGCTGCCATCTCTTGCCGTGCGACATCATGCCCGTCAGCAAGCGGGATGGTGTAGCCCTCTGCCTCGAACCCTTGAAGATACTGCGTGTTATAGGGGCGCAGATGGGACAAATCCCACGGCGTCAGCGCGTCGGTGATACGGCGGGGAAGGGCGGTTGAGGCCAACACCAGAACATCGTTGAACGCCCGACCGACGCGGCCTCGCACGCTGGTCCAGCGGGTTTTGCGGACCTGCTGCTGCACACGTCGTTGTTTGCCGTCGACCACCTGTGTGACCCAGCGGGTTTCGTAGTACCAGTCGCCCCGTGCGCCGGTATATTCTGACGCGGTTTCTGCATCGAAGGTCCAGAACGGCGAATAGACCCCGGCCATGCGCCGACCCTTCCGCGCGTATTCCACCAGCCCGGACGGCGCAAACCACAACCGGCCCAGCCAGTCATCAAGGGCGGCGCGCGCCTGATCCTCCGTTACCACGAATGGCACGATGCCCTGTGGCTTGATCTGCCGCGTCGACCCGGTGTCGGTGGCGACCGGGGTGGCGCAGAAGGGGCATTTCGTGGCGTGCTGATCGCTCGACAGATCAAACTTCGCCCCGCAATTGGGGCAGGAGAGCATCCGCATCTCCTGCGTGAGATCGCTGCTTGCGTCGAGGCGCAGCCCGGATTCCAGCGGCACCTCGCTGAGTTGCGGCACCTTCCGGCCCGCATCCCATTGCAGCGCCCGGCCCGTTGCCGGGTCGCGAAGCAATTCGCGGTCCCCGTCGGCACCTTCGCGTTTGGATCGGGCGGGTGCGCGGGCGGCACCCGGTCCGATCTGCTGGCTATGCCCGCAATAGGGGCATTTCAGTGACTGTTCACCGGGCGAAAAGGTCAGGCTCGCCCCGCATTGCTCACATGGATAGCGAAACTCGCTGGGTGGTGTGGGCATGGGATTATCCGGCGTCAGGGGCGTGGGCGATCACCACGCCCGGTGGCGGGGAGATCAGGATTTCGGCAGCGGCGGCGGCGCGATTGTGAAGAGCTGGGCCAACTCGTCCACCTCGTCGGCGGGCTTCCAGCCATCCTGACCGGCGGTCCAAACCAAGGTCTCACGGGTAAACTGTCCCTCTTTGACCATTCGCCCGATATCGCCCCTGCCGAACGGGCCGTCTGCTTCGCCGTTCAGCGCGACATGCCACAGTTTTTCGCTGGCCGGAGCGGGCAGGGGAGGCGGCAGCGCCGCGTTTTGCAATTGCGGCGAAGGCTGCTGCGGTTGTGCGGGGATCTGACCCCACGGTCCGCGCTGCGCCGCCATTCCCATGCCGATCGCGGCACCGAGACCTGCACCAAGGGCTGCGCCCGCGCCGCCGGTGTTCTTCGATGCGTTCAGCATCGCCTCCGCCTGCGCGTACTGACCGAAACGATCTATGTCGCCGATGATCCCCATAGAGGTACGCTTGTCCAGCATCGCCTCCACCTCATCGGGCAGGCTGACGTTTTCGATGTAGAATTCGGGGATGGTCAGGCCGTAACCCGCAATCGTGGGGGTGATCGCCTTGGCGACCATCTTGCCGAGTTGATCGGTGTTGGCGGCCATATCCAGCACCGGGATGCCGGAGGAGGCGATCATGCGGGAAAACTCCTGCACGATGATATTGCGCAGCTGGAAGGTGATTTCGTCGCTGGTGAATTCACCATCCGTCCCGACGATTTCGGACATGAACCTCGCGGGATCGGTGACCCGCATCGAGTAGGTGCCGAAAGCCCGGATGCGGACCGGGCCGAATTCCGGGTCGCGGGCAATGATCGGGTTCTTCGTTCCCCATTTCAGCCCGTTGAAGCGGGTGGTGTTGACGAAGTAGATTTCCGACTTGAACGGCGATTTGAAGCCGTGATCCCAATTCTGAAGCGTCGTCAGGATCGGCATATTGTTGGTTTCGAGCATGTACAGACCCGGCCCGAACACATCGGCGATCTGTCCCTCGTGGACGAAGACGGCGGCCTGCCCTTCCCGAACTGTCAGCTTCGCGCCGTATTTGATCGCGTTGCCGCGGCGCTCGAAACGCCAGACCATCGTGTCGCGGGTGTCGTCGGTCCATTCGATGATGTCGATGAACTCACCCGAGAGAAAGTCGAACAGGGCCATGTGGGTCTCCGTAGTTAATCTGCGGTTCAAAACCTTGGACGCGTGATCTGGTTCCTGCCGGACACGACTTGGTTATTGCTCAATTTACATATGACTTTACGAGTTCTCCCGCAATCTCGCGGATAATCGGCGTCGCGGTCTCGGCTGTCATTCCGGGGCGGAGCCGTGGGTCGTAAAGCATCTTCAGCAAGAGTTCGTCGTGATAGGTCAGCAGCGCGAATTCCTCGTCGTCGTTAAAGATCGACGGGCGGGCATCCGGGCTGTCATTGGCCAGACCCATACCTTGCGCCAGTTCCTCATGGATGCAGGAATTGCGCAGGCGGGGCGGCAATTCCGCGCGGATGATCGCAATTGCTTCCGTATAGACCGGGCTCGACCCCAGAGAATAGGCGAAGACAGTACAGTAATTCTGCGGCGGAAGGTTCTCGATCGCCTCGATATCCGCAGCAGGAATGCCGGGGACAACGGCTTCGAGCCGTGGTCCGATATTTCGGCGCTCATCCTCATTGAGGAAGAATACGGTGAAATTCCCCCCGGAAGGCGACACGGATATGTCGTGGCCGGTGATCGAGGTGAGCCTTTCGGCGAAGCTATGCACCTCCGCGCGGTCACGGGTACGGGTTGCCGGCGGTACTGACGCGCCGAATTCGGTCGCGATCCTGACGGGTTGGTTCCAGCGGCGCAAACGCGACGGGCTTGCCTTCGCGACCAGATCGGCACCGTTTCGGGTATATTCATCGAAAAGCGCGATATCGATGAAATTGCGCGTCAGTTCGGCGGCGCTTACCGGAATATCTGCGCCATTATCGCGGCGAAGCTGGCTGCGCGCGACGAGCATGTCCTCGACGCCTTCGAAATAGCCATGCATGGTACGGCTGGTTTCGGTATTCGCGGCACGCTGTGCGGCGCGCGCCTCCTGTTCGGCCCGCTCCGCCCTCGCCGCGCGAAGGGCTGAATTGGGGCGGGGCGGAGGTGGGTTGACGATGACGGGTTGAGGTTCCGCCACCGGCGCGGGGGGCGGCGGAGGTGACGGCTGTTCTGTCGGCGCGTTGTTACAGGCCGACAGGGCGAGCATCGCTGCAAACACGGCAGACCCCGACCGAAACAGCCGTGGAAAGCCGTGTCCGGTCGGGGCTGGTGAACGCATCACGTCTGCGGGGCCGCCTGATCAGTGACCTGGTTTTGCCTTGCACGGGAAGCGGAGAGTGTACGGCGCAGCTCATCTTCCATCTGCACCAGTTCCTCTTCCGCAGCGGCGCGGCGGGCTTTGCCCTCATCGGCAATGCGCAGGCTGTCCTCGATGGTGGCGATCAACTCGGCATTCGCGGTGCGAACCGATTCGATGTCGAAAACGCCGCGCTCCATTTCGGTGCGGACCTTGGCGTTGGCCTCGCGCAGATTGGCTGCGTTCGAGGTCAGGAGTTCATTGGTCAGGTCGGTCGCGTCCTTCACTGCCCCTGCGGCCTCGGTCGAGCGCTGGATCGTCACGGCCTGCGCAAGCTGGGTTTCCCAGAGCGGCACGGTGTTGACCAAGGTCGAATTGATCTTCGTGACCAGCGATTTGTCGTTTTCCTGCACCAGCCGGATCGACGGCAGCGATTGCATCGTCACCTGACGGGTCAGCTTGAGGTCGTGAACCCGGCGTTCCAGATCGTCGCGCATCGTGCGCAGGTCGCGCAGTTCCTGCGCCTCCATGACCTGCCCGTCAGAGGGGCTGGCCTGCACCTCCGCTTCCTTGGCCGGTATCACGTCCTCGTCAAGCTCACGAAGCTTCGCTTCGCCCGCTGCAATATAAAGGGCGAGTTCATCGTAGAAGTTCAGCGTCCGCTCGTAGAGCAGATCGAGAGATTTGATGTCCTTGAGCAACTGATGCTCGTGGTTCATCAGGTTTTCGGTGATCTTGTCGATCTGGCCCTGAACGTCTTCATAATTCGAGACGAAGCGCGCGAAAGGTGCGGAGCGGCCCAGCAGCTTTTCCCACCAACTCCGCTCGCGCCGAACGTCAAGCTCGCTGACCGAGAAGCCGCGGATCGTGGTGACGATGCTGCGCAAGGATTCGCCGGCCGGACCGACATCCTTGTTCTTCACGTCCGCAAGCATCTGCTGGCTGATCTCTTGCAACTCGGTTTGTGCGCCGCTGCCGAAATTCACGATGGAACCGGAATCGCGCAGGTTGATTTCGTTCATCCGGCGGCGAATTTCGTCCGCAACGGGAGCAGGCGCGGAATCGAGCGGGACCAGATCGGCCTGAGGCTCCGGCAGAACCACGGCTGTCACCTCCTCAACCTTGGTCTGCGTTTCGGCGGCGGCACGTTGTGTCTGGGTTGTCATGTTCTTTCTTCCTCGCGTGGGGCGCGGTCTGTTGCGGCGCAGAATAGGGCAAACTCACGACGGATCAACAGCATACAAGGTCGAAAGTTCCGCCAATTGCGGCTTCACAACAACGCAGCACGCGGCGATGCCGCATCGCGTTTACCTTGATCGTCAGGCGAGGCGCTGTGGGGGTGGCGGCTTCCGGCCAACTGCATCACGATTTTGGCAGCACAACAAATCTGCGTGAAGATGATATCAAAGGCCCGAAAAAGTAAGCGGGGACCAGTTGGCCCCCGCTGAACTGCTTGATTTAGACGGATCAGGCAGCTTTTTTCTGCGCCGCAAAGCGGCCATAGAAGCTCTGGTCCTTCTCGGCCATTTCGCGCAGCAAGGCGGGTGCCTTGAACCGTTCGCCGTGATCGGCGGTCAAAGCGTCGCATATCTCGACCGCGCGGGCCGCACCCAGCATGTCGAACCATGAGAACGGACCGCCGGACCACGGTGCGAAGCCCCAGCCGAGGATCGCGCCGACATCGCCTTCGCGAATATCCTCCAGCACGCCCTCTTCCAGTGCACGCACTGCCTCCAAGGTCTGGATGAACATAAGCCGGTGCTGAACCTCGGTCAGTTCCGGCTGCTCATCCGCCTCGGGGAATTTCGCATCCAGCCCGTCCCAAAGGCCCTGACGCTTGCCCTTTTCGTCATAGGCGTAGAACCCGGCGTTTGCCTTGCGGCCCATGCGACCCTGATCGGCCATCCAGAACAGCACCTCATCGACCACACCGTCAGGATAGGCATCGCCCATTGCGGCCTTCGTTGCTTTGGCGATCTTGACGCCGAGGTCGATCGAGGTTTCGTCCAGCAATTGCAGCGGACCCAGCGGCATGCCCATCATCTTGGCCGCGTTCTCGATCAGCGTCGGGTTTACACCCTCGGACAGCATCCGCATCCCTTCGTTGAGATAAGGGATGATGCAGCGATTCGCGTAGAAGAAGCGGGCATCGTTCACCACAATCGGCGTCTTGCGGATCTGGCGCACGAAATCGAGCGCCTTGGCCACGGCGCGGTCACCCGTTTCCTTGCCCTTGATGATTTCGACCAGCATCATCTTGTCGACAGGGCTGAAGAAATGGATGCCGATGAACTGCTCGGGCCGCTGGCTGGCCTTTGCCAGTTCGGTGATTGGCAGGGTCGACGTGTTGGTCGCGAAGATTGCGTCTTGCGGAATGACCGCCTCGGCCTGTTTTGTCACCTCTGCCTTGACGCCGGGGTCTTCGAAAACGGCCTCGACGATCAGGTCGCAGCCCTCAAGGGCGGCGTAATCCGTCGTGGCGTTGATGCGGCCCAGAACCTCCGCCTTCTTCTCTTCGGTGACCTTCTTGCGGCTGATACCCTTGTCGAGAATGCCTTCGGAATAGGCCTTGCCCTTATCCGCGGATTCCTGCTTGGCGTCGATCAGCACCACCTCGATCCCGGCATTGGCGCTGACATATGCAATGCCCGCCCCCATCATGCCCGCACCAAGGACGCCGACCTTTTTGACCTTCTCGTCCGGCAGATCGGGCCGGTTCGCGCCTTTTTCCAGCGCACCCTTGTTGATGAACAGGCTGCGGATCATGGCGGAGGAGGACGGGTTCATCATCACTTTGGTGAACCAGCGGGCCTCGATCCGCAAAGCCTGATCGAACGGGACCATTGCGCCTTCATACACTGCCGACAGCAGCGCCTTGGCGGCTGGATAGACCCCCAGCGTCTTGCCATGCACCATCGCGTTTGCGCCGACAAAGGTCATGAAGCCTGCGGGGTGATAAGGCTCGCCACCCGGCATCTTATAGCCCTTCTGATCCCAAGGCTTGACGATGTCGGCATCGGTTGCGTTCAGCACCCACTCTTTCGCGGCGGCCATCGGGTCTTCGGCGACCTCGTCGATCACGCCGGCGGCCTTGGCCTTCCGAGGATCGTTCAGCTTGCCTTCCAGCAGCAGTGGTGCAGCCGCCATCGCGCCCATCTTGCGAACGAGGCGTGTGGTCCCGCCCGCGCCGGGGAAAATGCCGACCTTGATCTCGGGAAGGCCGATCTTGGCCTTAGGGTTGTCGGCGGCGAAGATGCGGTGCGTGGCAAGCGGCAGTTCCAGCCCGATGCCAAGCCCGGTTCCCGGCAGCACCGTGACGATAGGCTTGCCGCCCTTCAGCGTTTTGGGGTCCATCCCCGCCCGCTCGATCTTGCGCAGCAGGTGGTGGAGGTCCATCACGCCGTCGAACACGCTTTGCGCGCCGCCAGTGTCTTTCAGCCCTGCGATGACGTTCAGGTCCATCCCGCCAGCGAAATCCGGCTTGCCGCTGGTGATGATGATGCCCTTCACCGAATCGTCGGCCAGGGCTTCGTCAACCAGCGCGCCGAGTTGGCTTGCGCCCTCCCAGGAGAGGACGTTCATGGATTTGTTCGGAACGTCCCAGGTGATGGTGGCGACGCCGTCGGCGTCCTTGCTCATGGTAAAGTCGGTCATGTTCCTGCCTCCCCTTACACGCGTTCGATGATGGTGGCCGCACCCATGCCGGATGCGATGCAGAGTGTGGCGAGGCCCACATTCTTGTCCTGCCGCTCCAACTCATCGAGCAGCGTGCCGATGATGATCGCGCCGGTCGCGCCCAGCGGGTGACCCATTGCAATGGAACCGCCATTGACGTTGACCAGCGCCGGATCGACCTGAAACGCCTGCATGAAGCGCAGCACGACCGAGGCAAACGCTTCGTTCACCTCGAACAGATCGATGTCGCCGATGGACATGCCGCTGTCGGCAAGGATTTTCTCCGTTACCGGGACCGGGCCGGTCAGCATGATTGTCGGATCGGTGCCGATTTTTGCGGTGGCGCGGATGCGGGCGCGTGGTTTCAGCCCGTTGGCCTTGCCGAATTCCTCATTCCCGATCAGCACGGCGGCGGCACCGTCCACGATCCCCGAGGAGTTCCCGGCATGGTGGATATGGTTGATGCGGTCCAGATGCGGGTATTTCAGCATTGCCACCTTGTCGAAGCCGGGCATGATCTCGCCCATCTCCTGAAAGCTGGCCTTCAGCTTTCCCAGATCCTCGACCGAGGTGCCGGGGCGCATATATTCGTCGCGGTCCAGAATGGTCAGCCCGTTCTGGTCCCTGACCGGGACGATGGATTTGTCGAACCGGCCTTCCTCCCACGCCTTCGCGGCGCGTTTCTGGGATTCAACGGCGAGCGCGTCGGCATCCTGACGGCTGAAACCGTATTCGGTCGCAATGATGTCGGCGCTGATGCCCTGCGGGACGAAATAGGTTTTCATGGCAAGGCTGGGGTCGACCGCAATCGCGGCGCCGTCGCTGCCCATGGCCACGCGGCCCATCATCTCGACGCCGCCGGCGATATAGCCGTTGCCGGCCCCGCCCTTGACCTGATTGGCGGCCAGATTGACGGCCTCCATGCCGCTGGCGCAGAAGCGGTTGATGGCAAGGCCGGGGATCGATTCGTCCAGATCGGAGGCCAGCACGGCACTGCGCGCAAGGCAGCCGCCCTGTTCCTTGACCTGGGTCACATTGCCCCAGATCACGTCCTCGACAGCATGGCCCTCAAGCCCGTTGCGTTCCTTCACAGCATTCAGCAGCCCGGCTGACAGCGCCAGCGAAGTTACCTCGTGCAGGCTGCCATCCTCGCGGCCCTTGCCGCGTGGCGTTCGAGCGGCGTCATAGATAAAGGCGTCGGTCATTGTTCCTCCATTCACGCCCGGTCCGAAGGATTGCCGGGCATCAGATCGTAAGGGTGTTTCCAGCCGGGCAGGGCAGCGATACCGTCCAGCCAGCGATCGATATTCGGCCATTCGGCGCGGTCGAAGCCGTATGGTTCCGGATAAAACAGGTAGCCGCAGCAAGCTGCATCGGCGATGGTGAACGTGGCGTCAGCAACCCAGTCACGTTCCGTCAAATGTGTGTCGAGTGTCTTCCACGCCGCAGTCAGACGCCCCTTCATGAAATCAATCACAGCCTGGGGGCGCTTGTCTTCGGGGATGAAGTTCTGCAGGAAACGGGCGGGCCCGGCCTGACCGGACAGTTTGTGATTGTCGAACATCAGCCAGCGCAGAACCTCGTTCCGGTCCGAGCCGAGGAACTTGCCGGTCTTTTCTGCGATGTGAAGCTGGATGACCGCCGATTGCGTCAGGGTCAGGTCGCCCTCGCGAAAGACGGGGACTTCGCCCATGTCGTTCAGCTTGCGGAATTCCGGCGTGCGGGTCTCGCCGTTGAAGAAATCCACATAGACGGCTTGCCAGTCATAACCGGCCAGTTCCATTGTCAGCGCGGCCTTGTAGGCATTGCCGCTTTCGCCAAAGCACCAGAGTTGCGCGGTCATGTTTCCTCCCGTTCGGTTCGGTCTCATGGCGCTTTTGCACGCCGGTGATGTCATTGGTCCGGCGGGAAGCCGCCGGACCGGTTTCTAAGGCAGGTCTCAGCCGCTGGGCAGCGTAACGGTTCTGAACTCGGGATAGGCCTCGCGGACATCTTCGACCGTTTCCGCGTCCGAAAGCCCGACGAGGTACCATTCGCCCTCATCCATCAGGGCCAGCGTCGTGCTTTGGTCGGTAAAGGTCTCTCCACCCGCTGTGAACCGGGCCGCGCCGGGGATCAGCGCATAGGGCATGCCGGTGCTCGTCGTCCCGACCAGAGCCTGCGATATGTCGCTGTAGCCCACGATGTCGATTTCTTGCGTCATGCCTTCGATCATCGAGCCGACAGCCGCTTTCAGGAATTCCGGCGGCGCGCCGACCTCTTCGGCCAGCATGTCGATCATCTTCGGCGGCAGGTATTCGACGACGGAAGCCATATTCCCTTGCGTGAGGTCGCGATCAAATGCGTTGACGCGCGCTTCGAGCGACTGTTTCGCGTCTTCGGTCAGCAGCGTGGTTGTCGTATAGCTCTCGCTGGCCGGGGTGGTCATCGTGGCGCATGCCCCGAGGGCCAGCGTGGCGGCGACAGCAATTGCCGCCACGGAAACGCGCGTTAGGGAAAAGTTCATATCAAAGCTCCTTTATGATCAGATGTCGCGGCGGAGACCGCCGCGACCATCAAGCCCTCAGAACTGCTCCGCGTCCAGTTCCATTACCGGATCAGCGCCGGATTCGATGCGCGCCAGATGTGTGCCCGTCATCGGAAGCTGCCGTTTCATGTAGTAACGACCGGTTGCCAGCTTGGTTTTGTAGAAATCATCGTTGCCGGTGCCCTCATCGAGCGCTTTCTGAGCGGCAACCGCCATCCGTGCCCACATGAACCCGAGCGCGGTATGGCCGAACAGATGCATGAAGTCATAAGACCCGGCCAGCGCATGGTTCGGGTTCTTCATGCCGTTATTCATGAAGAACATGGCCGCCGCCTGAAGATCCTTCGAGGCTGCTTTCAGCGGTTCGAGGAAATCGGCCTTCAATGCCTCGTTTCCTTCATGTTCCTTGATGAAGGCTTTCACGCTTTCAAAGAAGGCCATTACATGCTTGCCGCCATCCTGTGCCAGCTTGCGGCTAACCAGATCGAGCGCCTGAACACCGTTTGCGCCTTCGTAGATCATGGTGATCCGGGCATCGCGGACGAACTGGCTCATGCCGTGTTCCTCGATATAGCCGTGGCCGCCATAAACCTGCTGCGCGAGCACCGTCGTATCGAAACCCTTGTCGGTCAGGAAACCCTTGATGACCGGCGTCATCAGGGAAATCAGCCCTTCCGCAGCCTCATCTCCGCTATGGGCGCGGTCGATCTGATGTGCGCCCCAGAATGCCAGCATCCGCGCGCCCTCAAGGAAGCTCTTTTGATCCATCAGGCTGCGGCGGATGTCGGGATGCACGATCAGCGGATCGGCCGGACCTTCGGGGTTCTCGGCCCCGGTGACGGCGCGCCCCTGAAGGCGGTCCTTGGCGTATTCAACCGCGTTCTGATAAGCGGCCTCCGCCAGCGCATAGCCTTGCAGACCGACGCCGATACGGGCTTCGTTCATCATGGTGAACATGGCGCGCATGCCCTTGTGCAGATCACCCAGCAGCCAGCCTTTCGCGCCGTCGTAATTCATCACGCAGGTAGAGTTGCCGTGAATCCCCATCTTCTCTTCAAGATTGCCGACGGAGACATTGTTGCGGTCGCCAAGGCTGCCATCCTCGTTCACGAGGAATTTCGGCACGATGAAAAGCGAGATGCCCTTGGTGCTTTCGCCGCCGCCCGGTGCCTTGGCCAAGACCAGATGAATGACGTTTTCCGACATGTCGTGATCGCCGGCCGAGATGAAAATCTTCTGACCCGTGATCAGATAGGACCCGTCATCCTGCGGTTCCGCCTTGCTGCGCAGCAGGCCCAGATCGGTGCCGCAATGCGGCTCGGTCAGGTTCATGGTGCCGGTCCATTCGCAGGACACCATCTTGGGCAGATATTTCTGCTTCTGCTCATCGGTGCCGTGGGCATGGATCGCGGAATAGGCACCGTGGGTCAGGCCCTGATACATATTGAAGGCCATATTGGCCGAGACAAACACCTCACCCGTTGCGAGACCCAGCAGATAGGGCATGCCCTGACCGCCATATTCCGGGTCGCAGTCAAGCGCGGTCCATCCGCCTTCCTTCATCTGTTCGAACGCCTCGCCAAACCCATCCGGGGTGCGAACGACGCCGTTTTCCAGTGTGCAGCCCTGCTGGTCCCCGACTACGTTCAGCGGCGTAAGCACCTCGCTGGCGAGCTTGCCGGCGGCTTCCAGAACGGCTTCGGTGAAATCACGATCCAGCTCTTCGTGGCCGGGCAACCCGGAGGCGGAAACTTCAAGCACATCATGAAGGATGAACTGCATGTCACGAACGGGGGCATTGTAAATTGGCATCTTTTATCCTGTCGGTTTAACTGTGTCGTTTGCTGAATCAGGCACTTTTGCGCGCGGTCAGAAGTTGCTCGGCTTCCGCAAGTTTCTGCGTGAGGTCGTCAATCGCATAGGTCAGCTCGTCCCGCTGGCGGATCATGTCGGCCAGACGTTCATGCGACGCAGCGATTGTCGCCGTTATCTGCGCCATATTGTCGCCGGTCGGATCGTAGAGCTCCAGAAGCTGCCGAATATCTTCAAGGCTGAAGCCAAAACGCTTGCCCTGGAGAATGAGTTTCAACCGCCCGCGATCCCGACGGTTATAGAGCCGGTGCTGGCCGCGCCGTTCGGGCGAGATCAGTTCGCGGGATTCGTAGAAACGGAGCGTGCGCGGCGTTACGTCGAACTTCTCGCACATCTGCCCAATTGTCATGAGCTCATCGTTCATTGCTGCCCCTCCCCGAAGCTCAATTCCGAACATGGGGTGAGAGTGCCGAAAGTTGACGCGAACGTAAACTAAGACGCTGCGTCACAATGACCGATGTAATTTTGGGGCGGAATCCGGTTTCGGTTGTCAGTCCATGTTCTGCAGGATCTCGACCGTTTCATCGCGAAGCTGGCGCAGATCGTCTATCGCGGCCTCGATGTCGGCCTTTTGATTCGCCAGCACGTCGAGTTGCTGATTGGCCATGCCGATCCAGACCTCATACTGCTCGCGATCGCCTTTCCGGTCGTAAAGCTCAAGCCACTGACGGATCTCTTCCAGAGAAAAGCCGAATTTCCGCCCGCGCAGAATCAATGTCATCCGGGCCACTTCGCGCGCCGAGTAAAACCGTGAGCGGCCCTCTTTCCTCGGTTGCAGCAGTTCAATGTATTCGTAGTAACGCAGCGTCCGTGGTGTCACGTCAAAACAGGCGCACATCTCCTTGAAACTAAGCTCATCTGAAACGGGCATCGTAATCCTGTGCGTCAGAGAAATCTGTTTTCACGCTAACCCCTTGGTCGCAATGTCGCAACAGTGTGGTGAGGGGTGGCGCGACATCCGAGCCCACCCGGCTATTGCGACTACCTGCCGCACCCGTTTATCAGGATGTTACAGCAAGCCAGGGGACGCAGCATGACAGAAGACAACGCCGCTGAGGTCGCGCGCGACCGGATTGCCCGCCAGTTTATCGAGGCGATCCCTCATGCCCGTGCGCTTGGCATGGGGCTCGACCGTATCGGGGCGGGTGAGGCCGAGATTTCGATGGGTTGGGATGAAAACTTCGTCGGCGATCCGAAAAGCGGGATCGTTCATGGCGGTGTCGTTTCTGCCTTGATGGATACCTGCTGCGGGGCGGCGGTGCTGACGCATCCGACGGCGCCGAAATCGACCGCGACCATAGACCTGCGGATCGACTATATGCGCGGCGCGACACGCGGTCAGCGTATCCGGGCCGTCGCAAAATGCTATCATGTGACCCGCTCGGTGGCCTTCGTCCGGGCGGAGGCATTCGATGACGACCGTGCCAATCCCGTCGCCTCGGCAAGCGGCGCATTCACGTTGGGACGGTAAGATGGTAGACCGGAACGAACCCCTGCATGAAATCAAATCGCGGCGCGATACGGCCCTGCGGACCTTGATCCAGTCGGTGCCCTATATCCGCTGGATGGGTATCGAGTTCGATCGGCGTGGCGATGAATTGACCGCTGTCATGCCCTATGACGAGAAGCTGATCGGCAATCCGCTGCTGCCAGCACTTCACGGCGGCGCAACTGCCGCTTTCCTTGAGATCGCGGGCGTTGTTGAACTGGCCTGGTCCGCGATGTGGGAGGATATGGAATCGGGTCGCATCCGCCTGTCTGAATCCGATCAGGATACGCCACTGCGTTTGCCCAAGACGATTGACTTCACGGTCGATTACCTCCGTTCGAGGTTGCCGCGCGATGCCTATGCGCGCGCCCGCGTGGTCAGGTCGGGCCGCCGCTACGCCTCGGTTCATATCGAGGCATGGCAGGACAACCGGGCGAAGCTGTTCGCGCAGGCAACGGCGCATTTTCTGATGCCGCAAAGCTGAGCCATGAGGCAGGGCGGGACCGTCACAAATCGCCGGGTGTTGGCGATTGCGCTGCCGATTGTGCTGTCGAATGCGACCATTCCGCTGCTCGGGGCGGTCGATACGGGCGTGATCGGCCAACTTGGCGAGGCCGCGCCAATCGGCGCGGTCGGGATCGGTGCCGTTATCCTGACCTCCATCTACTGGGTTTTCGGCTTTCTGCGCATGGGCACCTCAGGTCTGGTCGCGCAGGCACATGGTGCGGGGGACGACGCGGAAATCGGTGCCCATCTGATCCGTGCCCTGTCCATCGCGGGCGTTGCCGGGGTCTTGCTGATCTTGCTGTATCCGCTGTTGTTCCCACTGGCCTTCCGGCTCGCCCCCGCAAGCGATGAGGTCGAGCGGCTGGCGTTGGAATATCTCTCCATCCGGATCTGGGGCGCGCCGGCGACGATTGCGCTTTATGCGATCACCGGCTGGATGATCGCGATGGAACGGACGCGCGATGTCCTGATCCTGCAAGTCCTGCAAAATGGTCTGAACGTCGCGCTGGATTTCGTCTTTGTGCTCGGTCTCGGATGGAGCGTTGGCGGTATCGCCACGGCCACGCTGATCGCGGAGTTGTCCGGTCTGGCACTCGGTCTGTGGTTCTGCCGCCATGCGCTCCGCGCGTCGGCGAGGCAGGTCGGGATATTCGCGCGGCAAAAACTGCTCCGGCTCGTCCGGGTCAATGCCGATATCATGATCCGTTCGATGCTGCTGATCGCGTCGATGACCAGCTTTATGTTCCTGTCGTCGGGGCAGGGTGACGTCACACTCGCAGCAAACCAGATACTGATCCAGTTTCTGCAATTTGCTGCGTTCGGTCTGGACGGGTTCGCCTTCGCCGCCGAGTCGCTTGTGGGGCAGGCGGTTGGTGCGCGGCGACCCGATATGCTGCGCCGCAGTTCGGTGCTGAGTTCGGCGTGGGGTGTCGGTTGTGCCATGCTGCTCGCGCTCATATTCGCGGTCTTCGGCCCCGCGATCATCGACCTTCTGACGACGGCGCCCGAAGTGCGGGAGGAAGCGCGGCGTTATCTGCCTTGGCTGGTGGCGATGCCGCTTGTCAGCGTGGCCAGCTATATGTTCGACGGAATATTCATCGGCGCGACGCTGACAGGGCGCATGCGCAAGACAATGATCGAGGCGGTCGCGGTCTACATCCCTGCGCTGATCCTGCTGCCCTCAGCCTTTGGCAATCATGGATTGTGGTTGGCGCTTGCGCTGCTTAATGCCACCCGTGCGCTGACAATGGCACGCTTCTACCGTGAGGCGGAGGCCGCAGCGGGCGGCTAAACCCATTTTGCCATCGGCGGCAGGCTCATCAGAACCGCATCGGCATTATGCCCGGTTTCCAGCCCGAATTTCGTGCCGCGGTCATAGACGAGGTTATATTCCGCATAAAGGCCGCGATGAACGAGCTGCAGGTCCTTGTCGGCGGCGTTCCATGCAGTACCGCTGCGTTTCTCGGTCAGCGGAAGGAAAGCAGGCAGAAACGCCTCACCGACTGCCCGTGTAAACGCAAAGTCCGCCTCCCAGTTGCCGGAGTTCAGGTCGTCGTAGAAAACCCCGCCGACACCGCGTGCCCGGCCACGATGGGGAATAAAGAAATATTCGTCGGCCCATGCCTTGAAGCGTTCATAATAGCTGGGATCATGCGCGTCGCAGGCGTCCTTCAGCCTGGCGTGGAAATGCGCGGTATCCTCGGCATATTCTATGCACGGGTTCAGGTCTGCCCCGCCCCCGAACCACCATGCTTGCGGGGTCCAGAACATCCGCGTATTCATGTGGACTGCTGGTGCGTGCGGGTTCTGCATATGTGCGACAAGGCTGATGCCGGAGGCCCAGAAGCGCCCGTCCTGTTCCATCCCCGGTACGCCGCGTGCTGCCATCGCGGCCTGCGCTCGGGGCGACAACGTGCCGTGAACTTCGGACCAGTTCACCCCGATTTTCTCGAAAACCCGTCCGCCGCGCATGACCGACATGATCCCGCCACCACCGTTCTCCGCGCGTTCGGTCGGCGTGATCTCGAAACGACCTGGCTTCGCGGTATCGGGTCCGCGGTCCTCCAGTGCCTCGAATGAGGCCGTGATCCGGTCGCGCAATTCGCGAAACCAGTCTGCGGCGCGGCGGCGCTCTGTTTCCATTTCGTCCATAGCGGCTCCTGCGGAAGAACCGGCGGAGCCGCCGGTTTTCGATGGATGCTTCGGGTCGACGGCTTAACCCTGCCGATGCGACACCGCAATATCGCTGGCAGGAAAACCACATATTAAGCCGCGTGAGAATGCGAGAGTTGATTTGCCCGCATCGCGCCGCGCCGATAAGGTTTCGGTATGAAAAACCTGCAAAGGCCACCAATGATCCGCAAAATCGCTCTGCTTGTTCCGCTCGCACTTTTGGCTGGCTGCGGCACCCCGCAGGAACGCTGTATTCGCAGCAACACCCGCGAATACAGGGCCCTGACCAATCTGCTGGAGGAAACCAACGCCAATCTCGCCCGAGGCTACGCATGGCGAGAGCGGGAGGTCGTCCGCACGGAATATGAGACCTGCCAGCGTCCCGTGCGCAACAAGGATGGCGAAATTCAGGTCGTGTATTACGGTTGCTGGCGGGATCGGCTGGACACCGAACGTTACAGGGTTCCCATCGATCCGGCGGCGGAAGAGCGTACGCGCGATAATTTGCAGGCAAAGCTGGACGTAGAAGCCCGGCGCGCGCAGGAGGCCGTCCGCCAGTGCCGCGCGGCTTACCCTGAAGAGGCCTAGAACATCGCCGCCTGCACCGGATCCAGCAGGCTGCGACCGCCATCGACATTTACGATCTGGCCGGTGACGAAGCCGGCCCCGTCTCCGACAAGATACAGAACCGCGTCGGCCAATTCCTCCGATTCCGCGATCCGGCCCATTGGCGTGCCGCGAATGATGCCGTCACGCAGCTCCGGATGCTCCTTGAGCGTGCATTTCAGCTCGGTCGTCATCACCGAACCAAAGGCGACAGAATTCACCCTGATCCGGTGCGGCGCCAGCGCCAGCGCCAGCGCGCGCGTCGCCTGATCCTGCGCCGCCGACGCGATGGAATAGGCCAGAAGCTCAGGATGCGGGCGCTGTGCGGCGAGCGTCGTCATATTGACGATGGCGCCCGCCATGCCGTCGGGCTCGGCATCCTCGTTCTGAAGGATCATCCGCTTGGCCACGATCTGTGACAGCCGCAACCCGGCCAGCAGGTTCTGGCGCAGCATTTCTTCCAGAGCATCGCCGCTGGTGTCCAGCGGATCATCGGCTTTCAGCAGCCGATGGGCGTTGACCAGCATGTCAACACGATCAAAGGCGTCTATGGTTGCTGACAGCAGGTTTGCCATCGAAAGCCGCTGCGACATGTCGGCGGAGAAGCTGCGCGCCCGCCCGTCATCCTCGAAGCGCGCCATTTCGTTATTCAGGGCGGCCTCGTCACTGTCGGCGAACATCACATTCGCGCCGCGATCATATAATTGCCTTGCAACAGCCAGACCAACACTGTGGCCCGCGCCGGTGACGATGGCGGTTCTTCCTTCGAGCGATCGGCTCATGAGCTTTGCCCCCTCCGCGCGCGTGTGGCGGATAATATCTTGAATTTGTTGTCTCCGGCGATTTCGCTGAACTCGCCGAAATACTGATCCAGCGCCGCCTCATAGGGCAGATGCCGGTTCGCGACCATCCAGAGCCGCCCGGCGCCGGTCAACAGCGACGCCGCCGCTTTTATGAACGCGATTCCCAATTTCGGGTCAGCCGCACGGCCTTCGTGAAAAGGTGGGTTCATGATCACCCCGTTCACCGGGTCCGGCAGCCGGAAACTACGCGCATCGGCCCAGTGGAAATGAACGCGCGGATCATTGATGTTCTGCTGAGCGCAGAGATGGGCGGCGTGGTCAGCCTCAACGAGGTGAAGGGTCTCCACACCGGGATGCGTCAGAATTTGTGCCGCCAGCCAGCCCCAACCGGAACCCAATTCCACAATCCGGGTAGGCAGACGATCAGGCAGCGCCGCTGCCAGTGCCGCCGATCCCGGATCGATCCGATCTGCCGAGAACATTCCCGCCCGCGTCGTGAACCCCGGCGCTGGTGTCAGCGCCGCCGCCGCCCAGTCAAGGGGGATGGCCGCCGGATCATTGATCCGGGCTATTTTGCCATGTGCCTTGGACATCACATCAGAAACGCCGCCAAACTGCTTCGTTTCTTTAAGAATCGCCTCTATCCCATCGGTTTTCTGCCCGTCGATCCAAAGCGCGCCATCGGGTGCCAGATGCGCTGCCGCCTCGGCAATCCGCGCACGCGCGGCGTCCCGCGATCTGGGTATTGAAACGAGGATGGTGCGGAACTCGCCCCGGGCCTGAAAACCGACCTGCCAGCCCCGGGCGGTCAGCGCGTTGAAATGATGGGCGTGCTGCTCGACGATCTCGGTTCGTGCCCGGTCGAAACCGGGAAGCTCTTCGGACCCGTCAGCGCCGATGACCAGCGCCCGATCCGCAACGCCGTCAGGAAAGGCCAGTTCAAGCCGTGCAGAGCGCATGCGCTATTCTTTTTCCATGGTGCATTGCAGCGGATGCTGCTGACGGCGCGCCAGTTCCATGACCTGCGCCACTTTGGTTTCCGCGATCTCATGCGAAAACACGCCGACCACTGCCACACCTTTTCGGTGGACAGTCAGCATGATCGCCATCGCCTGCGAGTGCGACATGGCGAATAGTCGCTCAAGCACATGAACGACGAACTCCATCGGTGTGAAGTCGTCATTCAGCAACAGCACCTTGTACATCGGCGGGCGCTGCGACTTTGAACGAGGTTTGACTGCGAGATCTGAATCCTCGCGATCACCGGGGTCTTGGGGCATATTTCAATTTCGGGCAAGTTTGAATTTGCCATGAATATAGGAGGTTTTGTTGACAATGAAACCCCATCGGGCCATCGGCTGCTTTTGCGTTTTTCGCCGGGGACGCCTTCGCCCCGCCGAAATCCATCAAATGCAAGGTTTCCGGGGCGTTCCCGTTGTGCTATTCTATGCTAATAAATGACGGCCTAGGATAAAAAAGGGCCGCTACAGGCAAAAGAGATCGAGACAGTGACCAGATTCAGCACGATGTTCCGCGCAGGATTGCTGACGCTTATGGCGTTCCTGATTCCCGTTGCCGTCCAGGCTGCACCATTCGCAGCATTCGTTATGGATGGTCGAACCGGTAAGCAAATTCACGCTCAAAACGCAGATACCCGTCTTCATCCGGCGTCGCTGACGAAAATGATGACGCTTTATATGGCGTTTACGGCGATTGAACGCGGGCAGGTCCGGCTTGATACCAAGTTCACGATTTCAACCAAAGCCGCGAATGAGGTGCCGTCAAAGCTGGGGCTGCGGGCGGGGCAGAAGATCGAACTGCGCTATCTGATCCGCGCGGCGGCGATCAAATCGGCCAATGATGCAGCGACCGCCATCGGTGAGAACCTTGCCGGGTCGGAGGCCAATTTCGCCAACCAGATGACCCGCATGGCGCAGGCATTGGGCATGCGGAACAGCCAGTTCCGGAATGCGAACGGCCTGACCCAGTCCGGTCATTTTTCGACCGCGCGCGACATGACGATCCTTGGTCGCCGGCTTTTCTATGATTTTCCACAATATTACCCGATCTTCTCGCGGCGTTCTGCCGATGCCGGGATCGCGACGGTGCGTTCGACCAACCGGACATTCCTCGACAATTACAGCGGCGCTGACGGGATCAAGACCGGATATACGCGGGCTGCGGGGTTCAACCTGACCGCGTCGGCGCAGCGCGGATCGAAGCGCATCATCGCGACCGTATTCGGGGGCACCTCCACGGCGCAGCGTAACGCCACGATGGCGAAGCTGCTGGATATGGGCTTTGGCCGCGCGCCGACCCGTGTGCGTGAGGTCAAACCTGCGCCGCCGCAATATATCGTGCAGCGAAAATCCAGCCGCAAGGTCGCGGTTGCTGCTGCCAGTACCGCCCCGGCGGCGCGTCCTGCTTCGCTTAAAAAGCCGCAGCCCTCGACGGCCACGGTTGCGACGAAAAGCCTGAACACAGCGTTGAACGAGGCAATGGCGCTCGCTGCGACGAAACCGCAGGCCGCGCCTGCCAAGCAAGCCGCGGCGAGCGGTGCCGCGACCGGGGTCCGCAGACTGGCCAGCAGTTCGCGCCCGCCAAGGCGACCTTCCCAGGTGGCGTCGACTGCGGCTGCGACGAATGATGCGGTGAAGGAAGCGATGACTGCTACGGTTGTTGCCAGCGCGTCGCAAGGGGGTTTGTCGGTGTCGGCACGACCGATCCGCGCGCCGCGTAGCCGTGGCGCGGCTTCACCGGCGATTGCGGCGGCGAGCACCTCCGACGTCGCCAAGCGGTCGAATGCCGACCTGACGCTGGAAACGTCACCGAAACCGCAGCGCCGCTCCGAAACGGTGATTATCGGAAGCTCCGCCGGTGAGGGGCCGGAGGCGCGTCCGACCGAAAAAGTGTCTCGTGCGTCGTCCTCCGGCGGGCAGGCTTGGGGCGTTTCGCTTGGTCGCTTCAAGACCCGCGATCAGGCAGATGCCCGGCTGATCCAGATCGCCATGCAGGAGAGCGAGTTGCTCGACGGTGCGCTGCGCAATATCCGCGAATCGTCCAGCGGCTTTGAAGCGACCCTTGTCGGTCTGTCTCAGTCGGATGCGCAGAAAACCTGCGGGCGCGTTGCGAAGCAATCCCTTCGCTGCGATCTGATGGCACCGTGATCTGATCCGGTCCCAAAAAGAAAGGCCCCGTTTTCGGGGCCTTTTTTATGCCGTCAGCCAAGCATCTTTACCGGTCCTGAAGCGACATTCGCCGGTGATCGGCCCGCTGTCGGTTCGATATTCCAAACGCCTTGGCCGATCAGCGGCAGCGATAAAGCTGGGTCTGGTACATTTCCGCCCGCGACTGCACCCGATTGGCGACATTGACCAGCCAACCCTTTGAGCGATAGGAGCCGCGTGAGAAACCGCCACGGCCCTCATGATAGGCCAGATACTGGCTGCGGGCGTCGGATTTGGCGATGCCGAGGCTGCGGGTGGAGCCGTCCATATACCAACCCATGAAATCGGTGGCATCGTTGATATTGTCGCGGCGTGCCCGGCGGTTGCCGGTAGATTGCTGATATTCCTCCCAGGTTCCGTCCAGAGCCTGACTGTACCCATACGCAGAGCTTTGCCGGCCAACCGGAATGATGCCGAGCGCATATTGATGCGGCGTGCGGGCGTCGCCGATGAATTTCGATTCCTGATGAATCGTCGCCATCTGCACGGCAATCGGGATGCCCCAACGGCGCTCGGTTCGTTTCATTGCCCGAAAATAGGCGGGCCGCTCGCGAATGATGCCGCAGGCATTGTCGAGGTTGCGCGGGGCGGAGTAGTTCCCTCCTCCACAGGACGCGACCAGCATCAGGATGCAAAGCTTCAAAAACCTGTTCATGGCTGCCTCGTTTTTTTTGACGTATTTTGTTGTCAGTTTAAGGCAATTGACGGGGAGGTTAAACAGGGTCTTGGTTGCTCATAAAATGGGCAGATGCTGGAACCTCACCCAATTAGACTCGTTAGAATAGCAAGCCGACTTTAAGTCGGAGGCGCTGCGGGGCAGGTTGGCTTTGTGGCGGAAGTGACGGGGGAGCAAATGTATTACAACGAAATGTTCGACGGCGAGCAGGTGCGGGAAGCTTATGCGAGCCTCTCGGACTGGGTCGACCATATGCCTGCCGATTTCCGGCAGATGAAACAGGCCGAGGCGGAGGCGCTGTTTCGCCGGATCGGGATCACCTTTGCGGTGTATGGCGAGGGCGGCGATCCGGACCGGCTTATCCCGTTTGACATGATGCCGAGAGTGTTCACGCAAAATGAATGGCGTCGTTTGGAGCGTGGGATCAAGCAGCGGGCCAAGGCGCTGAACGCGTTCCTGCGGGATGTCTACTCCCGTGGTGAAATCGTGCGCGCAGGCCGCATTCCGGCGCGGCTGGTTTATCAGAATGAAGCCTATGAAAAAGCGGTCGTCGGCTTCGTACCGCCGCGCGGCGTTTACAGCCATATCATCGGGATCGACCTCGTGCGCACGGGCCGCGACGATTTCTTCGTTCTGGAGGACAATTGCCGAACCCCGTCCGGTGTCAGCTACATGCTCGAAAACCGTGAAATCATGATGCGGATGTTCCCGGAACTGTTCCGCGGCAACCGTATCGAGCCCGTTGATGGCTATCCTGAGCTTTTGCGCCGGACCCTGGAATCGGTTGCGCCCAAGAAATGTGAGGGGAAACCCCGCGTGGTGATCCTCACGCCCGGCCATTTCAACAGCGCCTATTACGAACATAGTTTCCTCGCCAACCTGATGGGCATCGAGCTGGTCGAAGGGGCGGATTTGTTCGTTGACGGTGAATTCGTCTTCATGCGCACGACCGAGGGGCCGAAGAAGGTGGATGTCATCTATCGCCGGATCGACGACGCCTTCATCGATCCGCTGACCTTCCGGCGAGACTCCATGCTGGGCATTCCGGGACTGATGGATGTCTATCGCTCCGGCGGCGTTTCGATCTGTTCCGCGCCCGGTGCGGGTGTCGCGGATGACAAGGCCATCTATACCTTCGTGCCTGAAATGGTCCGGTTCTATCTTGGCGAGGAACCGATCCTGAAGAATGTCGACACATGGACGCTCTGGAAGGACGAAGATTACAAATACGTTATGGACAATCTTCCCGATCTCGTCGTGAAGGAGGTCCACGGCTCCGGCGGTTACGGGATGCTGGTCGGGCCGCGCTCGACCAAGGAGGAGATCGAGAAGTTCCGCAAGCTGATCGAGAAGAACCCGAATAACTATATCGCCCAACCCACCTTGTCGCTGTCCACCTGCCCGACTTTCGTCGAGGAAGGCATCGCGCCGCGCCATGTCGATCTGCGCCCCTTCTGCCTGTGCGGCGAACGTATCGAACTGGTGCCGGGCGGTCTGACACGCGTGGCGTTGAAAGAGGGCAGTCTGGTCGTCAACTCGTCGCAAGGCGGGGGCGTCAAGGACACCTGGGTCCTGTCGGAATAAGGGGAAAGATCATGCTTAGCCGTACCGCATCCAACCTCTTCTGGCTCGGCCGTCATATGGAACGCGCCGAAACCGCCTCTCGCCTGTTCGAAGTCGGCGCGAGGATTACCCTGCTGCCGAACACGGCGGAGGGTTATCAGAACGAGTGGCAGTCGCTTCTGCGCGCCTCCGCCGCGTCTGATCTTTATCATCGCAGCTATGATGAACTGAGCGAGGAGAACATGGAGAGATTCATGATCTTCGACCGCAACAACCCCTCCTCGGTCGCAAGCTGCATGTATAACGCGCGCGAATCCGGCCGTATCGTGCGCACCGCGCTGACCAGCCGGGTCTGGGACGCGCTGAATGTTGCCTGGCAGGAAATGCGGGGCATGGATCCGGGGCAGGAGGACGCCGCCGATCTGGCCGATATGGTGGCCCGCCATGCCTCGACCGTGCATGGCGCGATTGATGGCACGCAGCTTCGCAATGATGGGTTCCATTTCATGAAACTCGGCTATGCGCTCGAACGGGCGGATTCGACGGCGCGTGTGCTGGATGTGAAATATTTCGTCCTCTTGCCGCGGGTCGAATTTGTCGGCTCCGGCCTCGACAACTACCAGTGGCAAGTGATCTTGCGTGCGCTTTCGGCCCACAGGTCGTTCCACTGGGCTTACGGTGACGATGTCAGCGCCTCGCGGGTTGCGCATTTCCTGATCCTGAACGGCGAAGCGCCGCGTTCGCTGATCACCTCGGTGAACGAGGCGCTCTGGCATCTCGACTGCCTGCTGCGCCGATATGGCGAGGAGGTGCCGCACAGCGCGCGCGACCGGGCGCAGGCGCTTGCCGACCGTTTCGCGGCGCTGGATATTGACGAGATTTTCGATGAGGGGCTGCACGAATTCCTCACCGACTTCATCATCGAGATCGGTCGTATCGCGACTTGCGTCCAGAACGATTTCTTTCACGGAAGGGGCTGAACATGCGGCTCAGGATTACCCACCACACCGTTTACGATTACGAACGCCCGGTGAGCTTCGGCGTTCAGAGCCTGCGCATGACGCCCTCGGTCTTTCAGGGTCAGAAAGTGATCGACTGGACGGTCGATATGGGCGCGGCGGAACCCGGCGCAGGGTTTCGCGACGGTGCCGGCGATTGGGTCCAGCTTTGGACCATTCACGGCCCGGTCGAGCAGGTCCCGGTGCGGATCGAAGGGGAGGTCGAGACGACCGACCTTGCGGGCGTATTGCGCGGCCATCGTGAGATGATCCATCCGATGGTTTACCTGCAAACGACCGAAAGCACCTCGCCAGACGAGGCGATCAAAGATTTTGCCGCCGGTCCGGGGGCCGAGCTATCGCAGCTCGACCTTGCGCATGCCCTGTCGCATATCGTGCATGAGCGGGTCGCCTACAGGCCGGGCGTGACCAACGGGCTGACGACGGCCGCGCAGGCGCTGTCACAGGGCGAAGGTGTGTGTCAGGACCACGCCCATGTCCTGATTGCAATGGCGCGGGCGCGCGGCGTTCCGGCGCGCTATGTCTCGGGCTATCTGCATGCGGATGCGGAAGGCAATGCCCACGAGGCCGCCCATGCCTGGGCTGAGCTTTATATCGACGGGCTCGGCTGGGTCGGGTTCGATGCGGCGAATGAGACCTGTCCGAACGAATTCTATGTGCGGACCGGCTCCGGTCTGGATGCGCGCGACGCGGCCCCCATCCGTGGTGTCACGGCCATGGGCGGCGCGGAGAAGCTTGATGTGAAGGTTGCGGTCGAACGGGTCGACGCATAATTTCCGGCTCGAACGAATCGTTGGGCCGATCATGACCTATTGTGTTGCGCTGAAGCTGAATGCCGGGCTGGTTTTGCTGTCCGATACGCGGACCAATGCGGGGCTGGATAACATATCCACCTACCGCAAGATGTTCTTCTTCGAAGAACCCGGCGAGCGGGTGATAGCAATCATGACCGCAGGCAGCCTGTCGGTCACGCAAACGACGATTGCGCGGCTTCAGGAAGCGATCGAACATCCGGATGCGACCGAACTCAGCTCGATCATGAAGGCATCCTCCATGCTCGGCGTGGTCGACGTGATCGGAGAGGCCCTTGCACGGACGCGGCGCGAGATTGCCTCTCAACACACCGATCTGGGCCAAAGCCAGGCATCCGCCAGCATGATCGTGGCCGGTCAGCGGGCGGGCGGCGATATGCGGCTGTTTCTGGTCTATCCCGAGGGCAACCATATCGAGGCGACCGAGGACACGCCCTATCTGCAAATCGGGGAGCATAAATACGGCAAGCCGATCCTCGACCGGGTGGTGACACCGGCGACCAGCCTTGAGGACGCGCAGAAGGCGGTTCTGCTGTCGATGGACTCGACGATGAAGTCGAACCTGTCTGTGGGCATGCCGCTAGATCTTGCGATTATCGAGAAAGATGCCTGTCAGGTCAGCGCCAAGCGCCGCATCCTGCAAAGCGATCCGCAATTCTCCGAGATGTCGGAAGCATGGTCAGAGGCGCTACGCGAAGCCTTCGTCAAAATGCCCCTGTAGGGTGCGTTTCAACGCACCACCCGCACGCGCTTACCCGTCCTGCACCAGCATCCGCAACTCATAAACCAGATCCAACGCCTCCCGCGGCGTCAGCCCGTCAGGATTGACCTCCTTCAGCCGCGCCTCAGCCGCACTTTCCTTCGCCACAGGCGCGGCAGGTGCGGGCGGGGCCGCGCGGAACAGCGGCAGGTCGTCGATGATCTCCGCCGGGTGAACCGCCCCCTCACGCTCGCCCGATTCCAGAAGGTTGAGAATATCGCGGGCACGCGTCACCACGGCCTCCGGCAGTCCTGCCAGACGCGCCACCTGCACGCCATAGGAACGGTCGGCGGCACCCTTTCGGACCTCATGGAGGAAGATCACCTCCCCCTCCCATTCGCGCACGGCGACGGTGGCATTCTCGACGCCGTCCAGCTTGGCCGCGAGCGCGGTAAGCTCGTGGTAATGCGTCGCGAACAGCGCCCGGCAGCGATTGACGGCTTGCAGGTTTTCCATCACGGCCCAAGCAATCGACAAGCCGTCCCAGGTCGCCGTGCCGCGTCCGATCTCGTCAAGGATCACCAAAGCGCGATCATCGGCCTGATTGAGGATCGCCGCGGTTTCAACCATCTCGACCATAAAGGTCGAGCGTCCGCGTGCCAGATCGTCCGCCGCACCGACGCGCGAGAAAAGCTGGCTGACAAGGCCGATATGCGCGCGCGTGGCAGGCACGAAAGACCCGGCCTGCGCGAGGATCGCAATCAGCGCATTCTGCCGCAGGAAGGTCGATTTACCGGCCATGTTCGGGCCGGTCAGCAGCCAGATCGCCGGGGTGTCGCCTTCGGTCAGCGCGCAGTCATTGGCGACGAAGCTGTCGGCTTTGCGTTTCAGCGCGCGTTCGACGACCGGGTGACGCCCGGCCTCGATCTCGAAGGCGCGGGTTTCGTCAACCTGCGGACGGGTCCAGCCCTCGCCGGTGGCCAGATCGGCGAATGCAGCCGTGAGGTCGATCTCGGCCAAAGCGCGGGCCGCTTGTCCGATAGGTGCGGCCTCGGCCAGAACGGCGTCGCGGAGGCGGGCGAAAATGGCGCGTTCCATCTCAAGCGCGCGATCGCGGGCATTGACGATGCGGGTTTCCAGTTCGGACAGCTCGACCGTGGTGAAGCGGATCTGGTTGGCCGTTGTCTGGCGATGAATGAAGGTTTCGGAAAGCGGCGGAGCCAGCATCTTCTGCGCATGGGTTGCGGTCGTCTCGATGAAGTAGCCCAGCACGTTGTTATGCTTGATCTTCAGGCTGGATACGCCCGCAAGCTCCGCATATTCTCCCTGCATCCGCGCGATCACGCCCCGACCTTCGTCACGAAGCTGGCGGGTTTCGTCCAGATCGCTGTCGAACCCCGCCGCGACGAAACCCCCGTCACGCGCAAGCAGCGGCGGCTCGGCAATCAGCGCGTCGTCAAGCAGGTCGATCAGTTCGTCATGGCCGGTGAGGTCGCGCGCAGCGTCGGCCAACACCTGCGGCGCGTCCTCACCCAGCATCCCGGCGACGGAGATTGCCTGCGTTAGCCCGGCCCTGATCGCGCCCAGATCACGCGGCCCGCCCCGGTCGAGTGCCAGCCGTGACAGCGCCCGGTCCATATCCGGCACCCGCGACAGCGCCTCGCGCAGATCGGCGGTCAGGCGGGCATCCTCGGCCAGATGCTGCACGGCGTCATGCCGGGCATGGATTACCGCCAGATCGCGTGAGGGGGCCGATATCCGCCGTTCCAGCAGCCGCGCCCCGGCAGCGGTCGAACTCCGGTCGATGGCCGACAGAAGCGAGCCGTCCCGCCCGCCGGACAGCGCCTGTGTCAGTTCCAGATTGCGCCGCGTCGCCGCGTCGATCTGCATCGAGCCTGCGACCTGCTCGCGCTGAGGCGGGCGGATCAGGGGAAGCTGCGATTTCTGCGTCAGTTCCAGATAATCCGCAATCGCCCCCATTGCGGCGAGTTCGGCGCGGGTGAAGCTGCCGAACCCGTCCAGCGTGTCGACCTTGAACAGCGATGCCAGCCGGCGGGTTGCGGCGCTTGAATCGAAGCTGGTTGGCGGCAATTCGGTCAGCGCTGCACCGGCTTCCTCGGCAAGTTCTTCAAGGCGGCTTCCCTCGGCGACCAGCAATTCACGCGGCGCGATGCGGGCCAGTTCCGGGGCCAGCCGCGCCTCCGGGCAGGCCATCACGCGGAGCGATCCGGTCGAAATATCGACCCAGGCGAGCGCGGTTTCGTCCCGTACCTGCGCAAAGGCGGCAAGGAAATTATGCCGCCGTGCCTCCAGCAGGGTTTCCTCGGTCAGCGTGCCGGGCGTGACCAGCCGCACCACATCGCGGGCGACCACGGATTTGCTGCCGCGTTTCTTGGCCTCGGCGGGATCCTCCATCTGCTCGGCAATGGCGACGCGGAAGCCCTTGCGGATCAGTGTCAGCAGATAGCTCTCGGCGGCATGGACCGGCACACCGCACATCGGGATCGGCTCACCCTGATGGGTGCCGCGCTTGGTCAATGCAATGTCCAGTGCTGCCGCCGCCTGCACCGCGTCGTCAAAGAACATCTCGTAGAAATCGCCCATGCGGTAGAACAGCAGCGCACCCGGATTGGCCTCGCGGATCGCGAGATACTGGGCCATCATCGGGGTCGGCTGATCGGACATGCGCATTCTCCTTGGCGGATGTTTCTAACGCATCATGCAGCGATTGCCAGAGTTGGACGGGTGCGATGTAATCGCTTCGCTCAGACCGTCAGGCGGGTTCCGTCATGCCCCGAGATTTCCAACTCCATCAACGTCCCTTCCGGCATGTCGGCTTGAAACGCAACTTCGGTAAATTGCTCGGTACGGCCGACGCGCGGCCCCTCGGTCAGGACCCGGTGACGACGGCCAGTCTGCGCCTCCAGATGCGCCCGCAGCGCGGCGTCGCCTGCCGCGCGTAGGCGGGCGGCGCGGTCCTTGATCGCTGCGCCGTTGACAGCGGGCATTCGCGCAGCTGGTGTGCCTTTCCGGGCCGAGTAGGGAAAGACATGCAGGAATGTCAGCCCGCAATCCCCGACCAGCTTCAGCGAGTTTTCGAACATTGCTTCGGTCTCGGTCGGGAAACCAGCGATGATGTCGGCACCAAAGACGATATCCGGGCGCAGGCGGCGGGCCTCCTCGCAGAAGCGGATGGCGTCGTCGCGCAGATGGCGGCGTTTCATGCGCTTGAGGATCATGTCGTCCCCGGCCTGAAGCGACAGATGCAGGTGCGGCATCAGGCGCGGTTCGGTGGCGATGGCCTGCATGAGGTTCTCGTCGGCCTCGATCGAATCGATGGACGAAATCCGCAAACGCGGCAGGTCCGGCACCAGCTTCAGGATCCGCATGACCAGATCGCCGAGACGCGGCGTGCCCGGCAGGTCGGACCCCCATGAGGTCAGATCCACGCCGGTCAGCACCACCTCGTTGAACCCACGATCCCGGAGGCGCTTGATCTGGTCGACGACGACACCCGCCGGGACGCTGCGCGAATTGCCCCGGCCATAAGGGATGATGCAGAAGGTGCAGCGATGGTCGCAGCCATTCTGCACCTGCACATAGGCGCGGTGGCGCCCGAACCCGTCGATCAGATGGCCGGCGGTCTCCTCGACCGACATGATGTCATCGACGATCACCCGCTCGGTCTGGCCGATCAGGTCGGGCGTGAGGCTGGCCCAGGTCTCGGGCTGCATCTTCTCGGTGTTGCCGACGACGCGAGTGACTTCGGGCATGGCGGCGAAGGTCTCGGGCTGGGTCTGCGCCGCGCAGCCCGTCACGATAACCGGCGCGCCGGGATTGTCGCGCGCCAGACGCCGGATGTCCTGCCGCGCCTTGCGGACCGCCTCGGCGGTGACCGCGCAGGTGTTCACGATTACCGCGCCTTGCAGCCCCGCCGCCTCGGCCATCTCGCGCATCGCCTCGGACTCATAGGCGTTCAGGCGGCAGCCATGGGTGGAAAAAACCGGCGCGCTCATCCCCGCCACACCCCGTCGAAGACATGCGCGGTCGGCCCGGTCATCCACACCCCGTCCCCGCGCCAGTCGATCCACAGCGTGCCGCCCGGCACCTGCACCGTGACCTTGCGCCCGGTCAGCCCACGCCTTGCCGCTGCCACTGCCGCCGCGCAGGAGCACGAGCCAGAGGCCAGCGTCGGCCCAGTCCCGCGCTCCCAGATACGCAGCCTGATCTCACTGTCAGACAGAACTTCTACGATTTCGACGTTGCTGCGCTCCGGATAGAGCGGATGATGTTCGTGCTCCGGCCCGAAACGCGCCAGATCAACCGCATCGGCATCCTCGACGAAGAATGTCATATGCGGGTTGCCCATGCCCGTCGCGACCGGGTCCCCGTCAATCGGCAGATGATCGATATTCACCTCACGGGCGAGCGGAATTGCCTGCCAGTCCAGCACCGGCGGCCCCATATTGACACGGGTCAACCCGTCGCCCGCATCTTCGGCCATCAGGACCGCATGATCGGTTCGCAGGCGCAGTTTCTTCTTTCCGCTGCCATCCATGAGGAACCGCGCGATGCAGCGCGTCGCATTGCCGCAAGCCGCCGAGCGCGAGCCATCCGCGTTGAAAAACACCAGCCGTGCATCGACCGCCGAATCTGCGCTGATCGTTGCCAGTTGATCGAACCCGACACCACGATGCCGGTCGGCCATCGCCGAGATGGTCGCAGCGTCAGGCGGCTCGATCCCATGGCGGAGATCGATCACGACGAAATCATTGCCGAGCCCATGCATCTTCATGAAGGGCAGGCCGGGGGTGCGGGCGTGTTCCATTCCCGCCATATAGTGCGGCAGAAAACTTTTCGCCAGACAGGTGTTTTTCCGGTTGACGCCACCGTGACGCAAATCTAGGAAAGCGCCCTGTGATGTGGGCCGTTAGCTCAGTTGGTAGAGCAACTGACTTTTAATCAGTGGGTCGCAGGTTCGAATCCTGCACGGCTCACCACTGAAATCAATGACTAGGCGTGAAATGCGCGAACACTGTCATTCTGGTTTCCCATTGCGTTTCCCACTTTCACGTTCTGTTTGTGTTCTGTTCTCACGAAGTGTTGGCGCGCGCCAACAAATCAGGTTGCGGCCATATCATAGCCGCAACCCGAATGCCGTTGCTCAGAAGCGGCGGCTGATTGACAGCTTCATATTGCGTCCCGGTGCCGGGCCGGTCTGGTAGGTTGCGGGGGTGTAGTCGCGGTCGGTGACGTTATCGATCCCCATATTGACCTGAAGCCCGTCTAGCGCGCCGCCCTGCGGTTCCCAGATCGCGTAGATGTCGTGAACGCCGTAACCCACGCGGCGCGACCCGTCAGGCTTGTCGCGGCCCTGTGCCAGCACGCTGCGGGCGCCGATTTTCCAGCTTTCGCTTGCCTGCCAGCTTGCCGACAGCACAACGCGGTCATTTGGCAATGTGTTCAGCACGACGCCATCCTGATCCTCGCCGTCGACGACAGAGACCGCCGCGCCGAATTGCCAGTCGCCGCGCAGATAGCTTGCCTCCAACTCGCCGCCCGTCAGATAGGCGCGGTCGATATTGGTGTAGGCGGGCATTGGCGCAGGTGCCATCGTGCGCACGATCATGTCGTCGATATGGTTGCGGAACAGGGTCAGCTTCATCGCAGCTTCGTCGCCGGCCGCAAAGACATCGCTGGCGCTGTAGCTGAGGCCGATTTCGATATTCTTGCCCTTTTCGTCGTTCAGATCAGGCGATGCCGCGCCGCCGCTGAAGCCGTCATACAGCTCATCCACCGTGGGCATCCGGTTCACGAAGGCGACCGAGCCGAAAACCGACCAGTCGTCGTTCAGCCGGTACATCAGCCCGAATTGCGGTTCGACCGATTCGGCGTCGACGCGTTCGTCGGTGATGCTCACAGTATCCTTGGGCTCGGTCCGCTGGCGCTCATAGCGCAGACCGGAGTTCAGGGTGAAACGGCCATATTCAAGCTCGGACCATGCGAATACGGCGGCGGAACGGGTGTAGCCCTCGGGGTGGGATGCCGACAATGCCGTGCTGGAGCGGTCCTGACGGAACACTTCCGCGCCCGTCGTCAGGAAATGGTCGTAATCCGCCGTCGACAGATCGGCTATATTCTGTGCTTTCAGCCGCCAGAGCGCATAATCGCGCTTACCGAGAAGGGTGGGGCTGATCTGTTCGGCGGGATCGTCGCCCTGCTTCACGTCCTTCATCGTGTTGGTATAGGACAGCGTGACCGTGGTATCGACATAGCGGTTATCCGCAGGGTTGTAGCCCCATTCGAGCCGGGCAACCTGATCGCGGGTGGTGATGTCGCCCACGCCCCAGCCGGGGAAGAACGGGCCGAACGCACCGATCTGCGCGCCTTCCAGCTGGTTGAAGTCCTGATTGTCGCCCTCGGCCTCAAGATGCTGATAGCTGAATTCGATATATTGATCGCCGAAAGTCTTGCGCGCTTTCAGCAGGATATTCGGCGTGTCGGAGTTGGAGCGGATGATGGTATCGCCGTCAGCGTCTTTCGTATCGCCAAGATTGCGGTAGGCAAAGGCAGCAAGCGCCTCGAAGTCCTCGGTCGGACGCCAGCCCCATGCGACGCTGCCAAGATAGGAATCCGGGTTTGAACTATAGCTGAGCTTGACCCGTCCGCCGCTTTTTGCGCCCGGCTCGATCAGATCGTCGGGATCAATCGTTTCCATCGAGATGACGCCGCCAAGCGCGCCGGACCCGTACAAGGTCGAAGATCCCGGCCCGCGCAGAACCTCGATCCGCTTCAGAAAGTCGGGTTCGACGAAAAGCGCGCCCTGCCGGTAGCTTTCGTAATATTTCTCCTCCCCGTCGATCAACTGGACGATCCCGGATTCATGGGCAGCGGAACCGGAATTGCCGAAGCCGCGTATATTGAAGCCTTGCCCGAAGAAACTGGCGGAGCCGACCCCGGCCACTCCCGGCACGGTTTCCAGCGCATCGCCGATCGTGTCGGGCGCGATTTCGGTCAGTTCTTCGTCATCGACGACGCTGACGGATTGCGGCACGGAGGAGGCGACCTTTTCGACGCCCGCACTCAGAAAGATCGGATCGAGGGTGATAACGGTCGTCGCTTCCTGCGCGGCAACACTGGCAGGCAGGACCAGCATCGTGGTTCCGAGCAGGGCGGAGATTGCGGATTTTCTTGTTTTCATGGGCGTAACCTCGGTCAGCGTGAACTTTTTGCTGGCTCGAAGCGGCTGGCATCTTGCGCCAGCTAAAAAGGCTAAGTAAAAAAGTCAAGAATTAGCTGCCGGGTCTTCGTGCCTGGACTGAAACTCAGCGGAGGCATGAATGAACGATCTGACGCCGGCGCGGCTGCGCGAACTGAAACGCGAAGGGACGATGCGCCCTTATGACCTCGCGGCGCAGCTTGGCTTCCCCGAGGCGGCGCTTGTCGAGGCGGAGCTGGAACATGGCACTGTTCGACTTGATCCGACGCTGAACCGGCTGATTCCGGCTGTGCAAAGCCTGGGCGAGGTCATGGCGCTGACCCGCAACCGCTCCTGTGTGATCGAGAAGGTCGGGACCTATAACGATTTCCGCGATGGTGACCATGCAGCCATGACGCTCGACAGGGAGATCGATCTGCGCATGTTCCCTCGCCATTGGGTCCACGCCTATGCCGTCGCGGCGGAAGGCAAGGACGGGCCGCGCCGGTCGATTCAGGTGTTCGACGCCGCGGGCGATGCGATCCACAAGGTGCATCTGCGCGAAACCTCCGATCTGGCGGCGTGGGAGGCATTGTGCCGCGATCTGGCGCTGCCCGATCAGCAGACCCCTTCGGCCTTTGGCGAACGCAGCCCGGTTGAGGGTGCGAAGATAAATGAGGATCGGGCGCAGGCATTGCGCGACGAATGGGTCCGCATGACCGACACCCATCAGTTCAACACGCTGGTCCGGCGGTTGAAGATGAACCGGCTCGGCGCTTATCGGATCGCGGGTGAACCTCTGTCGCGGAGGCTTTCCGTCGATGCGGTGAATCTCCTGCTGGAGGGCATTCATGCCGACGGCCACAAGGTGATGCTGTTTGTCGGCAATATGGGATGTATCGAGATTCACTCCGGCGGCATCGAGACATTGAAGCCTATGGGGCCGTGGCAGAACGTGCTGGATGATCGGTTCAACCTGCATCTGCGTCTGGATCATGTGGCCGAGGTCTGGCTGGTCGACAAGCCGACGAAACGCGGCCCGGCGATTTCGGTCGAGGCGTTCGACGAAGAGGGCGGTTTGATCTTCCAATGCTTCGGCATGCGCCCGGAGATTGGTGGCGACCCGGATGCATGGGCGTCATTCGCAACCGCGCTTCCGGCGGGGGTGGGGGAATGAAACCCGTTGCCCTGACGCAAACCCGGCGCGACCGCGCTTCCACCATGCTGCTGGCAGCTTTTGGCTTCAGTATCGGTTGCCTGCTGGCCGCGCCATCCCCGGCGGAGCCACACCCGGATGCGGATCGTATCGTCAGCATCGGCGGTGCCGTGACGGAGATTGTCTTCGCTCTGGGCGAACAAGAGCGGCTGGTCGCACGCGACACCACATCGCTTTATCCGCCGGAGGTGATGGATTTGCCTGATGTCGGCTATATCCGTCAGCTATCCCCGGAAGGTGTTCTGTCTGTCGAGCCGGATCTGATTCTGGCCGAAGAGGGTGCCGGACCGCCTGAAATCGTCTCACTTCTGAAGGAGTCGGGTGTGGGGTATGAGGTCATCCCCTCGGGCTACAACGCTGCTGGTCTGGCGGGAAAGGTCACGGCGGTTGCGGAAGCTATTGGCGTGCCGGAGAAGGCCGGGCCTGTACTCGACGCGATTCAGACTGATCTTCAGGAATTGTCGGATCGCGTCGCCACGCAGGGCGAGAAGCGGCGTGTGCTGTTCATCCTTTCCGTTCAGGGCGGTCGGATCATGGCGTCGGGGCAGGGCACCGCCGCGGATGAGATCATCCGAATGGCGGGGGCTGAAAATGCCATACAAGGTTTCAGCGGCTACAAGATCCTGTCGGACGAGGCCGTTAGCGAGGCTGCGCCCGACATTCTCCTGATGATGAACCGTGGCGAGGCGACCAGCGAACATGACGCATCCGATGATGTGCTGTTTGCCATGCCGGCCCTCGCCACGACTCCGGCAGCCGAAACGGGCGCGGTCATTCGCATGGATGGCGACTATCTGCTGGGCTTCGGGCCGCGGACGGGCAAGGCGGCGCTGGAGCTTCATGATACGATCTACGCGGGCTCGTGATGGCTGTCGCGGACATGGCTTTGCAGCGCCTTGACGGGGACCGCAGGTATCTTGGGCGCAAGCTGTCGCTGGTCCTGACGATACTGCTTTTTGTTCTGGCGCTGCTGTCGCTCGGTCATGGTGCATCCGGCATATCCGCGCCAGCCATTCTGGCGGACTGGCTGGCCGGGCGGGACATCGCCGCGACAGACCGGGTCATTCTGCTGAATATCCGCCTGCCAAGGCTACTGACGGGAATACTGGTCGGCGCGGCGCTGGCAGTGTCCGGGGCGATCATGCAGGGCCTGTTCCGCAACCCGCTGGCCGATCCGGGATTGCTGGGTGTCAGCGCCGGGGCCTCGCTGGGGGCAATCAGCGCCATCGTGCTGGGCAGCGTACTTCCCGCAGGTTTCGCCGCGCTGTTCGGCTGGTATCTGGTCCCGGCTGCGGCTTTCGCCGGAAGCTGGATCGCGATGATAACGCTTTATGCCATCGCGACCCGGCAGGGCCGGACCTCGGTCGCGACGATGTTGCTGGCCGGGATCGCGATGGCGGCCATGATCTCGGCACTCTCGGGGGTGATCATCTTCGTCGCGGATGACCAGCAATTGCGTGATCTGACATTCTGGGGCCTGGGTTCTCTGGCCGGGTCGAGCTGGGCCAAGGTCTCGGTTGCGGGCCCGGCGATCCTGCTGGCGCTGATATTGGCGCCGCTTCTGGCGCGAGGGTTGAACGGAATGGCTCTGGGAGAGGCGGCGGCCGTCCATGTCGGTATTCGCGTCCAGCGGGTCAAAACCGCCGCCGTACTGATCACCGCTGCCGCCACGGGCACCGCCGTCGCCATATCCGGCGGGATCGGTTTCGTGGGTATCGTCGTGCCGCATCTTCTGCGGCTGATATCCGGGCCGGATCATCGCTGGCTGCTGGTCAATTCCGGCCTTCTCGGGGCGATTGTCCTGATTGCCGCTGACATGGTCAGCCGCAATATCGTCGCCCCGGCAGAGCTGCCCATTGGCATTGTGACTGCAATTCTTGGCGGTCCGTTCTTCATGTGGGTGCTTCTGTCGAACAGAAGGACATTGGACGGATGAGCCTGATTGCCAGAGACCTGACCGTCAGATTGGGCCGGACTGAGGTCTTGCACGGCGTCAATATCACCGCCCGGCCCGGCCAGTTCACGGCCATCATCGGCCCGAACGGATCGGGCAAGACCACGCTGCTCCGCAGTCTGATCGGTGAGCTGACGCCCGCAGCCGGACAAATCACCCTGAACGGCAGGGATATTTCGTCAATGCTGCCGCATGAGCTTGCGGCCTTGCGCGCCGTGCTGCCCCAGCACGCGGCCCTGAGTTTCCCGTTCACGGCAACTGAGGTCGTCCGGATCGGCCTGACCACGCATCCCGGCCCCGAGACGGCGCGGGACGCGTTGATCCGCGCCGCCCTTGCCGCCGTGGACCTGCCGGGTCACGCGGGCCGTCTTTATCAGGAGCTTTCCGGGGGCGAGCAGCAGCGCGTTCAGCTTGCCCGTGCGCTCGCTCAGGTTTGGCGTTCAGAAGGGCCGGATGGTGCCCGATGGCTGATCCTGGATGAGCCGGTCAGCAGCCTCGACATTGCGCACCAACTGACCGTCATGCGCCTCGCCGCCGACTATGCGTGCCGTGGCGGGGGCGTGGTTGCGGTCATGCATGACCTGAACCTGACCGCGATGTACGCCGATCACGTCCTGCTGATGCATGACGGACGAGACCTCGCCGAAGGCCCGCCGGAACATGTCCTTGCGAGCGACCTGCTGTCGCGTGCCTATGGCTGCAGGATAGCGGTCGGCCAGACGCCGAGCCGTGGGCCGTGGGTGCTGCCGCAGATGGCGGAGATGCACGCTTCGTAGCGATAAAGCACTGTCGCGCGGAGAAGCGGAGCCCCAAGCTACGACATCACGCTGCGTCCAGCGGGGATGGGCCGGGGCTCGGCCTTCATCCTTCCAGCGGCCCCGATGATTATGTCCCGAGCGGGTGTTCCTGCGGAACCGGCTCTGTCATCATCTTTGCCACACGCTTGTCCATCATCCGTTCCCAAAGCGGCGGCACCATCGCTATCGCGCCCATAACCGGCAGTGAGTAAGGCAGCATCGGACGCGGGTTCTCCGGGTTCAGCCGCAGCGAAGGATAGATGCGTGACGGGTGCGCGTGGTGATCCGAATGGCGCGGCGCATTGACCATCGCAAGCGACGACAGCGGGTGCGGCGCGTCCCAGCTATGACGCGCGCCGACAGGCTCCGTGCGCCCGGACGTCTCGCCTCTGCGCAGGCCGTAATGCTGGACGTAGTCCGACAGCATGAGTTGCATCTGGGCGTACAGGCAAATCGCAAGGTAATCCAAGGTGGCCCGGGGCCCGAAAACCAGAAAGACCACGGCGATCAGGATCAGGCTTCCGCCGACCCAGAGCAGATAGGGATTTACCCTCCCGCTGCGCTCGGCCCGTTTCCGTTCTTCGGCCAGTCCGGATCGGAACGATCCGAACCAGGCCCTAGGGAAGAAGCGCCAGAAGCTCTCGCCCAAACGGGCGGAATTAGGGTCTGCATCGGTCGCGACGTAGACGTGATGCACCAGCCTGTGTGCGCTGACATGGTGGCCGAACAGCAGGCTGACATAGACCGCTGCGCCAAGTCTGAACAGGCCGCGACTGCCGCGATGGATCAATTCATGCGCGTTGGAGTTCGACACCTGCCCGAAAAACATCCCTGCACCAAGGAACAGTGCGATACGCTCCCAACCACTCAGATGATCGGTGGAAAACGCCGCAAGCGCCGTGATCAGCAGGGTGAAATGCGCAATCGCGAGCAGGATTGACGCCGGATCGGCCAGCGGAAATTCGGCGCTCTCATCCGCATCGCCGAAACCACGCGCGATGATCGTGTCCGCTGCGGGTGCGGCCAGTGCCATCCACAGGAACCCGGACCAGAGCGGCCATCCCCCGGCACTCGCCCCCCAGATCAGCAAGACAGCCGGAAACAGCGCGACGCCAGCGAAGGCCGCGACAGGTGGAACGCGCCCCGCCATCAGAGACCGACAAGGGCGCGGGCGAAGTCACCCGGCTCGAAGGCGTCGAGATCGTCGATCTGCTCACCCACGCCAATCGCATGTATCGGCAGGCCGAACTTGTCCGCCAATGCCACGAGGACGCCGCCGCGCGCCGTGCCGTCAAGCTTTGTCATCACCAGCCCGGAGACATCGGCCAGGTTACGGAAGGTCTCCACCTGTGACAGCGCGTTCTGACCTGTCGTCGCATCCAGCACCAGCAGGGTGTTATGCGGCGCGGAAGGGTCTTTCTTGCGGATGACGCGGACGATCTTCGCCAGTTCCTCCATCAGATCGGCGCGGTTTTGCAGGCGGCCTGCGGTGTCGATCATCAGCAGGTCCGCGCCCTCGGCCTCCGCCTTGGTCATGGCGTCGAAGGCGAGGCTTGCGGGGTCGGAGCCTTCGGGCGCTGTCATCACCGGCACACCGGCGCGTTGACCCCAGACCTGAAGCTGCTCGACCGCTGCCGCGCGGAACGTATCGCCCGCCGCGATCACCACATGCTTGCCCGCCGCTTTGAACTGGCTGGCAAGCTTGCCGATGGTCGTGGTCTTGCCTGAGCCGTTCACGCCCACCACCAGCACCACCTGCGGCGTTTTGGGATAAAGCGGCAAGGGGCGGGCGACCGGCGTCATGATCCGGGTGATCTCATCGGCCAGCAGGGTCTTGAGTTCGGTCGCGGAAATACGCCGACCCATCCGGCCCTCGGCGATATTGGCGGTAACGCGTAGCGCGGTATCCACGCCCATATCGGCGGCGACCAGCGTATCCTCCAGCTCTTCCAGCATCGCATCGTCAAGTTCCCTGCGGGGCTCTGCCGGGGCCGCCGTTCCGCCGCCGAACAAGCGACCCATCAGGCCGGGCTTGCGGTCTGCTTCTGCTGGTTGTTGGGGTTGGGGCGGGGAAGTCGGCGCCGGATCGGCTGGAGGGGCAGGGGGCGTCACCGGCAGGACCGGCTCCGGCGCGGTTTCCTGAACTGTGGTTTCCTGCGCTGCGGCGTTTTCTTCACCGGCAGCGCCTTCGCCCACCAGATCGTCGAGGCCTTGTCCAATCTTGGACGATGATTTGTTCAGCCGCTCACGCAGCTTCGAGAAAAACGACATGCGTCCACCATTTCAATTCGCCCTGAAACCTAAAGGTTGCGCGCGCGAAGTGAAAGAGGGGCGGCGATTACCGCTCAGGCAATTAACCCAAGACGATTTGGCCGCGCGGCCTCAGAACGCCTTGAAGGTCATCGTGGTCAATGTGCGGACGATGCCCTGAATATCGAACAGGTTTTCATTGAGATACCGCCCGACATCCTCATCCTCGGGGATGTAGACCTTGGCCAGAAGGTCATATTCACCAGAGGTCGAATACAGTTCCGACACGATTTCGCGGTCATATATCGCATCCGCGACGCTGTAGGTCTGTCCGGGGGCGCAGCGGAACTGGACGAAGACGGGGCGCATGGGTGGCCTCTTTCTGATTACGCTGCAAACCTATCCCGGCTCGCCCTCGCGGGTCCAGACCCCTCGCGCCAATCCGTTGTAGAACCGGTGCATCATCAGGAACGAGGCAACGCCGAGCCCGGCCATCAGCCCGACCCAAAGCCCCGGCGGACCGAAGCCCAGCGGGAACGCAAACAGATAGGCAGCGGGCAGGCCGATGATCCAGTAGCTGAAGGCGGCGTAGTACATCGGCACGCGCGTATCCTGCACGCCGCGAAGCAGGCCCAGCCCCTGAACCTGCAAAGCGTCGACAAGCTGGAACAGAGCGGCCCAGAACATCAGTCCGACAGCGATCTCCATGATCGCGGGCGCTTCGGGATCGTCTGCTTTCAGATAGAGCGCGATCATCGGATCGGGCAGGAAAATGAACGACAGGCTGGTCAGAATGCCGAACACCACCGACAGGAAAATCACCGTGGCGGCGGCGTCGCGCAGCATTGTCGCGTCCCCTAGGCCCCGTGCGCGACCGGCGCGAATTGTGCCGGCGTTCGACATGCCCAGATGAAACATGAACGCGATCGAGGCCAGTTGTAGCGCGATCCCATGTGCCGCAAGCTCCTTGGTGCCGAACCAGCCCATCATGATATTTGTGCCGACAAACATGCCAACCTCGGCCACGAGGGTCAGCCCGACCGGCAGGCCGAGCCAGAAAATCGCGCGAAATGCGGGCCAGTCAGCGCGCCAGAAACGCTGCATGAGCGAGATCGGTCGGGCCTGCGGCAGCCAGAGCGCATAGGCGAGGATCGCGGCCAGTGACAGATATTGCGTCAGGATAGATGCGATGGCGGCACCGCGCACGCCCATCTCCGGCGCGCCGAGATTGCCGAAGATCAGCACCCAGTTGAACAGAATGTTAAGCGGGATCCCGGCGACGGTCAGCCACAGCACCACCTGCGTGCGCTCCATCGCGGCGAGGTAGGAATTCAGCGCCATTGCCCAGAGCGTCGCACCCACGCCCCAGCCCGCGATTCGCAGATATTGCTGGGACAGCTCCGACACCGTCTCCGTCTGACCGAGGGCGAGCAGGATTGGCCCGGCGAACCACAGCACCGGCATGACGACGATGGCGTGTATGGCCGACAGCCAGAGCGCCATCCGGGTTGCACGGCGTATCTCTGTCGTGTCGTTCCGGGCATTGGCGGTGGCCAGCAATCCCAGCACGCCGATGCCGTAGCCGGAGCCGAGCATCATCAGGATGAACAGGACCGAGGTCGCGATGACGAGCGCGGCCAGTTCCTCGACCCCGTATTTCCCCACCATCACCGTATCGGTGATATTGATCCCCATACGCGCCAGATGCCCGCCGACAAGCGGCAGGCCGAGCGACAAGGTCGCAAGCAGATGAGGGCGATAGCGCGCAAGGTCCATGCGGCGCGCTTAGCCGCGCCGCGCCCGGGTGGCAAGTGATTCAGCGATTGGCGGTAAAGAGTTCCGCCGCTGCCGCCGCAATGCGCCGGTCAGCCTGATCTTCCGCACCCGTTGCACCCGGGCGAAAGCGAAGCCGAAAGGCGGCGAGACGCGTCTCAGGGTCGGTTTCGGGATAACCGATTGTGGTCAGGCTCGCGGCAAGCGGTTCATCGGGTCCCTGGGTGTCAGGATGCAGGGCGAGGCCCTGCCGTGCCAGCCGCGCCCAGTCGAAACGCGGGCCGGGATCGAATTTCCGGCCCGGTGCCATGTCGGAATGGCCGATCACCCCCGCCGGGCCGATCTGCCAGCGTTCCATGATCCCGCGCAGCAGGTCTTCGAGCGCGTCGATCTGGGCGGCGGCGAAGGGGCGGTTGCCGGGATTGGCAAGCTCGATCCCGATGGAGCGTGAGTTGACATCGTCCTGCCCCAGCCAAGAACCGGCCCCGGCATGCCATGCCCGCCGTTCTTCCCGGACGAGCGCCTCTGTCGTGCCGTCCTCGTCAATGAGCCAATGCGCGCTGACTTCCGCCGCCGGATCGCAGAGCCGGGCGCGGGCCGACGCGCAGTCGGCCATGCCGGTGTAGTGGATGACGATCAGTTCCGGACGCGCATCGTTGCGGCGTTCGCCGTGGTTCGGACTTGGGAGGGTCATGTTTTGGTGGTTTTGCAAGGGGCGCTGCCCCTCGGCCCGTGCCGGGCCTCACCCCGGGATATTTGGCCCAGGGTGAGGAAGGCGCAGTGTGTTTGCGTCAAAGCTGTTCGACGCGATAAGGGGCAGGGTCCCAGCCGCAGACAAAACCGTCGCCATCCGGGTCGAGACCGTAAGGATCGTCCTGTGGCCCCCCGGCGGAGAGGAACATGAGCTGTGCGGCATTGGCATTTGGGAAGCGGGCGCAGGCGCGCGCTGCCTCCGCCGAGGAGCCGCCGCTGCGGGTATAGACGCCGGTTCCCGGGGCCTGTGTTTGTGCGAATGCGTAGTGGGTCAGCGCATCGGTGCGGGTGTTTTGCGACGTCTGTGCCGGTTGCGGTGCTGCTGCAGGCGCGACCTGCGCCTGAGGTGCGGTGCTCCGCTGTGCCGGTGCTGACGGCAGTCGTTGGCCGGTATCGGGATCGTAATAGCCGCCGCCACCCCGGCCCGAGCGCCGGACAACGGTTCCGCCGGTTCCGCTTCCGGCGGGTCGTGCGACCACGTCGGGTACTGTGGGCGAGGTTTCGACATAGGCGGGCTGTCCGGTGATTGCCGACGTTGTGCGGGCGGTCACGATGGCCGCTTCACGCTCGGCAATCTGGAGTGCGGTCGGGCCTTCGATTTCGTCTGCCGTCGGGGCTTTCAAAGGTCGTGCCTTCGGCACCATCTGCGGAACCGGGCCTTCGCCGGTCAGCGCAGCTTCACGGGCAATCTGGTATTTCCCGTATTCCGTTTCCGGGTCCATCCCGTAATTCCGGTCGTCGAGGACGCGATTGCCCTCGATGCAGCCTGACAGGGCCAGGACACATGCCGTCAACAAAAGCGATTTCCTCATCAAACGCCCTCCTTAGGCGAAATTACCACCAGCGCTCCGGTTTGCCAGAGAAACCTGCGGCGCGCTCCAGAACATAGGCGTGATTGAGGAGGTCTCCCTCCTCGAACGGCCGGCCGATCAGTTGCAGACCAAGCGGCAGGCCATTTGCGTCCAGCCCGACGGGGACCGAGATGCCCGGTAATCCGGCTAGATTGACCGTCACCGTAAAGACGTCGTTGAGATACATCTCGACCGGGTCCTTGCCCTGCATCTCCCCCAGACCGAAGGCTGCAGACGGCGTGGCCGGTGTCAGGATCGCATCGACCCCGTCCGCATAGGCCTGATCGAAATCCCGCTTAATGAGCGCGCGAACGCGGCGGGCGCGGTTATAATAAGCGTCATAGAACCCCGCCGACAGCACATAGGTGCCGATCATGACGCGGCGCTGCACCTCCGCACCGAAACCCTCGGCACGGGTTTTCTCGTACATCTCGACAATGCCATCGCCTTGCCCGAGCTTGGCGCGGCGGCCATAGCGGACGCCGTCGTAGCGGGCGAGGTTGGAGGACGCCTCGGCGGGCGCGATCACATAATAGGCAGGCAGGGCGTATTTCGTGTGCGGCAGGCTGATTTCCACGATCTCAGCCCCCGCATCGCGCAGCATATCGGCACCCTTCTGCCACAGCGCGTCGATTTCCGCTGGCATGCCGTCCATGCGATATTCGCGCGGAATGCCGATCTTCTTGCCACGGATATCGCCGGTCAGCGCGGCCTCGTAATCCGGCACGTCGATTTCGGCGGAGGTGGAATCCTTGTCATCGACCGAGGCCATCGCGCCCAGCATGATCGCGGCGTCGCGCACCGTCTTGGTCATCGGGCCGGCCTGATCCAGCGACGAGGCAAAGGCAATCGTCCCCCAGCGGCTGATCCGCCCATAGGTCGGCTTCAGCCCAACCGTGCCGGTAAATGCCGCAGGCTGACGGATCGAGCCGCCGGTGTCGGTGCCGATTGCGGCAAGACACAGATCCGCCGCCACAGCCGCCGCCGAGCCGCCTGAGGAACCGCCCGGCGTCAACTCCTTGTCGCCCGCTTTCCACGGGTTCACCGCCTTGCCGTAAATGCTGGTTTCGTTGCTGGAGCCCATGGCGAATTCGTCCATGTTCAGCTTGCCGAGCATAACCGCGCCTGCGTTCCAGAGATTCTGCGTCACGGTCGATTCATATTGCGGGCTGAACCCTTCAAGGATGCGGCTCGCCGCTTGGGTGGCCACACCACGGGTGCAGAACAGATCCTTCACCCCCAGCGGAATACCTGTCATCGGTGCGCCATCGCCAGCACGGATGCGCTGATCGGCGGCCTTGGCCATCTCGCGCGCCAGATCGGGCGTGTTGTGGACGAAGGCGTTCAGCGGAGCCGAGCCCTCGACCGCGCTCAGACAGGCATCGGTCAGTTCGACGGAGGACAGCTTGCCTGCTTGCAGGGCGTCACGCGCCTCTGCGATGGTCAGTTGGTTCAGATCGCTCATTCCACCACCTTCGGCACGGCAAAGAACCCTTCGCGGGCATCCGGGGCGTTGGCCAGCACCTTCTCGGGATAGCCGCCATCGGTCACGACATCCTCGCGCCGTTTCAGCCGCATCGGCGTGACGCCGGTCATGGGCTCGACACCCTCGACATCGACTTCATTGAGCTGCTCCATGAAGTGCAGGATATTGTTCAGCTCCGCCGCGAGCGCGGGAAGATGGGAATCTTCGACCGCAATCCGGGCCAGATGGGCGACCTTTCGCGCCTCGTCTTCGGTGATCGACATGGTTGGTCCTTTCGCTTGACCGACGCTTTACCCGTGTCGTGCTGGGGCCGCAAGGATCGTGCAGACGGAGATGGTCTCCGGGCCTGCACAATCCCGGCATGCCGATCCACGCGGTCAGGGCGTGAAGCTTTCCATGATGACGGGTTCGATCACCTTCACGCCGAGCGCCTTGAGCGGCGCGATGTCGGGATCGATCAGCGGGAAGGTCTTGTAGTGAGAGCAGATGATGCTGTCGAAATTGAAATATCGTTTCGCCGCGTAGGCCGCACGTTCCGGGTCCATCGTGAAATGACCGCCGACGCAGAGAATGCCGATTTCGGGCTTATGGAAATCGCCCATCCAGTCCATATCGGCCATGATATCGGTATCGCCGGAATGGTAGATCGTCTTGCCTTCGCCTGCGATCATGTATCCCGCTTCGCGACCGGCATAGACCGGCATCCCGTCGTCGCCTGCGTAGGACGAGGAATGCGCCGCCTCCACCATCGTTACCTTTGCACCGCCCAGATCGACCGTGCCGCCCTTGTTGAAGCCGACAATGTCGAGCCCGTGCCTGCCCTCCCAGGCGGACATCAGGTCGAAAATTCCGACCACGGGGATTTGCAGCTCTTTCGCCAGCGCGACGGCTTCGGAGGCGTGATCCCCGTGACCGTGGGTGATCAGAATATGCGTAGCATCCTTGATCGCCTCCGCCCGGCAGTCGTCGGGGAAAGCCGGATTTCCCTCCAGCCAAGGGTCGATCAGGATCACCGCCTGCTCGATTTCCAGTCGCCAGCTCGCATGGCCCAGCCAGGTCAGCTTCATCTCAACCTCCGTCGTTTGCTTTGAGGCGAGGCTAGCACCAGTCGGGGCGTTTCGTAAGCGGAAGCTGACGGAATTTGATCCGGTAAACCATTGGTTAACCTTCTTCCGCTTATGTGCTCGGGTCAGAACTTTTCAGGTGCAGTTTTCCGAAGATGGCTTACCGAATCGACGTGCTTACTTTTGAGAACCCGTTGCCGATACGGTTCCATTACATCTATTGGCCCCCGACCACTGACGCGTTCAGCTTTGCCGATGCGAAGCACAGTGTCATCTATCTCGATGACCCCGACGGCGCGTTTGGTGAGACAGATATCGCGGGCGGTGCCGGGCAAAAGCTGCTGGTCGATCTCGACCTGAGCGGCAAGATCATAGAGGCGGGAACGGTGCTCGCCTTAAGGCGTTTTAGTGCAACGCGCATGAAGCTGCGTGGCGAGGAGGTCTATTACAGGGCCATCGTTCCGCATGTCGCGACGGATAAGGCACTTAACCCTACCTTGGTCGGTGAGAACAAGACCATCTTCATCATCACCACGAAAGACAATCCGATCCCCTTCGACCCGCAGCAGATGTATCAGCGGTCCTCAAGGGATAACTCGACGTCGCTGGAGGTTGCGGAGACGGCTATCCCACCCGGATATCTTTCCCCGCCTTGTTTCGTCACGGGAACGCTGATCGACACGGATGACGGTCCGCGTCCGGTAGAGGCTCTGCGTGAAGGCGATCTGATCCTCACCAAAGATGGCGGGTTTCGCCGGTTGAGTTGGGTTGCGTTTCGTCACCTGACCCCAAGGCATCTCGATCTCTCGCCAAATCTGCGTCCGATTTTGATCCGGGCGGGTGCGCTTGGTCCCGGTATGCCGCAGCAGAACTTGCTGGTCTCGCCGCAGCATCGGGTGCTGGTGACATCGCGTATCGCGCGGCGTCTGATCGGGGCGGAGGAGGCGCTTGTTCCGGCGAAGCATCTCTGCGGTTTGCCGGGTATCGAGGTCATGGACCCGGCGAACGGCGTCGGCTATCACCACCTGCTGTTCGAGCGGCATGAGATCGTGCGATCTAACGGCTGCTGGACTGAATCGCTTTACACGGGGCCGATGGCGCTGAAATCCCTTGGTGCGGCAGCGCGGAGTGAGCTTCGCGCCCTGTTTCCCGGATTGATCGAGGCTGGCCAACCGCTTCCGCCCCCGGCGCGTCCGTTCATGTCGGGAAAGCAGATCAGGGAACTGACGCGGCAGCATATCATGAACGATCTGCCGCTGGCGGTGTAACGAAGAACCGGCCCGTTGGTTACGGGCCGGTCTGCTTCGTCGATGGCCTCATGCGAAGTGGTTATTCCGCTGCGGCCTCTCCACCGTCAGCATTTTCGCCGGTCTCGGCGGAAGCATCATCGCCTGCATCACCCAGGACAGTAATCCGGCCATCGGTTGCGGGCTCGAAATCCGGTCCTTGCTGGATCAGGTATTCGGCCAGAACATCCGCCAGATCCGGGCCAAAATCATACGCCTTCATGCCGTTGACCGCGAAAACGTCATAGCCATCGCCGCCGCTGCGCATGTAATTGTTCGACACCACGCCATACTCCGCCTGCGGATCAATCGCGGTCCATGCGCCGTCCATCATCACCTGAACGTCGCTGATCCGGCTTCCGGCCTCCGCCGCGGGATCGACGGTGTATTTCAGACCGGCAACCTGTGCGAAACGGCCCGCACCCTCCTCGATCTGGCTGGCACCGTTTTCCAAGGCAGCGACCACATCCTCGCCTTTCAGCAGGAAGGTCGACAGCGTGTTCTGGAACGGCAGAACGGAAATCACCTCACCCATCGAGATCGGGCCTGCGTCGATGGAGGCGCGCAGGCCGCCGCCGTTCTGGATGGCGATCTGAATGCCCTGTTCCTTCACCCGGTCGAGCATCGCATCCGCGACAAGCGAACCCATGACGCATTCCTTGGCCCGGCAATCGACGCGATCGGCGCCGATCGGCACGGCGGTTTCGGCGACGATCCGGGTCTTGAGTTCCTCAATCGGCGCGCCGAGTTCCGCGATGCGTGCGGCGACCTCTGCGTCCGGCTCGACCGAATTGTCGATCAGGATCGGCTCACCCTCAGCCGCAATCACCTTGCCGTCGTTGTCGAAAGTCAGCTTCAGGTGGCCGAGATATTTGCCGTAAGCATATGCCTGAACAACGGGCACCTGCGTGCCGTCGGCACCGTCGACCATGAACGGGTAGGGACCTTCCGCGCTTTCATCGGTGTTCGACAAGAAGGTGTTGGAGTGGCCGCCGACGACCGCGTCGAGGCCCGGAATATTCGCAGCAAGCTCCTGTTCGCCCTGAAAGCCGATATGTGTGACGGCGACGATCTTGTTGATGCCCTGTTCCGTCAGCTCCTCGACATCGGCGGCGATGCCGTCAACCTGACCCTGAAAGATCAGCGCGTCGCCGGGAGAGCTGATCTCAGGCGTGTTGATCGTGGTGCCGCCGACGATCCCGATCTTTTCGCCATCCAGATCGACAACGGCGGAACCGACCAGCTTATCCGCCAGCAGGTTCGACTGGCTGGCATCTATGTTGGCCGACAGCACGGGAAAATCTGCGGCCTCGATCAGTGCCACCAGCCCCTCGGGGCCGTCATCGAATTCGTGATTGCCAACGGCCATCGCATCATAGCCGAGCGTATTCATGAACTCAGCCGCCGCCTTGCCCTTGTAGGTCGAGTAGAACAGGCTGCCCTGGAACTGGTCGCCGCCATCCAGTAACAGAACGGGCTCGCCGGCGGCTTCGAACTCGGCGCGAAGCTCGGCAATCTTGGTTGCCAGACGTGCCGAGCCGCCGAAACACTCGCCAGCCTCTTCGGTTTCCGCGTCACAGGTCGAATCGTATTTATTGATCGACTCGATACGGCTGTGAAAGTCATTGGTGTGAAGAATATGCAGCACTGATTCGGCGTGGGCCATTCCGCCGGTCAGGGCGAGGCTTGCTGCGGTTGCCAACAGGCGGGTCTTGGACATGAAACTCTCCTTGATCGGGGTGTCATAAAAACGTCACATAAATGCCACTTTGACCCGCGTTTCGCGACAGGTCAAACGCTGAACTGGTACTGCCGGATTGCAACAATCCCGTGACGTAACTTGCTCTTGACCATGACGGCGGCTCGGCGGAAACACTTTGCATGATGATTTTCAAAGTCCTTCGCGCCGCAGAATGGCGGCAGCTTCAGCAAGACGGGATATCCGCCGGTGCGCCGGTTGATTTGGCCGATGGCTTTGTCCATTTTTCGACCGCAGACACGCTGGCCGGTACGCTTGAAAAGCACTTCGCCGGTGAAAGCGGTCTGGTTCTGCTGGCCTGCGATCCGGCGGGGATGGGGGATGATCTGAAATGGGAACCGTCACGCGGCGGTCTGTTGTTTCCGCATCTTTACAGGGCGTTGAAACTGGATGACGTCGTCTGGTCGCGCCCGCTTCCCCTGGGCCCGGGCGGTCATGATATTGGAGAACTTGAATGAACCTGATCGAGCGCACAGGCATGGGGCTGCTACACCGTATGGACCCCGAAAAAGCGCATGATCTTTCGATCAAGGCGCTTGGTTCTGGTCTTGTCCCGTTACCCGGTGATCCGATCAGCTCTCCCCGATTGCGGACGCGTCTGGCCGGGCTTGATCTTGCAAACCCGGTCGGACTTGCGGCGGGGTACGACAAGAATGCACGCGCGGTTCAGGCCCTGATGGGGGCGGGCTTCGGTTTCATCGAATGCGGCGCGGCGACACCCCGGCCTCAGCCGGGCAACCCGAAGCCCCGTCTTTTCCGACTGAGCGAGAACGGCGCGATCATCAATCGTTTCGGTTTCAACAATGACGGGGCCGAGGCAATTGCTGCGCGCCTTGCAGCCCGTCCCGGCGGCATTCCGGTCGGGTTGAATATCGGCGCGAACAAGGACAGCCCTGATCGCGCTGCTGATTTCGCGGAGGTCGTGCGGATCGCCGGACAGGCCGCAGACTTCCTGACCGTCAACGTCTCCTCCCCCAATACCGAAAAACTGCGCGATTTGCAGGGGGCGGATGCGCTTACGGCTTTGCTTGCAGGTGTAATCTCCGCGCGTGATGCGCTGCCCGCGCGCCGTCCGGTCTTTCTGAAAATCGCGCCGGATCTGGATGACGCCGGAATTGCGGATATCGCGAATGTCGCGAAATCGGTTGGGGTGGACGCAATCATTGCAACGAATACCACGGTTTCCCGCGAGAGCCTGACCGACCCTCAGGCCAGCGAAACCGGCGGTCTATCGGGGCGTCCGCTTTTTGCGCGCTCGACCCGTGTGCTCGCCCGGCTCTACCGTATGACCGGCGGTCATATTCCGCTGATCGGTGTGGGTGGGATAGGCAGCGTCGAGGATGCCTGGCAAAAGATGCGCGCCGGTGCGACGGCGGTGCAGATCTATTCCGCGCTTATCTATGGCGGGTTTTCGCTGGCGGCGGAAATCGCAAAGGGTCTGGATCAGCGGGCCGAACGCCAAGGCCTGACCAGCCTGTCGGAACTGACTGGATCAGGCGTTGACGATTGGATTTGACCGGCGAGTTTGACCGGCGGGGAGGTTAAGCCTCTTTCCCCGCTGGTGCCGCGGCCTCGTCGGCAGGCTTCGCTGCCTCGGATGATGCAGGTTCCTTTTGCGACGCGTCGTCCGCTTTCGGCTCCGATTTTGCTTTCGCGGCAGCCTTGCGGCGGCGCGGATGAGCCGGTGATTCCGGGTGGACCGGCGCATCGATAATATTGGTGATGCCGTGGACCACATGGCTCGCATGTCCGACGATCAGCGGATCGGGGGGCAGCACGATGTCGAGGTTCTTGCCGGGATAATCCAGCGTCGACAGGAAATGCCGCATGCAGTTCAGCCGGGCCCGTTTCTTGTCGTTCGACTTGACAATCACCCAAGGCGCGTCGGCGGTATCGGTGTAGAAGAACATCGCCTCCTTGGCCTCGGTATATTCGTCCCACTTGTCGAGCGAGGCCTTGTCGATAGGGCTGAGCTTCCATTGCTTCAGTGGGTCGGTCTCGCGCGCGGCGAACCTGCGGCGCTGTTCTTCGCGGGTGACAGAGAACCAGTATTTATAAAGCCGGATGCCGGAGCGGACCAGCATACGCTCAAACTCCGGGGCCTGACGCATGAATTCCAGATACTCCGATGCGGTACAGAACCCCATGACCCGCTCGACCCCGGCGCGGTTATACCAGCTGCGGTCGTAGAATGTCATTTCGCCGGAGGTTGGCAGGTGGTTGATATAGCGTTGAAAATACCACTGCCCACGTTCTTCGTCCGTGGGCTTGTTCAGCGCAATGACGCGGGCCAGCCGTGGATTGAGATGTTCGTTGAACCGCTTGATCGTGCCGCCCTTGCCAGCGGCATCGCGGCCTTCGAACAGGATGACGAAACGCTGCCCGGTGTCCTGCGCCCATTTCTGAACTTTCAGCAATTCGGCCTGAAGCTGGGCTTTCTCCAGCTCATAGCGTCTGCGCGCCATCTTTCTGCGATAGGGGTAGCGGCCGCTTTCGAACGCGGCGCGGACCTGATCCTGGCTGACGGTTGGAAATGCGGGCGAGACCGGTGTTTTTTCTTCGGCTGAAATGGCCGTATTCGGCGTGTCGTCGGGCATAAAATGTCCTTTCGGCAAGAGATTCGGCCTTATGTAACGAGTGTGTGACAAGGCTACCTTGCGCTCGATCAAGTTATCATTGATTTTCGGGGCAGGTTTTACGCATCCCGCAAGCCCTCACCCAAGCCGGAGATCCCCATGCTGACCATCCACGGCGTTACCCGTTCGCGCGCTTCCCGCATCATCTGGCTGTGCCACGAGATCGGGCTGCCGTTTCGCCAGAACCCGGTCATACAGGCGTATCGTCTGGCCGATCCCGATGCGCCGGACGCGCCGCTGAACACGCATTCCGACAGTTTCCGCAAGCTGTCTCCTGCCGGTTCCATCCCGGTGATCGAGGATGACGGGCTGGTCATGTCCGAATCCTACGCGATCAACCTGTATCTCGCTCGCAAACACGGCGCGCCCTTCGGTCCTGAAGATGCGGAGGAGGATGCCGGGATGATGCAGTGGAGCTTCTACGCGGCGACTGCAGTCGAACCCGACGCCCTGACCCTGCTTTTCCTTCATGATCGCGGCCAGCAGCAAAATGGTGAGGATCAGGCGATTATCGCGAATGCCGCCGAGCGTCTCGTCCGGCCCCTGAAGGTCATCGACGATCAGATTTCCCGGCATGGTCATCTGGTCAAGGGACGCTTCACGGTTGCGGACATTAATATGGCAGAAACGATCCGCTATGCGCAGAGCTACGCGCCCCTGATCGAGCAGTTCCCGGCGATCCGCCAATGGCTTGACGATGCGCAGGCGCGGCCGGCGTTTCAGAAAATGTGGCAGGCAAGGCTGGCAGAGTCGGCGTAGATATTGAAATATATATTGTAATATGCAATATATGGTACATCTGAAAGGATGCGCCATGACCCGCCTGTTGACCAACCATATCTGCACCATGACCGAACTGCGCGAGCCGCATAAGGTGCTGGAACGCTCCGGTGGCAAGCCGGTGGCGATCCTGAAGAACTCGCAATTGGTGGGCTATCTGGTGCCGGAAGAGGCGACGGAGAAGGTGCAGCATCGCCATGCGACGCGTGATGAGGTGATGCAATCGCTGCAGCGTACGAAAGAACGTGCGCAGCCTGTGCTGGACTATCTGCGCGACAAGTAATCGATGACTGACTGGTTGCTTCCCTCGGCTGACATGGTCGAGATGATCCATGATACCGTTCTGAACCAAGGTGAATTGACCGGCATGGCACGGGACAAATCGCTTTCGGGAGCGTTGGCACGAGTCGAAAATCGGTTGGCGTACGGCATGATCGATAATGTCTTTGCGCTTGCTGCCGCCTACGCCATGGCCATCTCGCAGGGACATTGTTTCAACGACGCGAACAAGCGGACTGCTTATCGCGTGATGCAGATCGTGCTGGACATGAACGGTGCCGCGGAACCCGATGTAACCGAGGATGTGATGGGCCAGAAAATCATCGCGCTCGCCCAAGGCAAGATTGACGATGGCGATCTGGCTGACTGGTTGCGCGGTCATCCCTGATCGCCGTTTTCCCGGCGCGACGGAACAGGCCGACGAAGCCTTGCCCCAGCGTGCCGCTTCATGAGATAACCGCCAAAACCATAATGCGAGCAGAGCATGGCCGACGATCTATTCCCGACAACGACGGAGGACACCAGCTATTCCGCCGCCTCCATTGAGGTGCTGGAGGGGTTGGAGCCGGTCCGCAAACGTCCGGGCATGTATATCGGCGGCACGGATGAACGCGCGCTGCATCATCTGGTGGCCGAGATCCTCGATAACTCGATGGACGAAGCCGTCGCGGGTCATGCCAGCCGGATCGAGGTCGAACTGGCGGCGGATTACTCCGTTACCATCCGGGACAATGGGCGCGGCATCCCGATTGATCCGCACCCGAAATTCCCCGGTAAGTCGGCGCTTGAGGTGATCCTTTGCACGCTTCACGCGGGCGGCAAGTTTTCGGGCGACGCCTATCAAACCTCGGGCGGGTTGCACGGGGTAGGGGCCTCGGTCGTGAATGCTCTCTCCGACAGCATGGTCGTGCAGGTCGCGCGGAATAAGGAGTTGTTCGAGCAGCGCTTCTCTCGCGGGGTGCCGCAGGGACCGGCTGAAAAGATCGGTGCCGCACCAAACCGTCGCGGGACGACCGTGATCTTCCACGCGGACGAGGAAATTTTCGGCCATCACCGTTTCAAGCCCGCGCGGCTGCTGAAAATGGTGAAGTCGAAAGCCTATCTGTTCAGCGGCGTCGAAATCCGCTGGAAATCGGAAATTGACGATGGTGAGACCCCGCTTGAGGCGACGTTCCATTTCCCCGGCGGTCTGGCCGATTACCTGACCGAGACGCTGGATGGGGTGACCACCTATGCCGACCGCCCGTTCTCGGGCAATGTCGATTTCAAGGAACGCTTCGGCGTCCCCGGCAAGGTCGACTGGGCGATCAACTGGACGCCCTCTCGCGACGGTTTTATCCAGTCCTACTGTAACACCGTGCCGACACCAGAAGGCGGCACGCATGAGGCCGGTTTCTGGGCCGCGATCCTGAAGGGAGTGCGCGCCTATGGCGAATTGGCGAACAACAAGAAGGCTGCACAGATCACCCGTGAGGATCTGATTACCGGCGGCTGCGCGCTTGTGTCCTGCTTCATCCGCGAACCGGAATTCGTCGGGCAGACCAAGGACCGGCTCGCAACCGTTGAGGCGCAGCGTCTGGTCGAAGGCGCGGTGCGCGACCATTTCGACAACTGGTTGGCGAGTGACCCGAAATCCGCAGGCGCGATCCTCGATTTCCTGATCCTGCGGGCTGAAGAACGCCTGCGCCGGCGTCAGGAAAAAGAAACGCAGCGCAAGACCGCCACGCAGAAGCTGCGGCTGCCGGGCAAGCTGGTGGATTGCTCGGCCAAGAGCCGCGCCGGAACGGAGCTTTTCATCGTCGAGGGGGACTCGGCAGGCGGCTCGGCCAAGCAGGCCCGCGAACGTGCGACGCAGGCGCTTTTGCCGCTGAAGGGCAAAATCCTGAACGTGCTGGGCGCGGCTTCGTCCAAGCTAGGCTCCAATCAGGAAATCAACGATCTTTGCCAGGCGCTTGGCGTCGGGATGGGCACCAAGTTCAACCTTGACGATCTGCGCTACGACAAGATCATCATCATGACGGACGCAGATGTCGACGGCGCGCATATCGCCAGCCTGCTGATGACGTTCTTCTTCACCCAGATGCGCCCGCTGATTGACAAGGGGCATCTCTACCTTGCCTGTCCGCCGCTTTACCGGCTGACGCAGGGGGCGGAGCGGGTCTATGTCGCCGACGATGCCGAAAAGGATCGGCTGCTTGAAAAAGGTCTCGGCGGGCGCGGCAAGATCGACGTGCAGCGTTTCAAAGGTTTGGGCGAAATGGACGCCAAGGACCTCAAGGAAACCACGATGAACCCGAAGACGCGCAAGCTGATCCGGGTCAGCATCGACGAAGACGCCGCCGGCGAAACCGGTGATCTGGTTGAGCGGCTCATGGGCAAGAAGCCGGAGCTGCGTTTCCAGTATATTCAGGAGAACGCGCGCTTCGTCGAGGAACTGGATGTCTGATCCGAAACCCAGCGAATTGCGGCTGACGGATGAGCATGTGCGCCTTGCCACCCGGCTCGTCGACGGGCCGAAGCACAAGGAAGACTGGCATTTTCTGGAGGATGAGGATCTGGACCGGCTGGCAGCTTCGCTGACCGACGGCAGGAACCGTCCCATCCCGATATTCGCTTATGGTTCCTTGATCTGGAACCCGGATTTTGCCGTCGGCGCACGCCGGAGGGCAACGGCGATCGGCTGGCATCGGCAGTTCAATATCCATCTGGATCATTTCCGGGGCTCCGCGGATCAGCCCGGTTTGATGCTGGCACTGGCATCGGGGGGGAGCTGCGAAGGGCTGGTCCTCGATATCTTGACGGGCACTGAAACCGAGTCGATGCGTGCGATCCTGAAGCGCGAACTCGTGGCCCGCGAACTGTCGGCGAATGCGCGCTGGATCGAGGTCGAAACCGATCAGGGACGCAGCGAGGCGTTGACGTTCTATGCCGATCCGGTCGATGTGGATCTGACCGATCTGCCTATTCGCGAACAGGCCAAACGGCTTGCCCGGGCCAACGGTGCTGCGGGGTCAGGGGCGGAATACCTGCTCCGCACCGCGCAAGGGCTTGAAGCAGCGGGCATTTACGACGACTACATCTGGCAGTTGCAGGAGCTTGTAGCGGCTGAGATAGACGGTGAAACAACGTAATCGCCCCTTGTCCGCGATACGGCGTCGGCCCGTATCTTTCACCGTCCTGAGGCATTTTTCCAAACGCTGATTATCCGGAATTCCAGACGCCAAACCGCTCACCGTCATTTCCACGCTGCTTTCCAAACAGTTAGCCCCGCAGCTTTGCATGATGAAGCGAGGGGTCCTGTGGCAGAGAAGCCGCAATTTCTGACAATATTGCTCGCATTATTTGCGCATATCCATTTCAGAGCATAACAGTCAGAAATTGACGCCACTTATGGCGCCTCTCTCTATTGATTTCAAAGGAAACACTATGCGCAGATCTCTGTTGCCGCTGACCAGTGTGTCAGTCCTCGCTTTGATGACCGCCGCCGCCGCACAGGATGTGGCGTCGCCGATCGTTCTGTCCACGATCACGCTGGTCGCCGATGGTGAGGAGAACATCGAATCCACTGGCGGCGCTGTCGTCACCGCAGAGGATATCGAGCTGCTGCAACCCGCCGATGTTTCCGAGCTGTTTGCCCGTGAATCGGCATTGACCGTGTCGGGCGGGGCGGGGCCGTCCAAGCGCATCCATGTTTTCGGGATCGAGCAGTCGAAGCTTGCCGTGACAATCGACGGTGTACCGCAGGGACCGACAAGCTGGCACCATACCGGCTCTAACGTGATCGACCCCGCCTTTATCCGCACCGTCGAGGTTGAAGCGGGTGCTGCGGCGGCCGACGCGGGCTTTGCCGCTTCGGCGGGGGCTGTGCGCTACGAAACCGTCGGCGCGCAGGATCTGCTGGAAGCTGGCCGCAGCAGCGGCGGTCGTGCGGCCCTGTCCTATGGCGATAACGGTCGCGGCCTGTCGGCCAGCCTCGCCGGATATGGCGTCTATAACGGCTTCGACTGGTTCGTGATGCTGCATGGGCAGAGCGGGGACAACTACGAATCCGGCAGTGGCTATGAGATGCCGGGGACCGAACTCGCGGCGAAAGGCGCGCTGATGAAGTTCGGTTATGAAGCCGAAGGCGGTCGCTTCGAGTTGGCCTATGAGCGCTCACAGGATGATGCCGACCGCACCATCAAGATGAACATGGACCTGAACGGCGATACCGCAGTCTATCCGCTTGATGTCGACAGTGAAACGCTGAGCCTGACCTATACCGCAACCACGCCGACCGATCTTTGGGACCCGGTCGCGAAGCTCTATATCAGCTCCACCAATTACTGGCGTCCCAACTATATCGTCGGCGATCTGATCGACCCGGTCGACGGCAGCGCCCGCCCGAACGGCGATATGGAGCTTGACCGCGACAGCTTCGGCGGTGTGGTCAAGAACACCTTCACCATTGCAAACGGCACTGTGACGACCGGTATCGATTTTGCCGACAGCGAATATATGATCGACAATTACGGCGATCACTCCAGCGCGCCGGGGCCGGTCTGGAACCTCTCGACCTTCCAGGTTGGGGCGTTTGCACAAGGCCGCTTCGAATTCGCCAACGGCGTCGACCTGTCGACCGGCCTGCGCTACGATCACCATCGTTTCAGCGACTGGAACAACAAGCGCTTCACCGATTCCGGGGCGAGCGCCAATGCGACCGTTTCCTATCGCTTTAACGATATGTTTGAGGTCTTTGCCGGTGCATCGCATAGCTGGATGGGCTTCGACATGGGCGAATACGCCCTGCTTCACGCCCGCAACGAGGCATTCATCACCGACCCGAATTTCGAGCCGGCGACGGCCACGAACTACAAGGTCGGCCTGAATGCGAGCGGCAACAACTGGCGCGGCGGTCTGACCTTCTTCGACACCCGTCTTGACGGTGTTGGCGATTACGATGTCGGCGCGGGCATGCTGACCAATGCGGAAGAGGGGCGCAGCAAGGGCTTTACCCTCAACGCATCCTATGACTGGCAGGACACCCGCATCGGTGCCACCTACACCAAGGCTGATGTCACGATTGACGGCGAGTTTGCGCTGCCCATTGGCGGGACGACCTTCATGCCGGTCGGTGATCTGGCAACGCTCTATGTCGATCACGCCCTGCCGCAATACAATCTGACGCTTGGCGCGACGGTCGAATGGGCGAGCAGCCTCGACGATGCCCTGATGACCGATGCCGGCTTCGCGGAGCATGAAAGCTACACCGTCGTGAACGCTTATGCCGAGTGGAAGCCGGAGCAGCTTGCCGGGACGAAACTCCGCCTCGGCGTGGATAACCTGCTGGATGAAAACTACTACGAACGCTCCAGCTATGTTCAGCGGACCGCGGGTTCGCGCCAGATTGACCCGGCGCTTGCCCCGGGTCGCACGGTCACGCTTGGCGTCAGCAAATCGTTCTGATTGTCTCTCGATTGGCTGAATGAGAACGGCGCGCGGGTGATCCGCGCGCCGTTTTTATATGTGTGACGTAACCAGATGCCCGGCGATTCAGACTTGAATAAAGCCAAAGCCGTTAGGGCCGAGCGTTACCTTTCGTTTCCTGAGCGTCGCCGCCTGTGAGGGGCCGACCAGCTCATAGCTGTCGGCCTGTGGCAGATTGGTTTCAACCGGATCGGGGCCGAGATTGAACAGGCAGATCAGGCCCCCGCGTTGGAACATCAGCACGGGATCGGGCCGCTTGATGAAATTGGCGATCCCGCGACCGTGCAGGTCCTCCCGCTCAGCCCGAAACGCCAGCATCTTGCGGTAGAAATGCAGCACGGAATCCTGATCCGCCTCCTGCACCGCCACGTTTCGTGCAAGCTGTGGCGCCTTGACCGGCAGCCACGGCTTTGCCTCGCTGAAACCGCCGGAGGTGTTGCCATTCCCGTCCCAAACCATCGGCGTCCGGCATCCGTCCCGGCCTTTGTAGTCCGGCCAGAAGCGGATGCCCGGCGGGTCGGTCAGCTCGTCAAATTCAAGCTCCGTTTCCGTCTGGCCAAGCTCCTCGCCCTGATAGATGCAGACCGAGCCGGGGAAGGACAGCAGCATCGCCGCGCAGAGCTTTGCGAGGCTGTCCTGATCGGGGCCGTGTTCTTCCCATCTCGTCAAATGCCGGATCACATCATGGTTTGAAAACGCCCAGCAAGGCCAGCCATCCGGGGCTTTGCGGAAAAACCGCTCTACCGTCGTGCGGAAATGTTTCGGAGAGAATTGCGGGCCGAGCATCTCGAAGCTGTAGGCCTGATGCAGCCGGTCCTCGCCGGATGTGTATTCGCCCATGATTTCGACGGCACGGGTCGAATCGCCGACCTCGCCCACCATGCTCGCGCTGTATTCATCGGTCAGCTTCCGCATCCGGGCAAGAAAATCGAGATTCTCCGGCCGGGTCTTGGAGAATTTGTGCAACTGCATTTCATATGGGTTCACCTGTGGCTCACCTTTGCGGGCCGGGTTCTTGCGCAGCTTCGCATCGTGGAAATAGAAATTCACCGTATCGAGCCGGAAACCGTCCACCCCGCGTTCCAGCCAGAACCGCATCGTGCCCAGCAGCCAGTCCTGCACTTCCTTATTGTGGAAGTTGAAATCCGGCTGCGAGGTCAGGAAGTTATGCAGGTAATATTGCTTGCGATGCCCGTCCCATTCCCAGGCCGATCCGCCGAAGACGGAGGCCCAGTTATTCGGCGGGGAGCCATCCGGCTGCGCATCGGCCCAGACATACCAGTCGGATTTGTCGTTATCGCGCCCCTTGCGGCTTTCGACAAAGAACGGGTGCTGGTCGGAGGAATGGCTCAGCACCTGGTCGATAATGACCTTCAGCCCGTGCTCATGTGCCTTGGCAACCAGCCGGTCGAAATCCTTCAGATCGCCGAATAAAGGGTCGATATCGGTATAATCCGACACGTCATAACCCATATCCGCCATCGGTGAGGTGAAGACCGGCGACAGCCAGACCGCATCCACGCCGAGGCTGGCGATATGGCCGATCCGCTGTGTGATCCCATTGAGATCGCCGATTCCGTCGCCGTTGCTGTCCTGAAAAGATCTTGGATAAACCTGATAAGTGACAGAACCACGCCACCAATCTTTCGTCATGGAAACCTCCTTAACCCATTCGGGCCATTGAATATGGGCGTTTTGCACCCTAATGCTGCCGCTAACATCCCCCAGCGACGGAGTGCAATCATGCCTCAGCCAGCGACAGGCGCCACCCCGAAAGAACTGGCTCAGTCGATCCGTGATCATCTGACCTATTCAATCGGCAAGGATGCCCCGCATGCATCGCTCTCGGACTGGCGCATGGCGCTGTCGCTTGCGGTGCGCGACCGCATTGTCGAGCCGTGGTTCGCCTCGACGCGCGCGACCTATGGCGGCAATCTCAAGCGGGTGCATTATCTGTCGATGGAGTTCCTGATCGGCAGGCTCCTGGAGGATTCGGTGGTCAATCTGGGCCTCGACGATGCCGCGCGCGAGGCGTTGAAAGGGCTCGGCGTCGAATATGACGAGGTGATCCACGACGAACCGGAGGCTGCGCTTGGCAATGGCGGGCTTGGCCGTCTGGCCGCGTGCTACATGGAATCGATGGCCACGCTGGGTGTCCCCGCCTACGGCTATGGGCTCAGATATGAGCACGGGCTGTTCCGGCAGCGCTTCGACAAGGGACGTCAGGTCGAGACGGCGGAAAGCTGGCTGAAATCGCGCAACCCGTGGGAATTCGAGCGCCCGGAAGCTGCCTATGAAATCGGCTTCGGCGGCTGGATCGAGGGCGACGGCGCAAAGAAGATCTGGCACCCGGAGGAGAGCGTCATCGCCGCCGCCTACGACATGCCGGTGATCGGCTGGCGCGGACGTTGGGCCAATACGCTGCGCCTCTGGTCGGGCAAGGCGGTCGGGGAGTTTGATCTCGCCCGGTTCAATCGCGGCGAATATATCGCCGCCGGTGCCGCCGAATCGCTGGCCCGCACGATCTCCCGCGTGCTGTACCCGGATGATTCCACGGAGGCCGGGAAGGAGTTGCGCCTCAAGCAGGAATATTTCTTCACCGCCGCCTCGGTCCGCGACATCATGCGTCGCTTTGCCTCTCAGGGTGAAGCCATCGCCAAACTGCCGGAGCGCGTGGCCATTCAGATGAACGACACCCATCCTGCGATTGCCGGGGCAGAACTGGTGCGGGTGCTGCTGGACGATTTCGGTCAGGACTTCGACACGGCAGCCGATATGGCGGTCCGGGTGCTGAACTACACCAATCACACGCTGCTGCCAGAGGCGCTTGAGGCGTGGCATGAGGGGCTCTTCCGCAAGATCCTGCCGCGCCACATGGACCTGATCGAACGGATCGACGACCACCACAAGCGCCGCAATCCGTCCCGCCCGCTGGAGCTTTCCGCGATCCATCACGGTCAGGTTCACATGGGCACGCTCGCTTTCATGCAGTCCGGCCATGTGAACGGCGTCTCCGCGCTGCATACGGAGCTGATGAAGGAAACGGTGTTTCATGACCTGCACCGGCTGCATCCGGAGCGGATCGTCAATGTCACCAATGGCGTCACCCCGCGCCGCTGGCTCTATTCGGCGAACCCGGCCCTGTCCGGGCTGATCACCGAAACACTGGGCGGCGAGGACTGGGTCGATCATCTGGATCAACTCAAGCTGATCGAGCCGCATATCGGGGATGCGGGCTGGCTGGATCGCTATGCCGCCGCGAAACGGCATAACAAGATCGCACTGTCGAACTGGCTGAATGACACGATGGGGATCACCCCCGATCCGGATGCGCTTTTCGATGTGCAGATCAAGCGCATCCATGAATATAAGCGGCAGTTCCTCAACATCCTCGAAACCATCGCCTACTGGGATGCGATCCGGCAGAACCCGGAGGCGGACTGGCAGCCCCGCGTCAAGATTTTCGGCGGCAAGGCGGCGCCGGGCTATGCGGTCGCGAAAGAGATCATTCACCTGATCAACGATGTCGCGAAGGTGATTAACAACGATCCGCTGATGCGCGGGCGGCTGATGGTGGTTTATCCGCCGAACTACAACGTCTCGATGGCGGTCCGGCTTATTCCGGCGGCGGATCTGTCGGAACAGATTTCCACGGCGGGCAAGGAAGCCTCCGGCACCGGCAATATGAAATTGTCGATGAACGGTGCGCTGACCATCGGCACGCTCGACGGTGCGAATGTGGAAATTCGTGAGCATGTCGGGGCCGAAAACTTCTTCCTGTTCGGCATGTCCACCGAAGAGGTGGAGGCGCGGCGCGCAGTTCCCGACCATGCCCGCAAGGCGATCGCCGAATGCCCGGAGCTTTCACGCGCGATCAGCCTGATCGGCAGCGGGACATTTGGCGGCGATCCGGCACGCTATGGGCGGCTGATTGATATCCTGACCAATTGGGACACCTATCTCGTTTGCTCAGATTTTGCGGATTACCTGTCGACTCAGCGCAAAATTGATGCCTCATTTGGGGACAGGGAGAACTGGCATCGCATGGCGGCGCTGAACACCGCGCGCATGGGCTGGTTCTCCTCAGACCGTTCGATCCGTGACTACATGGAACGGGTCTGGCAGATGGAGGGTCAAGGTGACGGCAGAGAGAAACGGGCTGGATGACGATCAGGACGATGACTTGCCGCAAAGCACGGGCTGGCTGAAACTGCCCGCTGATCGCGCCCGCGCGCTTTCGGATGGGCGGGAGGCTGATCCGTTCGACATTCTGGGTCCGCATCCGTCACAGGGGGGCTGGCGGATCGTCGCGCTCGATCACGGTGCCGTTGAGATGTCGATTTCCGCCGTCGATGGCGAACGCCCGATGTCGCCCGCCGAGGAGGCCCCCGGCCTTTTCGTCGGTTTCCTGCCTGAGCCGATGCCGTATCTGCTGCGCGGCTCCGACGGCCAGACACAATGGGAATATGAAGACCCCTATCGCTTCGGCCCGGTTCTCGGCCAGATCGACGAACATCTGATCGGGGAGGGCACGCATCGACAGCTTTGGCGCGTGTTAGGTGCGCATGTTATAAAACACCAGGGCGTAACAGGGACGCATTTCGCGGTCTGGGCACCGAATGCCCGGCGGGTCTCGGTCCTTGGGAATTTCAACGGTTGGGATGCGCGCCGCCACGGAATGCGGCGGCGTGGCTCCACCGGCGTCTGGGAGATCTTTCTGCCCGGTATCGGCGAGGGCGAGGCGTATAAATTCGCCATCACCGGCGCGCATGGCGAGCCGGTGCCGGAAAAGGCCGACCCGGTCGGGTTTGGGGCAGAACATCCGCCTGCGACCGCCTCTGTCGTGCGGGAGCTTCACGATTTCAACTGGCAGGATGGGGCGTGGATGAAACGTCGGGGCCGGGCGCAGAGCGTCTCCGCCCCGATCTCTATCTATGAGGTTCATCCCGGAAGCTGGCGGCGCGTGATCGAGGATGATAACCGCCCGCTCAGCTATCTGGAACTGGCGCGCGACCTGATCCCCTATGTCGCCGGGATGGGGTTCACCCATATCGAGCTGCTGCCGATTTCGGAATTTCCCTTCGATGGATCATGGGGCTATCAGCCGGTCGGGATGTTCGCGCCGACAATCCGTTTCGGCACCCCTGACGAGTTCCGCCATCTGGTCGAAGCCGCGCATGAGGCGGGGCTCGGCCTGCTTCTGGACTGGGTGCCGGGGCATTTCCCGACCGATCCGCACGGGCTGGCGCGGTTTGACGGCACGGCGCTTTACGAACATGCCGATCCGCGCGAGGGGTTTCATCAGGACTGGAATACGCTGATCTATAATTACGGTCGGCGCGAGGTCTCAAACTACCTGATCGCAAATGCGCTCTACTGGCTTCAGGAATACCATGTCGACGGGCTGCGGGTGGATGCCGTGGCGTCGATGCTCTACCGTGACTATTCGCGCAAGGAAGGCGAGTGGGTGCCGAATATCCACGGCGGGCGCGAGAATCTGGAAGCCATCGATTTTCTGCGCAGCGTCAACACGATCGCTTACGGAGAGGTGCCGGGCATCATGACCGCGGCGGAGGAATCGACATCCTTTCCCGGCGTATCGCGGCCCGTTGACCGGGGCGGTCTGGGCTTCGGGTTCAAGTGGAACATGGGCTGGATGAACGACACGCTCAGCTATATCCAGCATGAGCCGGTGCATCGCAGCCATCACCACAATCAACTGACCTTCGGGCTGGTCTATGCCTTTTCCGAAAACTTCATCCTGCCGATCAGCCATGACGAGGTGGTCCACGGCAAGGGCTCGATGATCGAAAAAATGCCGGGGGATGACTGGCAGAAATTTGCGAATCTGCGGGCCTATTACGGTTTCATGTGGACCCATCCGGGCAAGAAGCTGCTGTTCATGGGCTGCGAATTCGCGCAGCGGCGGGAATGGGATCATAACACCTCGCTCGATTGGCATTTGCTGGAGGACACCCGCCACAAAGGTATTCAGTCGCTGGTGCGCGATCTGAACCATCTCTATCGCGACCTTCCCGCCCTGCATAAACGTGACTGTTCGGCTGCGGGCTTCGGCTGGATCGACGGCGGTGCGGCGGCGGAATCGGTGCTCTCCTATCTCCGCTACGGGGAGGAGGAGGATGCGCCCGTCGCGGTCATCTGCAATTTCACCCCGGTGCCGCGTCATGGCTGGCAGATCGGGCTGCCGCGCGCCGGGAAATGGAAATTGCGCCTGAACAGCGATGCGGGCGTTTATGGCGGTTCAGGGATGACCACGACGGAGATCATCACGGCGGATGGCGATGAATATCAGGGTTACGACCAATCGGCCCTTGTCGAGCTGCCGCCGCTATCGGTCCTGATTTACGAGGCCGCATAATCTATCCAGCTTGGGGGGATACTGGAATGACCTTGCACAGACCAAACCGTCTTTCATCGCGGGCCATGGCCTATGTGCTGGCCGGGGGGCGCGGTTCGCGGCTGAAGGAGCTGACCGACCGGCGCGCCAAGCCTGCGGTCTATTTCGGCGGCAAATCGCGGATCATCGATTTCGCCCTCTCCAATGCGCTGAACTCCGGCATCCGCAAGATGTCGGTGGCGACGCAGTACAAGGCCCACAGCCTGATCCGGCATCTCAACCGGGGCTGGTCCTTCTTCCGGCAGGAGCGGAACGAGTTTCTCGATATTCTGCCCGCCTCGCAGCAGATGGACGGCGAAAGCTGGTATCGCGGCACTGCCGATGCGGTCACGCAGAATATCGCCATTATCGACAGCTACTATGTCGACTATCTCGTCGTGCTGGCCGGTGATCACATCTACAAGATGGATTATGAGCTGATGCTGCAACAGCATGTCGAAAGCGGCGCGGATGTGACCGTGGGTTGCCTGACCGTGCCGCGCAGCGAGGCGTCTGCCTTCGGCGTCATGGACACGGATGAGGCGGGGCGCATTGTGTCTTTTCTTGAAAAACCCGCCGATCCGCCGGGAATGCCGGACGACCCGGACTCGACGCTCGCTTCGATGGGGATCTATGTCTTTGACTGGAAGTTCCTGCGCGAATTGCTGCTGAAGGACGCCGAGGATCCGAATTCCAGCCATGATTTCGGCCATGATCTGATCCCCTATCTTGTGAAGAACGGCAAGGCGGTCGCGCATCGCTTCTCCGACAGTTGCGTGCGCAGCGCGCCGGATGCGCCGGTCTACTGGCGCGACGTGGGGACAATCGACGCGTTCTGGCAGGCGAATATCGACCTGACGGATTTCTCGCCCGAGCTTGACATCTATGACCGCGACTGGCCGATCTGGACCTATGCGGAGATCAATCCACCCGCCAAGTTCATCCATGACGACGAGGACCGCCGGGGCCACGCGATCAGTTCAATGGTGTCTGGGGGCTGTATCATCTCTGGCTCGGAGGTGCGTAATTCGCTGCTGTTCACCGGGGTGAAGGCGAACAGCTATTCCTCGCTGAAATCGGTTGTGGCCATGCCTTATGTGAATATCGGTCGCCGGGCGCAGCTGACCAATGTCGTCATCGACCGGGGCGTCGAGATCCCCGAGGGGCTTGTCGTGGGCGAAGATGCCGATGAAGACGCGAAATGGTTCCGCCGGACCGAGAACGGTGTCACGCTGATTACGAAAGAGATGATCGATCGCAGGGAAGCCCAAAAATGAGCAAACCGGCCCGCAAGGTCAGCGCCGCGCCGCCCGCCCCGCCTGCCGGAACGGTGCTGTCCGTGGCCTCCGAATGCGCGCCGCTGGTCAAGACCGGCGGGCTGGCGGATGTCGTGGGCGCACTTCCCGCTGCGATGGCTCCGCTTGGCTGGGAACTGCGGACGCTTATCCCCGCCTATCGCGGGCTGAAAGAGCGGCTGGACCGGGCGGAAAGCCTGTGGCGCGATGACGATCTGTTTGGCGGCCCGGCGCAAGTGCTGGCAGGCAGGTCCGCCGGTCTGAATCTGCTGCTGCTGGACGCCCCCCATCTGTTCGACCGCGCGGGCACCCCCTATCTGGACGAGGCCGGGCGGGACTGGCACGACAACCCGCTGCGCTTCGCGGCGTTAAGCTGGGCAGCAGCACGGATTGCGCAGGACGGGCTTTCCGATGGCTGGCGTCCCGATCTGATCCACGCGCATGACTGGCAGGCTGGTTTCGCGCCGCTCTGGACGCAAGGCGCTACGCCCTCGGTCATGACGATCCACAATATCGCCTTTCAGGGCATCGCCCCTTCCAGCATGCTGTCCGAACTGCGCCTGCCGTGGGACCGTTTCAATCCCGACGGGTATGAGTTCTGGGGCAATATCAGCGCGCTCAAGGCCGGTCTGGTCTCTGCCGATGCGATCACGACCGTCTCACCGACCTACGCCACGGAGCTGACGACGCCGGAATTCGGCTTCGGCCTTGAAGGGGTGATCCGCGCGCGGGCGGATGTCTTGTCCGGCATTCTCAACGGCGTGGACCGGCAGGCATGGGATCCGGCGACCGACGCTAATATCGCCGCGAATTATTCAGCCGGTGATATGAACGGCAAATCCCTCTGCGCCGCCGCACTGCGCGAGGAATTCGGGCTGGACGCTGCGGACGGGCCGCTTTGTATCGTGGTCAGCCGCCTGACCCGACAGAAGGGGCTGGACCTGTTGCTGGAAAGCCTGCCGGTGCTGACCGGGGCAGGCGGCCAGCTCGCCCTGCTCGGCACGGGGGAGGCGGATTTGCAGGACGGCTTCCAGCAGGCCGCCGCGCGTGATCCGGGCCGGATCGGGGTCAGGATCGGCTATGACGAGGCGCTTGCGCATCGCATGTTCGCCGGTGCTGACGCGGTCCTTGTGCCGTCGCGGTTCGAGCCGTGCGGGCTGACGCAGATGTACGGCCTCGCTTACGGAACGCTGCCGCTGGTCGCGCGGACGGGCGGGCTGGCTGATACGGTGATCGACGCCAATGACGCGGCGCTGCGTGCGCAGGTGGCGACCGGGCTGCAATTCGCCCCCGTCACAGCCGAGGCATTGTCGCTGAGCCTGCGCAAGCTCTGCACGCTGTTCCAGCGGTCCGGGACATGGGCAAAGATGGTTCAGCGGGCGATGGCGCATCCGGTCGGATGGGACGCCTCCGCGCGCGACTATGCGAGGCTTTATGAAAAGCTGACCTGACGCGGATTGCCCCCGCTTTGGGTTATTTCCCCCGCGGCTTCGCGCGCAGCGTCGGATCGGCCTCGGTCGGGTCTTCCGGCCAAGGGTGTTTCGGGTATCGTCCGCGCATCTCCTTGCGCACCTCCCCGTAAGACCCGGACCAGAAACCCGGCAGATCGGTGGTCACGGCAATCGGCTTTTGCCCCGGCGACAACAGGGTGATGCGCAGCGGTTGCTGGCCGACCGAGGGATGGGCGGTAACGCCGAACAGCTCTTGCAGGCGCAGTTCGATGGATGGCGTCTCGGCGTCGTAATCAATCGGCACCTGTCGGCCCAGCGGAGTGGTGAAGCTGGCGGGGGCGAGCCGGTTCAGCGTCTGCTGCCCCTCCCACCCAAGCAGGTTCATCAGCGGCTGCGTCAGGTCGAGCGCCCTGATGTCGCCCCGGTTCCGAACCTTGCCCAGAAACGGCATCAGCCAGTCGCCATCCGCCAGCAACGCCTCGTCAGAGACATCCGGCCCGTCCGGCATCAGCCTGATCCGCGCCCGCAGCCGCCCTGCTTTCTTGGTCCAATAAAGCCCTTCGGCCCGAACCCCGTCCCAGGCCGCAAGCGCCGTCGCTTCCTCATCGGGCTCTTCAAGCGGCCGCTCCGCCAGTGTCAGCGCGCCCAGCTTCTCACGCTCCCGCGTCAGGATGCGGCCTTCGCGCGCGGACCATTCAATCGCCGCAACCGTCATGATCCGATCCGCGAAAAGCGCGCGCAGATCGGCTTCGGAGACGGGCAGGGCCAGCCGGATGCGCGATTCACGGCCCTCGCCATCCAGATCGGTGACGACGATCAACCGCTCGGCCCCCATCTCGTCACCATCGGGCAGAACCGCGCCGCGCCCGCCGGACAGCAGATAGCGCGGCTGATCGCCCGGACGCCGCAGCCCGATCCGGTCGGGATAGGCAAGCGCGGCCATCGCGCCGGGCGCCATTGCGGAAACGTCAGAGGTCATCCGCCGCAGCCGCTTCGCCTCCTGCTTCAACCGTTCCAGAGCGCTGCGCGCAGGACCATGCCGCGCCGGTTCCCGCATCGCCCGCAACCGCCGGGTCAGATCCGCGCCCGCGCCGCGCAGCGGATCGCGATCCTCGATCAGCGCGGCCAGATCCGCCGCCTGACGGCCCGCGACCGCCAGCATATGCGCAATGCGCGGATGAACCGGCAGGGCGGCCAGTTCACGGCCATGCGGCGTGATACGGTTCTCGCCATCCAGCGCGCCCAGATCACGCAGCAAGGCCCGCGCCTCCGCCATCGCGGCCTCCGGTGGCGGGGTCAGAAAGGCCAGATCGCCGCCGTCACTGCCCCAATTCGCCAGTTCAAGCGCCAGCCCGGTCAGATCGGCCACCATGATCTCCGGCGGCGCAAATTCCGGCAGCGCGCCTTCCTCGGCCCGTGCCCACATCCGGTAGCAGATCCCGGCAGAGACACGGCCTGCGCGACCCCGCCGCTGCTCGGCCTCGGCGCGCGAGACCTTCTCCGTCACCAGCCGCGACATGCCTGAGCCCGGATCGAACCTTGCCCGTCGCGCGCGTCCGCAATCGACCACCACCTTGACGCCGGGAATGGTCAGCGAGGTTTCCGCAATCGCCGTCGCCAGCACGATCCGCCGCGTCGCGCCGGGCGGGGCGAGTGCTGCCCGCTGCGCTTTGAAATCCATTGCCCCGTAAAGCGGCGCGATCTCGACCGGCAGATCGGACAGGCTGGCAGAGACCCGCCGGATCTCGCCTTCGCCCGGCAGAAAGGCAAGGATCGTGCCGCCGGGATCGTCGCGAGTGTCCGCCTCCGCCTGCGCGATCAGCTTCGCGGCCTCCAGATCGAAGCGGGTCTGACCGGGCAGTGGGCGGGCGAGATAGCGGGTCTCGACGGGAAAGGCGCGGCCCATGCTTTCGATCACAGGCGCATCATTCAGAAGCGCCGCCACCGGACCCGCATCCAGCGTGGCCGACATGACGACGATGGCCAGATCGTCGCGCAGCGCGCCCCGCGATTCCCATGTCAACGCCAGCCCCAGATCGGCATTCAGGCTGCGCTCGTGGAACTCGTCGAAGATCACGCAGCCGATCCCCTCAAGCGCGGGGTCCGATTGCAGCATTCGGGTCAGTATCCCCTCGGTGACCACCTCGATCCGCGCCCCTGATACGGCCTCCCCCCGGATGCGGAACCCGACATCGCTGCCGACCTTCTGACCAAGCCCGGCGGCCAGACGCTCTGCCGCGGCGCGTGCGGCCAGACGGCGCGGCTCCAGCATGATGATCCGCCCGGCGATCTGATCCATCAGCGCCAGCGGCACCCGCGTCGTTTTGCCCGCACCGGGTGGCGCGATCAGCACCGCGCGGCCATGGGCACGCAGCGCGTCTTTCAGTGCAGGTAGGGCGTCGTCGATAGGAAGGCGTTCCGTCATGCCCGCTTTATCGCCTGCGCCAGAACCGCCCGCCAGCGGAAATCCTTGAACCAGGGCCATCTGTAGCCGATATGAAACCCTGCGCCGGGTCAGCAAGTTAACCCGGACATAACATGGCAGGCATATGGGCATATCCGATTTTACCGATGGTTTGATGCGCGGGATTGGGATGGGCGATCCGGTGATAAGGCTCGGCGTGACCGGGTTGAGCCGGGCCGGCAAGACCGTGTTCATCACCTCGCTCGTGGCCAATTTGATGGATCGCGGGCGGATGACGGCGCTGCGCGCGGCGGCGGATGGCTCGATCAAGGCGGCGTGGCTGCAACCCCAGCCCGACGACACCGTGCCGCGTTTCGAGTATGAACGGCATCTGGCGGCATTGACCGGTCCGGACCCGCACTGGCCCGAAGGCACCCGCCATATCTCTCAGCTTCGCCTGTCGCTCAGGGTGCAGCCCGGCGGCATGTTCGGCGGGTTTCGCGGCCCGCAGACGATCCATCTGGACATTGTCGATTATCCCGGCGAATGGCTGCTCGATCTGCGCCTGATGGAGCGCAGCTATGACCAGTGGTCGGAGGAGGTTCTGACCCGCATGCAGGGCCGCCCCGGTGCGGATGGCTATCTGGAGACGCTCGCTGAAACCGATCTGTCGGCCCGGTTCGACGAACAGACCGCGCAGCGGCTCGCCGCCGCCTATACCGCCCATCTGAACGAGGCGCGGGAGGCCGGGTTTTCCGACTGCACGCCGGGGCGGTTCCTGCTGCCCGGCGAGATGGAGGGCTCGCCCGCGCTGACCTTCGCCCCGCTGCCGCTGACGGAAGGCAAGACGCCGCTGCGCCGGGAGTTCACGCGGCGCTATGACGCCTATAAATCGCGGATCGTGAAACCGTTTTTCCGCAACCACTTCTCCCGCATCGACCGGCAGGTGGTGCTGGCCGATGTGCTTGGCGCGATCCATGCCGGTCCGCAGGCGCTAGAGGATCTGCGGCGGGCGATGGCGGATATTCTGTCGGCCTTCAATCCGGGCCGCACCGGCTGGCTGAGCCAGCTTCTCGGGCTGCGGCGGGTGGATCGTATTCTTTTTGCCGCGACCAAGGCCGATCACCTTCATCACAGCCAGCATCAGCGGCTGACGAATATCGTGACGGCCCTGCTGCGCGAGGCGCGTGACCGGGCCGATTTCGCCGGTGCCCGGACGGAGGCGATGGCGATTGCCGCGCTGCGCGCCACGACTGAGGACGTGATCCGGCAGAATGGCGATGAACTGCCCGCTGTGCGCGGCACGCTGATGGATGGCAGGCGGGCGGCGTTCTATCCCGGCGATCTGCCCTCCGATCCCGCAGCACTGCTGGTTCCGGCGCGGCAGGGTCAGGCAGAATGGCTCGACGGGGATTATGCGATCATGAATTTCCGACCCGCCGCCGATACCGCGCGACCCGGCGACGGTCCGCCCCATATCCGCCTTGACCGCGCGGCGGAATTCCTGATCGGAGACCGCCTGTGACCGAAAACCGCCGCCAAGGCCCCGTGCTCATAGAACTGGATGACGACCCCACGCCGCCCGAGCGTGACGCCGCCCCGCGTCATGCGCCCCGCGACGAGGCGCATCAGGCGGGCCTTAACCCCGCCGACGCCCCGCCAATCGAGGATGATCTTCCGCCGCTGCCTGATCCCGGTACGATGGCGATGGTGGCGCGGCTCGCAGGTCGTGGTCCCTCGCGCCTGACCCGGTTTTTCTTCAACTCCGCCGTGGCGCTTTTCACCTTCCTGCTGTCGGTCGCCGCGCTGAACTATATCGCGCGGCTGATGGATCGCTGGCCGGTGCTGGGCTGGATCGGCGTCGGGCTGTTCGCGCTGTTCACGCTCGCCGTGCTGGGTATGGCATGGCGCGAATATCGCGCCTGGGGCCGCTTCGCCCAGATCGACCAGATCAACCGTGATGCCGGCAAGGCGATGGCGGAGGCGGATCTGACCGCGGCGCGCAGCGTCGTTCAACGACTGGACCGGATCTATGCCGAACGGCCGGAGGCGAAATGGGGCCGGACCAGGCTGGCCGAGCGCGGGCCGGATGCGCTTGACGCCGAAACCCTGCTGACGCTCGCCGAGGCGCAGCTTCTGGCGCGGCTGGATCAGGAGGCGCGGCGCGAGATCGAGGCCGCGTCGAGGACCGTCGCTGCCGCGACCGCGCTGATCCCTCTGGCTTTCGCGGATGTGGCGACGGCGCTGATGGCCAATCTGCGGATGATCCGGCGCATGGCGGAGATCTATGGCGGGCGCGCCGGTGCGGTCGGCGGCTGGCGGCTGGCGCGGACGGTGATGACGCATCTGGTCGCGACCGGAGCGGTCGCAGCGGGCGACGATCTGGTCCACACGCTGGCCGGGGGCGGGCTGCTGGCGAAACTCTCCCGCCGCTTTGGCGAGGGCGTGGTGAACGGGGCGTTGACCGCCCGTGTCGGGATTGCGGCAATGGAGGTCTGCCGCCCGCTTCCCTTCATCGCCCAGCCACGGCCGAAAGTCGGCAATATCATGTCACGCGCCTTGACCGGGCTGTTCGGAAATGACGGCACGGAAAGCCGTTCCACCCCCGATGACGCGTCACCTGACTGAACCAACCCCTTGAAGCGACGCGGCTCGCCCGCTACCTTTATATTAACTTGATATCGGAGGGCGTGACGATGGCGCCCAGGCGTCCCGCGGGTGCGGACGCGTTCCCGAAACAAAAGGTTGAGCCGTCAGGCACCCGCCAGTCCGAATCCGGGCCGCTTTATGCGGCGTTGGATTTGGGAACAAATAGTTGCCGGATGCTGATTGCCCGCCCTACGGGCAGTCAGTTTCAGGTCATAGACAGCTTCTCGAAGCCCGTTCAGCTCGGTCACGGGCTGGAGGCATCGGGAAGGCTGTCGCGTGCGTCCATGTCGCGGACGGTCCATGCCTTGCAGGTTTGCCGCCGCAAGCTGGAGACGCACAAGGTCCGCAATATGCGCCTCGTCGCGACGGAGGCCTGCCGCCGTGCGCGTAACAGCCGCGATTTCATGCGCATGATTCGCCGTGACACCGGCCTGCCGATCGAGATCATCGGCGCGGAGGAGGAGGCACGGCTTGCCGTCATCTCCTGCGCACCGCTGGTCAATCAGCGGACGGATCAATTGCTGGTGGTGGATATCGGCGGCGGTTCGACGGAGCTGGTCTGGATCGACCTGTCCGGCGTCGATCCGCGCGAACGCTCACGCGCGATCATGAAGCTGGGCGACAGTTTCACCCCGACGGAATCGGGGGGCGCGCGGGTGGTCGACTGGATCAGCGTGCCGCTTGGCGTCGCGACATTGCGCGATCAATTCGCGGATGTGGTCGACGATGCCGGACGTTTCGCGCTGATGAGCTGGTATTTCGAAGAAATGCTTGCCGATTTCGCCCCTTATGCGAAGGGCGCGCCGGATCGGGGCTTTCAGATCATCGGCACATCCGGGACGGTGACCACGGTTGCCGCCAGCCATCTGGGGCTGAAACGCTATGACCGGACCAAGGTGGACGGGCTGACCATGACCTCCGCCCAGATTGACGCCGTGATCCAGCGTTACCTTGCCCTTGGGCCAGAGGGCCGCCGCGCCGATCCCCGCATCGGGCGGGAGCGTCACGCGCTCATCATGTCCGGCGCGGCGATCTTGCAGACATTGATGCGGATCTGGCCGACGCGGCGGCTGTCGGTGGCAGATCGCGGCCTGCGTGAAGGGCTGCTCTATTCCCAGATGGTCCGGGATGGCGCGATTTCAGATGACGAATTGAACGGGGTGGCCTGATGGCGAAGAAACCGGGCGACCGGGTGCGCAAATCCTCTGGCCGGGGGCAGCGCGATCTGCGGGTACGGGTGAAATCTGCGCGCGGGCGCAAGCTCAGCTCGACCCTCTGGCTGGAGCGGCAGCTGAACGATCCCTATGTCCAGCGGGCAAAGCGCGAGGGGTTTCGCGGGCGCGCGGCCTATAAAATTCTGGAGCTGGACGATAAATATCGCTTCCTCGTGCCCGGTGCACGGGTTGTCGATCTGGGCTGCGCCCCCGGCGGCTGGCTTCAGGTCGCGGTGCCGCGCATCAATGCGCTTGGCGACAAGGGCGGCAAGGCGCAGGGGCGTATCATCGGCGTCGATTTGCAGGAGGTCGATCCGATCCCCGGCGCGGAAATCCATCAGCTCGACTTTCTGGAGGAAGGTGCCGACGACAAGGTGAAGGCATGGCTGGGGGGGGAGGCTGACGTGGTGATGTCCGACATGGCCGCCTCGGCCTCGGGCCACAAGGGCACCGATCATATCCGCATCGTGGCACTGGTGGAGGCTGCGGCGCAGCTTGCCTTCGACGTGCTGTCACCGGGCGGGACATTCGTCGCCAAGGTGCTGGCCGGCGGGGCGGAGCAGGGGCTGCAGGCCATGCTCAAGCAGAATTTCGACAAGGTCGCGAATGTGAAGCCGCCAGCGTCCCGGTCGGATTCGTCCGAAAAATTCGTCGTCGCAATGGGATTTCAGGGCAATCGCGGGGCCTTCGGGGCGGAGGAAGATACCTGATCCGGCTGTCGCCGAGCGTTCAGCAGACGACTGGCCCGACCCGCAACGCCTCCCATTGCTTCATCTTGCTGCGGAACCAGATCCGCTGCGATTTCGCATATTGCCGTGTCGCGATGACGGCCCGGTCCTTCGCCGTGGCTTCGTCGATATCGCCGCGAAGATAGGCCGCGATCTCCGGCGCGCCGATGGCGCGGGTCCATTGTGCACGCTCGTTCCACTGCGGCAGCATCGCCTCGACCTCCTCGACCGCGCCCTGTTTCCACATCTGGTGAAACCGCTGCTCAATCCGTGTCGACAGCCAGTCGCGGTCCGAGGTCAGCACCAAGGGCTGCACCTGATCGGACGGCATCAGTGGCGGGGGCGTGTCTTTCTGCCAGTCGGCAATGCCGCGCCCGGTCGCCTCCAGCACCTCCCAGGCACGCTGGACGCGGGCGGGGTTGTTGGTGTCGATTTTCGCGCGGGTCTGTGCGTCCAGAGCCGCGACCATATCGTGCAGCCCGCCATCGGCCAGCCAGTCGTCACCACGGCTGCGGATTTCTGGCGGCACGGGCGGGATATAGGCCAGCCCCTCAGTCAGCGCGGTCAGATACAGCCCGGTGCCGCCTGCGATAATCAGACGCCCCTCAAGTGCCGCCACCTCGTTCAGCCAGTCCCCGACCGAATAGGCCCGGCCCGGTTCGACGTGACCATACAGCACATGCGGTGCCGCCACCTCGTCCGCGGCATCGGGCCGCGCCGTCAGCACCCGCCAGCAGGACCAGATCTGCAGCGCATCGGCGTTGACCACCGTGCCGCCCTGCTCCTCTGCGATGGCGAGCGCCAGTGCCGATTTCCCCGCAGCCGTCGGTCCGGCGATCACGACATGGCGCGCCGGGTCGATCCGATCCAGAAAATCTGCCTTCTTCAGCCCCATGCTGACCCTTTCGACCGGTTGAATCCGATCCCCTTTTGCGACATTTTGCGCCGCAGTTGAACCGCTGGAAGGGCAGGCCGATGAGCGAAACCGAAACCAAAACCCCGACCAGCTATGATCGCGTCATGCTGAAGATCTCTGGCGAGGCGCTTATGGGCGATCAGGGCTTCGGTCTGCATCCGCCCACAATCGCCCGGATCGCCGATGAAGTCGAATCGGTTCACGAAATGGGGGTCGAGGTCTGCATGGTCATCGGCGGCGGCAATATCTTCCGTGGCCTGCAAGGCAGCGCACAGGGGATGGAGCGGACGACGGCGGATTACATGGGCATGCTGGCGACGGTCATGAACGCGCTCGCCATGCAATCCGCGCTTGAGGCAAAGGGCATCCACACCCGCGTCATCACCGCCATCCGCATGGATGAGGTTGCAGAACCCTATATTCGCCGCCGCGCCGTGCGCCATCTGGAAAAGAAACGGGTCATCATCTTCGCCGCCGGCACCGGCAATCCGTATTTCACCACCGATACCGCAGCGACGCTCCGCGCCTCCGAAATGAACTGCGAGGCGATCTTCAAGGGCACCAAGGTCGACGGGATCTATGACAAGGACCCGAAGAAATTCGACGACGCCAAGCGCTATGAAGAAGTCACCTATGACGAGGCGCTGCAGAAAAATCTCGGCGTGATGGATGCCTCCGCAATCGCGCTGGCGCGGGACAACAAGCTGCCGATCATCGTGTTCTCGCTGGACGAACCGGGCGGGTTCCGCGGCATTCTGGCGGGCGAGGGCACCTATACCCGCGTCACCGATGGCCGCTACCAGCCTTCGCGCGAGGTGAAAGCCTGATCCTGATCCCGTCCCGCCCGCGCACCGTCAGCCGGGCAACGGGAACCGGCGGCGTCCCGGTCGGCTCCAGCCGGTATTCGCGCAGGATCATCGACAGGATCAACGGCCCTTCGATCATCGCGAATCCCGCACCGGGGCAGACCCGCGATCCGGCGGAGAACGGGATATAGGCCTGCCGCAGGCACTCCTTGCCGTTCTGCGTCTGCCATCGCGCCGGGTCAAAGCCGTCAGGATCGTCCCAGAGCCGCGCGTGACGGTGCAGATGCCACGGGGACAGCACGATCTGCGCCCCTTTTGGCACGTCACGGTCGCGGAACCGCTCCGGGCAGGTCGCCTCGCGCACCATCATTGGCACCGGCGGGTAAAGCCGAAGCGCCTCGCGATACACATCCCGGCTGAGCTTCAGCCGCGAAATCGCTGAGAAATATGGCACTTCCGGGTCAATCTCCGCCTGAGCCTCGGCCGCCACGCGCTCCTGCCAGTCGGGATTGGCCGCCAGCAGCCACAGCGCCCAGGCGAGCGAGGACGCACTGGTCTCATGCCCGGCCAGAAAGAAGATCGCCACCTGATCGACCATTTCCGGCGGGCTGAAACACTCGCCCGTCTCCGGGTCGGGGGTGGTCATGATCTTCGTCGCCAGATCGTCGGGCGCGGTGCCATCGGCAATGGCACGGGCGCGCGCGGCCACCAAGGTCTCGATCAGCCCGCGAATATGACGCGCCGTGGCCTTCGTGCGCCGCGAATGCGGGCGCGGCATCCATCCCGGCAGGGGGATCAGCGCGGCCATATTGACGATCGGCTGTGCGTCCTGATGGGCACGGAAAGCGGAAAAAACCTCCGCCGCCACCTCATCCTCGATCGGGATCGAAAACAGCGTGCGGAAAATCACGTCGGCGGTCACATGCGATGTCACCGGCTCGATGTCGATCTCCCCCGCCTCGGGCAATCGCGCGACACTCGCCTGACCGGCATCCCAGATCTGCGGAAATATCTCGCGCAGCCGCCCGCCCTCGAAAGCCGGGTCGATGATTCGCCGCTGATGCTGCCATTCCTCGCCGTTGGTGACAAAGACCGAACGGCCCAGAAGCGGCGCCAGCCCCTCGCGCAGCCGGTTCGATTTCGGGAAATCATCGGGCCGCTCGCGCAGCACCAGCGAGACGAGTTCCGGGTCGTTGCAGAAGAAACTATGGATCGGGCCGCTGCGATACTCCGCCATCCACGCCCGGTACAGCTTGCCCGGCAGCGCCGATAACAGGTCTTGCCGGAAGGCGCGGATATAGCGCCGGATGCTGCCCTTGCCCTCCGTCGTTGCGGGTTTGGGCGGGATCACGGATAGCCCCAGCGGTTGACGGGTGCGGCGATCCGCCCCGGCGAATGGGCGCGGTCCTGAAAGCGTTCTGAAAGCGTCATTGGTCCTGAAGTAATCTGGAAGTAATCATATTTTCCGGGCCGGTCGAAAGCGCAGAGATACTGAAAATGCAGTCGAAACCAACGTCCGCGCAATTCCGCCAGTTTCCCGGCGGACAGGGTTTTTGTAAATGCGGCAGAAATGACCAGCGGACCGCCGCCACCCTCCGGCACGCAGCGCGACACCGCCACCGGATCGCACAGCCCGAAGCTGCACGCATCGCCCGGTGCCGTCACATCCAGCCAGAATATCTCCGACGCCGCCAGATCGTGAAGATCGCGGCGGAGCGCGCGGGCGGCAGGCAGAAACGACGCCATCGGCACGACATGACCAAGCGTGAGGAGCGAGATTTTTCCGTCCAGCCGTCCCTGCCGCGCCAGTTCCGCCAGCACCGACACCGCGATATACGCGCCGGAGCTGTGCCCGATCACCAGCACCTCGTCCCAGTCACCGGCGGCCACCTCGCTGACCCGGTCGGAAAACTGCCGGATGCGGGTTTCAAGCGCGGGCGGATAGGCCCCGCCATTCTGTGCCGTGAAGGCGTAATCATGCATCAGGTAATAGGCGAAGATCCGGCCATCCAGCTTCCGCCATTGCCGCAGGCCAAGGAGGAACACGCCTAGCGCCACCGGTACCCCCAGCCACCAGCCCGCGATGAGCGCGATCAGCCACCCTGCCAGCCACCCGGCAAGCGTGGCAATCACCGCCTGGATCAGCAGCGCCATGATCGGATAGAGCGCCGCAAGCACCGGGCCCCGCCTCAGCCGCATCAGCCGCCAGAGCGCGCCCGATCCGATATAGGCCCATGCGGTTCGGGCAAGCTGGGCATAGGTTGCCGCAATCGACTGCCCCATCGAGCCCGCGACGATGTCGGACCAGACCAGAACCTCGAATTCCGCTTCCGCCTGTCGGCCATCGGTGACGGTCACCGCGCCCCAGCCGAACCCGGTCCGATCAGCCCGCGGGCCGGTTTTCAGGTGGTAGCCGGAGATGTCCGCCTGCGCCGCGCCCTCGCGCCGGAACAACTCCCGATAACGGCGCGGCGGAATCGGATCATATCCGGGGATGTAGAGAACCCGGCGGCGCATCAGACCGGCCCGATCTCCGGCAGATCGCGCAGGATCACGCGGCGGGAGTGAGAGGCGAATTCGCGCCGCCATGTCAGCGCCAGCACGACAGTCGTTGCGAAGACCAGCCCAAGCGGCCCGATCAGCCAGCCAAGCGCGGCGAGAGCGAAATAGATATTGCGCAGCCCGATATTGTAGCTCTTGGCGGCGGAGACATTGATTTCCGCCGCCTGATGCGCGCGCGATTTCGCCAGCGGATCGTCCGCGTCATTTGGGACGGAGGCCATCATGATCGCGCAATACCCGAACAGCCGGTGCGACCAGATGAATTTCAGCAATGCGTTCGCCACGAAAAACAGCGCCGTGATGACCTTGACCTGCCACAGCACGGTCGGACCTTCGCCAAGCTCCAGCTCTCCGGCGACCTGCCGCAGCCGCTCCGGGTTGCCGACAAGCGCCATGCCGCCGCCAATGGCGATCATGCAGGCGGAGGCGAAGAATGTCGTGCCTTCGCGCAGCGTCGACAGGATCGCGCTGTCGAAGATCCTTGGTTCGCGGGTGATGAACTGGCGCATCCACTCGTGGCGGTAATTCACCATGAGAACGCTGACCGAAGGCCGGCCGGCCGGTGGATGCTGCACAAGATACCCGATCCCCAGCCACGCGACGATCAGCCAGCTCAGCGCGGCTATATCGACAGGGGTCAGAATCCAGAGATGGGCAGGTATCGACATGGCTCCATTGATAATCTCAGTCTGATGCAGTTGCCAGCCGAAGACTGCGGGACTAACTATATTGCCGATTGCAATGGAGGATCACATGGCCGCTTCACACGCCATCCACGAAGAATTCCCGAACGACGCCCAGACCATCCACGATCTGAAAACCTCGGATAATCATTTCGCCCGCCTGCTGGACGAATATGACGAGGTGAATGACGAAGTCGCGGCGGCGGAAACCCACGTCAAGCCGACGTCGGAAGAACATGAGACCGAGCTGCGCCGCAAACGCGCGCATCTCAAGGACGAGATCGCCCGGCTCATCAACGCCGCGAAGGCCTGATATGGAGATGCCGGCCCCCGATATGTCGGTCATCTCGCGCCGCGACCAGATTGCGGCACGGCTGACCGATGCATTGGCGGACCCGGCAGCGGTCATCACCGATCCGGCGGAAACGCGCGCCTATGAATGCGACGCGCTTTCCGCCTATCGCTGCCCGCCTCTGGCCGTCGTGCTGCCCTCCACCACGGCGGAGGTCGCGGCGGTGCTGCGTATCTGCCATGATGAGCGGGTGCCGGTCGTGCCGCGCGGCGCGGGCACCAGCCTCGCAGGCGGCTCCATGCCCACGGCGGATGCGGTTGTCATCGGACTGGCCCGCATGACCGATGTGCTGGAGATCAACCCGCAGGACCGGCTGATCCGCGTCCAGACCGGGCGCACCAATCTCGCCGTCACCGGCGCGGTTGCAGGGCAGGGCTTCTTCTACGCCCCCGACCCGTCCAGCCAACTCGCCTGCGCCATCGGCGGCAATATCGCCATGAATTCCGGCGGCGCGCATTGCCTGAAATACGGCGTCACCACCAACAACCTGCTCGGCGCGACCGTGGTGCTGATGGACGGCGCCGTCGTCGAGCTCGGCGGTCCCATGGGCGAAGGTGCGGGGCTCGACCTGCTCGGCGTCATCTGCGGCTCCGAGGGCCAGCTCGGCATCGTCACCGAAGCCACGCTGCGCATCCTCCCCACCCCCGAAGGCGCACGCCCCGTCCTCATCGCCTTCGACAGTGCGGAGACCGCCGGGGCCTGCGTTGCCGCCATCATCCGCTCCGGCATCCTGCCCGTCGCCATCGAATATATGGACCGCCCCTGCATCGCCGCGACCGAGGATTTCTGCGGCGCGGGCTACCCCGATTGCGAGGCGCTGCTGATCGTGGAGGTCGAAGGCTCCGCCCCCGAAATCGACGAACAACTCCGCCTGATCCGCGACATTGCCCAAGGTTTCGCGCCGCTCGAATTCCGCGAATCGGGGTCAGAGGACGAATCGCGCCGCATCTGGCTGGGCCGCAAATCCGCCTTCGGCGCAATGGGCGTCATCAGCGACTATATGTGCCTCGACGGCACCATCCCGGTCAGCCAGCTTCCCCATGTGCTGAACCGGATCGGCGAATTATCGGCCAAGGCCGGGCTGCGCGTCGCCAATGTCTTCCACGCAGGCGACGGCAATATGCACCCGCTGATCCTTTATGACGCGAACGCCCCCGGCGATCTGGAGCGCTGCGAGGATCTGGGCGCCGATATCCTCCGGCTCTGCGTGGAGGTCGGCGGCTGCCTGACCGGCGAACACGGCGTGGGCGTGGAGAAACGCGAGTTGATGACCGCGCAATACACCCCGGCGGATCTGGAGGCGCAGATGCGCGTCAAGGACGTGTTCGACCCGCAATGGCTGCTCAACCCCGCCAAGGTCTTTCCCCTGACCGTCAGCGCCGCGCGTCGCGGACAAGGGGGGCAGGATGCGGCCTGAAACCGAAAAGGAACTCGCGGCCCTGATCCGCGCCGCCACCAGCCCGGTCTCGATCACCGGCGGGGCCACCCGGCTGCGGCCCGGCGAAGGGCAGGGCAACCGCATCGACCTGCGCGCCCTCACCGGCATCACGCTTTATGAGCCGGAGGCGCTGACGGTTGTCGTCCGCGCCGGTACGCCTCTGGCGGAGGTGCAGGCGGCGCTTGCGGCGGAAAATCAGATGCTGGCCTTTGAACCCGACCCGCGCGACGGCTCGACCATCGGCGGCGTGGTGGCGGCAAATGCCTCCGGCCCGCGCCGGGTCTCTGCCGGGGCCTGCCGCGATGCGATGCTGGGCATCCGCATGGTGACAGGCGAAGGTGAGATCATCCGCAATGGCGGGCGGGTGATGAAGAACGTCACCGGCTATGATCTGGTGAAGCTGTCGGCGGGCGCGCGCGGCACGCTCGGCGCGATCACGGAAGTTGCCCTGAAAACCGCGCCGGTCCCCCCGGTCCGCGCCACGCTGCGGCTGACAGGGCTGGATGATGCGGGCGCAATCGCCGCCATGACCACGGCGCTGACCGGCCCGTTCGACGTGACCGGGGCGGGCAGGCTGACGAATGGCACGGTGATCCTGCGGCTGGAAGGGCTGGCGGGTTCCGTCGAATACCGCGCCGGTCGCCTGCGCGAGGCACTCGGTCCGCAAGCCGCGATTGAAACGGTCGAGGGCGATGCCGATTTCGCCACGCTGCGCGATTACGGACAGACAGGGGAGGCCGCGCTTTGGCGCATCGTGCTGCGCCCCTCGCAGGCCGAACCGCTGCTCGCGCAGCTTCCCGATCCGCATATCGTCGATTGGGGCGGCGCATTGATCCGGGCCGAGGCCCCGCAAGACTGGCGTCCCGACCTGCCGCAAGGCGCGCGCGCCGATTGCGAACGTGGCGCAGCGATGTCGCTGCCCGAAACCGATCCGGTCATCGCGCGGCTCAACGCCGGGATACGCGCCAGCTTCGACCCGCGCGGTCTGCTGCTTGAGGGGGCGGCATGAAAACCGAGTTCACCGCCGAGCAATTGCAGGATCCGGGGCTTGCCGAGGCCAACAAGATCCTGCGCGCCTGCGTGCATTGCGGTTTCTGCACAGCGACTTGCCCGACATTCCTCATCCGGGGCGACGAACTCGACAGCCCTCGTGGCCGTATCTACCTGATGAAGGACATGCTGGAATCGGGCCGTCCGGCAGATGAGAAAACCGTCACCCATATCGACCGCTGTCTGGGCTGCCTCGCCTGCATGACGACCTGCCCGTCAGGCGTGCATTACGCCCATCTGCTCGAGGTCGGCAAGAAACATATCGAAGACACCTATCGCCGCCCCTGGCGCGACCGGGCGCTGCGCTGGATGCTGGCGAGCGTGCTGCCCTATCAGCGCCGGTTCCGGCTGGCCATGATGGGTGCAAAGCTGGCGCGGCCCTTCCGCCGCCTGATGCCCGATGCGCGGCTGCGGGCGATGCTGGACATGGCCCCGCCGTCTCTGCCGAAGCGCAGCCCGAATGACGATGCGCAGGTTTTCGCGCCGACGACTGAAAAACGCGCCCGCGTCGCGCTGATGATCGGTTGCGCGCAGCGGTCATTGAACACCGACATCAACGACGCCACCATCCGCCTCTTGCGCCGGGCCGGGTGTGAGGTGGTGATTCCGAAGGATTTCGGCTGCTGCGGCGCGATGACGCTCCATATGGGCCGCGAGGATGATGGCCGTGCCTCCGCCCGCGCCGCCATCGCCTCGCTGATCGCGGCGGATCGGGAGGAACCGCTTGATGCGGTCATCATCAACACCTCCGGCTGCGGCACCACGATCAAGGATTATGGACATCTTTTTGCGGGGGATCAGATCGAACCCGACGCGATCCGCATCGCCGCTCTGGCAAAAGACGTGACCGAATTCTTCGCCGCGAATGGCCTGCCCGAGGGGCGGGGACAGGGACAGGGGCAACCGGCCCGCGTCGCTTACCACTCGGCCTGCTCGCTGCAACATGGCCAGCAGATCAAGGCCGCGCCGCAAGGCCTTCTGCGCAAGGCCGGGTTCGAGGTGGTGGAACCCGAAAACCCGCATCTCTGCTGCGGCTCGGCGGGGACGTATAACATGCTGCAACCGGAGCTTTCCGGCGAGTTGAAACGCCGCAAGCTCGCCACGCTGTCGGCAACCGCGCCGCAGATCATCGCGGCGGGCAATATCGGCTGCATGGTCCAGATCAGTTCCGGCACGGATACGCCGGTGGTTCACACGGTCGAATTGCTCGACTGGGCGACAGGCGGGCCGAAGCCTCCGGCGGTTTCGATTAACTGACGGCACGAGATACGCTCTGCATACGCCTGAGATACGGTGTGCATACAGATTGCAGGGGGCTTCCGGCCCCCTCTTGAAACCGAAAAAATCCTTCCCAGATTCTTGTGACGGGACGCCAGAACGGGTCCTGTCACGCGCCGCCCGGGTCTCCGGGGGCATAACATAGACATCGCTTCGAAAGGATGTATGACATGCGTAGCTTTGATCGCGCACCCCTCTACCGCGCCTCGGTCGGTTTTGACCGCATGGCCGATCTTATGGACCGCGCCCTGTCCGCCGACAGCGCAACCCAGTCCTATCCCCCTTATAACATTGAAAAAACCGGCGATGATGCTTACCGCATCTCCGTCGCCGTGGCCGGCTTCACTGCAGACGATCTGAATGTCGAACTGCGTGACGGTGCTGTCATCGTCTCGGCAAAGAAAGCTGAAGAGGATGAGGACCGCACCTTCCTGCATCGCGGCATCGCCACCCGCGCCTTCGAGCGCCGGTTCACCTTGGCGGAACATATCCGCGTCGAGGGCGCCTCGCATCAGGACGGCATGCTCCACATCGACCTGATCCGCGAAGTCCCCGAATCCCTGAAACCCCGCAGAATCGCCATCGACCGTGTCGAAAACAGCGCGCGGGTCGAGAAGCTGGATTCGTAATCCGGCTTGGATGATTGATGAAAGGCGCGGGAAATTCCCGCGCCTTTTTGCCTTTCCGGCGGAGCAATATCCCCGCCCGGAATCAAGGGGCGCAGCCCCGCCGGGCAGCGTCCGGCCGCCCCCTCGGGCGGAGGCTTTGGCGCCGCTCCACGCCGAACGCCCGTTCAGCGGGATTGCACGATAAAGCGCATCGCGGCTGCCGCAGCGCGTCCACCCGGCGGCCCGACGCTGCCCGCGGTCACGCGCAGGCGTGATCTTGCACCGCCCCGCAACAAGCATTAGCTCCCCGCTCATGGAACCCGTTCATATCATCGGTGCCGGTCTGGCCGGTTCGGAGGCCGCGTGGCAGATCAGCCGCGCGGGCGTCCCCGTCGTGCTGCACGAGATGCGCCCGCATGTCGAAACCTTCGCCCACAAGACCGGCGATTTCGCGGAAATGGTCTGCTCGAACTCCTTCCGCTCGGATGACGATCAGAACAACGCCGTGGGCCAACTCCATTGGGAGATGCGGCAGGCGAACGGCCTCATTATGGCGATGGCCGACCGGCACAAGCTGCCCGCAGGCGGCGCGCTCGCCGTGGACCGCGAGGCATTTTCTGCCGATGTCACCGCCGCCCTGCGGGGTGAACCGCTGATCTCAGTCGAGACCGGAGAGATTACCGCGCTGCCCGCAGAAGGACGCTGGATCATCGCCACCGGGCCGCTGACCTCGGCGGCTCTGGGCGATGCGATCCGGGCGGAGACCGGGGCGGATGCGCTCGCCTTCTTTGATGCCATCGCGCCAATCGTCTATGCTGACACGATCGACATGGGAGTGGCTTGGCGGCAATCCCGCTATGACAAGGGCGAGACGGAGGAAGAACGCACCGCCTATATCAATTGCCCGATGACCAAGGCCGAATATGAGGCGTTCATCGACGCGCTTCTCTCCGCTGACAAGACCGAGTTTCATGAGGGTGAAACCGCAGGCTATTTCGACGGCTGCCTGCCCATTGAGGTCATGTCGGAGCGTGGCCGCGAAACCCTGCGTCACGGCCCGATGAAGCCGGTCGGGCTGACCAATGCCCATAAGCCGGATGAAAAACCCTATGCGGTCGTGCAGCTTCGGCGGGATAATGCGCTCGGGACGCTTTACAATATCGTCGGCTTCCAGACCAAGATGAAATACGGCGCGCAGACGGAAGTTTTCCGCATGATTCCCGGTTTGCAGAATGCCAGCTTCGCGCGGCTCGGCGGGATTCATCGCAACAGCTTTCTGAACTCGCCCACGCTGCTGGATGACCGGATGCGGCTGCGCACGCGGCCCAATCTGCGCTTTGCCGGGCAGGTGACGGGGGTGGAGGGCTATGTGGAAAGCGCTGCAATGGGTCTGCTGGCCGGGCGCATGGCCGCGGCGGAGGCACAGGGGCGTGATCTGACACCCCCGCCCGGAACCACGGCAATGGGCGCGCTGATCCACCACATCACCGGCGGGGCCGAAGCGAAGACCTTTCAGCCGATGAATGTGAATTTCGGTCTGTTCCCGCCGGTTGAGGCCAAGGGTGGCAGGCGGGGCCGCAAGGACCGCTACCCGGCCTATACCAACCGCGCCAAGGAAGATTTTTCGGCATGGCTGGCGGGCGCGTGACGCGCACCCGCTTTGCGCCTTCGCCCACGGGGCTTTTGCATCTGGGTCATGCGTTTTCGGCGCTCGTCTCGGCGGCGGAGGCCAGCCCCGGTCAGTTCCTGCTGCGGATCGAGGATATCGACCGTGACCGCTGCAAGCCGGAGTTCGAGGACGCGATTTTCGAAGATCTGGCGTGGCTGGGGCTGGCGTGGCGTCAGCCGGTGATGCGGCAATCCGAGCGGATGGAGATTTATCAGGATGCGCTTGGCTATCTGGGCGATCTCGGCGTGACCTATCCCTGTTCCTGCACACGCGGGGACATTAAATCGGCGTTGTCGGCTCCGCAGGAGGGTGCGCCCGTCCACGGGCCGGACGGGCTGATCTATCCCGGCACCTGCCGGGGGAGGGCGATGCGGGATCTGCGTGAGGGCGATGTGATCCGGCTGGATGCAGGCCGTGCCTTCGATCTTTTGCGCGACAATATGCTAAGTTTTCGAGACGGGCGGGTGCATGTGCTTGGCCGTGACGGTTTTCTGACCGGGATCGGCGACGTGATCCTCGCGCGGCGCGGGATGGGCACGTCCTATCATCTCTCCGTGGTGCTGGACGACGCGGCGCAAGGGATTGATCTGGTGGCGCGGGGGCAGGATCTGTTCGAGTCGACATGGATCCATGTGCTGTTGCAACGGCTGCTGGATCTGGAGACGCCGGACTATCATCATCACCGGCTGATCCGGGACGAAGATGGCAAGCGCCTCGCCAAGCGCGACGATGCGCGGAGCCTGCGGGAACTGCGGGGGCAGGGGATGAGTGCGGGGGATATTCGCCGGATGGTCGAGCTTTAGTCTAGGCCGGGAGACTTACGGACCCGCTCTGCCACTCCACCCCGCTCGGTATGAAAACCCGGCCCGGAACAAGGGCGAAGCCCGCCGGGCCAGCGGCTGACCGCCCCCTGGACGGCCACTTCTGCGCCGGTCCGCGCCGGACGGTTGTTCAGCGGGGTAGCACGATAAAGCGGATACACCAAGCGCTGGCAGCGGCAGCCCGCGGTCAGCCGCTGGCCCTGTGCTGGCCGGTGGCAACCGAATATTTGGCGGGCAGCCGGCCAGCCGCCATCTTTCGGCGCTGGCTACCTGCGCGGCCTCACTCCGCCATCGGTGTCATGATCTCGACCTCATTACCCTCACGCACAGCCGTATAAAAACAACTCCGCCGGTTGGTATGGCAGGCAGGTCCGGTCTGGCGGACCAGCACCAGCAGGCAGTCGCGGTCGCAATCGACCCGCATCTCGACCAACTCCTGCACATGACCCGAACTTTCGCCCTTCACCCAGAACGCCTGCCGGGAGCGGGACCAGTAGGTCACCCGCCCGGTCTTTTGCGTGCGCGCCACGGCCTCCGCATTCATCCATGCCATCATCAGCACCTCGCCGCCTTCGGCGTCCTGCGCGATGGCGGGGATCAGCCCATTGGCGTCGAAGCGGAGCGTTTCAGGGTCGAACATCGGGTTTCCTTTCCGGGTTGCGATCCCTATCTAGTCGTGAAGCCAAGCGGGGAAAACCATGTCCGACGCCGATATGATGCAGCTTTATTCTAAGCGGATCCTCGCGCTCGCGGCGGATATTCCGCATCTGGGCCGGATTGCCGACCCGCAGGGCAGCGCCAAGAAACGCTCGCCGCATTGCGGCTCGACGGTGACGGCGCATGTGCGGATCGAGGACGGGCATGTCGCCGCATTCGGGCAGGAGGTACGGGCCTGCGCGCTCGGGCAGGCCTCTGCGGCGGTACTCGGGACGCATGTGATGGGCGCGACGCGGGCTGAGATCGCGAGGGGCGAAGCGCAACTTCTCGCCATGCTGAAAGAGACGGGGCCGGTCCCGGACGCGCCGTGGGATGGGCTGGAAGTGTTGATCCCGGCGCGGGACTATCCGAACCGCCATGCCTCGATCCTGCTGTCCTGGCAGGCGGTGCTGGCGGCGATTGATGCCGCAGAAACGCAGCCGGAAAGCCGCGCAGCCGGGAACTGACGCAGAAGGCTTTGCGGCAAGAAAAAGGGGCGGTCAGCCGCCCCGTTCTTTCGTCTAAGCCATGACGGCTAAAGAGAAACCGCGCCTCAGAACGGGATCTCGTCGTCGAAATCCGAACGACCGCCGCCGCCGCCCTGATTGCCGCCGCCGGAGGGGCCGTCCCCGTAGCCGCCATCATTGCCATAGCTGCTGCCGCCGCCGAATCCGCCGCCGGAGCCACCACGTCCGCCGCCGCCACCTTCGCCGCGCCCATCCAGCATGGTCAGTTCGCTGCGATAGGGGCGCAGCACCACCTCGGTCGAGTAGCGGTCCTGACCCGACTGGTCCTGCCATTTGCGGGTCTCAAGCTGGCCCTCGATATAGACCTTGCTGCCCTTGCGCAGATATTGCTCGGCCACGCGGGCCAGCGGTTCTGCGAAGATCGCGACGGAATGCCACTGGGTACGCTCCTGCCGCTCGCCGCTATTGCGGTCCTTCCATTGCTCGGACGTAGCGATGCGCAGGTTGACCACCTTGCCCCCGTTCTGGAACGTGCGGACCTCCGGGTCCTGACCCAGATTCCCGATCAGGATCACCTTGTTGACGCTGCCTGCCATCTTCATCCTCTCAACTGATATGAGGCTGGTCTAGCGCGCGCGGCCCGTTACGGGCAAGGGGGGATGAGAAACAGGCCCCGAACGGACAGGGAATTCCCCGCCACTGGGCATGAGCGAAATGCCGCCGATCCCGAAGGCAGGGGGACCCCCGCAGAGACGTTACTGGCGATCCGGGCGGTTTCGCGTATATTCAACGCATAATAAGAACGCACAGGTATGGGACATGATCGTCAAAACGTTGAAAAGCATCGGTTTGTTTGCAAAGATCGGCGTTATAGCAGCCTGCGTCAGCGTGACGGCCCTGCCCGCTTCGGCCGATGGGCTGAACCTCAAGCGTGTCAGTGAAAAGAACCGGCAGGCACAGTTCAACCGCCAGAAGCAGTTGATGGACAGCCGCCTGGCCAGCCAGTACCAGCAATCCAAGCGGCTGCGTCCGACCGGGCGTCAGGTGGTGAACGTCACCACGATCGAGCTGTCCCCGACGGTTTCGACCAAGGCGTATACCGGCAAGCAGTCGGCCTATATCCCCCATGCTCAGGCGATGGCCCGCAAATATGGTATCCCGGAGGCGCTGTTCCTGCGGCTGGTCAATCAGGAATCGCGCTGGAACCCGAATGCCCGCTCGCATAAGGGTGCAATGGGTCTGGCGCAGCTTATGCCCGGCACTGCGGCCAATCTGGGTGTGAACCCGCGTGATCCGATCCAGAACCTCGAAGGCGGCGCGCGTTATCTGCGGATGATGTATAACCAGTTCGGTGACTGGCGTCTTGCGCTCGCCGCATACAATGCCGGGCCGGGTGCGGTGAAGAAATATGGCGGGATCCCGCCCTACCGCGAAACCCGCAACTATGTGCGGATCATCGCAGGCGGCTAAGCGGTTCGCCGTTTCGCTGGTTTACATTCGCTGAACGAATAAGAGGCCGCGTGGCCCCTTTTTGCTGCGATCTTCCGTGGTCGACGTGTGACCTGTGTCAGCGAGTCGCCAGTGCCGAAGGAATGATTCTTGTGTATTTCGTGCCCTCAATGGCCGCACCCGCCATGACCCCGGTCTCGCCGAAGATCATCGCGACGACCGGGTGGTTGCGGGTGACGGTATCGGTGCCGAAGCTCATCCCGTCCGCCGGAACGGCGTAATAGGCCTCCGCGCCCGCGACCCAGCCCGGTGCCGCACGGAAATCTTCGAGCGCCCTGTCGGTCTGGAATACCAGAACATGGGCGAATTGACGCGCCCCGGCCTGAAGCCCGATGGACGCCTTGGCGGCGGAGTAATAATCGACCGTCTTGCCACCTACCTGCAGTGCGCCCTCGCCGTAAGCCCCGCCGACACCGAATGCAGCCTGGGTCAGCACCGGCATGACCAGCACGCCGCGCGAATTTTCAACGATCGGGCGGGCGTTCGGATATTTGCCGTACAGCTCCTGCAAGGTCGCATTGACACGGTTCTCAAGGGTTTGCGTCGCATTGGTTGCCAGCCCGTTATTGCAGGCTGCAACTGCAAAGGCGGCACCGGCAGCAAAAAAGCTGCGACGAGTCAAAACTTTGTGGTTAACCATGCTCAAACCCCCTTATTTTGGGGTATTCTAGCGAGATCAACCGGCTCAGGCCAGAGCTTCGGCGACCTCAGGCGCGAAATAAGTCAGGACGCCGTCGCATCCGGCGCGGCGGAAGGCGAGCAGGCTTTCCATGACGACATCGCGGCTTAACCAGCCATTGCGGATGGCCCCTTCGATCATCGCGTATTCGCCGCTGACCTGATAGGCGAAGGTCGGGGCGCCGAAGCGGTCGCGGACCTCCCGGCAGATATCGAGATAGGGCATGCCGGGTTTGACCATGACCATATCCGCCCCTTCCGCCAGATCGCGGGCGACGCAGCGCAGCGCCTCTTCCCGGTTGGCGGGGTTGACCTGATAGGTTTTCTTGTCGCCGACCAGCCTGCCCGAGGCGCCGACCGCGTCGCGGAACGGCCCGTAAAAGCCGCTGGCGAATTTGGCCGCGTAGGACATGATCGTTACATGCTTGTGTCCGCGCTTCTCCAATGCGGCCCGGAAAGCCGCGATCCGGCCGTCCATCATATCGGAGGGACCGAGGATATCGGCACCGGCCTCTGCCTGCGCTATCGCCATCCGTACGAGGCAATCGACGGTTTCGTCATTGAGGATCTCGCCATTGCGGACCAGCCCGTCATGGCCGTTGATGTTATAGGGATCGAGCGCGATATCCGTCATCACCATCAATTCCGGCACCGTGGCCTTGATGGCGCGGATCGCCTGATTGCTGATATTTTCCGGGTCCCAGGCCCTCTCACAGCCCTCGGTCCGCAATTCCTGCGCCGAATGCGGAAAGACGCAGATCGCCGGAATGCCCAGCTTCGCCGCGCGCTCGGCCGCTGCCTTTACGCCGTCGACCGTGTAGCGCTGCACGCCGGGCAGGGAGGGGATTTCGACATCGGCCCCCGCAACCTCGGTCACGAAAACCGGCCAGATCAGATTGGCGGCGGAGACGTGATTCTCCGTCACCATGTCACGCAGGGCCTTGGTCCGGCGCAGGCGGCGCAGGCGCGTGGTCGGGAAGGGCGGGAGGATTGGGTTTGCAGACATGGGCTTTCGGCTTTTCCTTGTTCCATCCCTGTTCTAAGGTCGGCGCCGCGCGACGACAAGCAGGCAGGGCATCGTGTTCCTCTCTCAGCTATTTTCAATCCTGGACGCCAGATCCTTTTCCTCGCCCTGGTTCTGGCTGGTGCTGTTCGCCGTCTGGACCCTGTCCGGACGCGGCGTGCTGGGGGTGCCGAATGATGTGCTGGGCGATGCCGGACGTGCGCTCCGCCGCGAACCTGCAGAGGCGGAGCCGGAAGAGGCTGTTCTGCTGCTCAACTGGCTATCGCTGCAATTGCCCCGCTGGCAGATCGGGCGGACAGGCGGCGCAGTTCTGACCGCCGCGATCTGTTTCGGGCTGAGCGCGCTGCTGCTGCTGGGGTTTCGCTACGGGCTGGAAATGGCGCAGGCACTGACCCTGCTGGCGCTGCCTGTCGCATTGCTGTTTGTCCTTCGTGTCCGTCTGGCGCAGAAGCTGCGTCCGGTGCTGACTGCGGCAGAGCGGGGTGCGCCCGTGCGCGATGCGGCGGCGGCGGCGATAAAGCGGATCAACACTTACCGCATCCTCCATACGCTGATCAGTGTGCTGGCGGTCATGGTAACCACACTCTACGCATCTTTCTGGATGTTGCTGCATCCCAACGGGCTGTGATCTTGACCACGGCTGAAACCCGTTTATCTGGTCCGCATGGCTGAAAATATCACCCTTTCCGGCGCGCCTTCGGGCTATGATGCCGCACTTCTTGCGCGCGAGGCCGAGCGTGGCCCCGTCATCCATATCGCCCGCGACGACCGCCGGGCGGAGGCGATGCGTGAGGGGCTGCGGTTCTTCGCGCCCGATCTGACCGTGCTCGACTTTCCCGCATGGGATACGACGCCTTACGACCGCGTCTCGCCCGCGTCGGAGGTGATGGCCGCGCGGATGGCGACGCTGGCCATGCTGGCGCATAAGGCGGTGCCGGGTCGCTTCGTGGTGCTGACCACGCTGAACGCCGCGCTGCAACGCGTGCCCCCGCGCGAGACCGTGAGGACGGCGAGCTTTACCGCCCGTGTCGGTGACCGGATCGATGAGGCGGGCTTGCGCGGCTGGCTGGCGCGGATGGGTTTCGCGCAGGCCCCGACCGTGACCGAGCCGGGCGATTATGCCATTCGCGGCGGCATCATCGACATCTACCCGCCCGGACCCTCCGGCCCGATCCGTCTGGACCTGTTCGGTGATGTGCTGGACAGCGCCCGGCGCTTCGATCCCGAGACGCAGCGAAGTGCGGGAAAGCTCGACCGGCTGGAACTGGTCCCGATGTCCGAGGTCATCCTCGACGACGACGCCATCACCCGTTTCCGCACCACCTATCGCGCCGAATATGGCGGCGGCGCGAATGACCCGCTGTATGAGGCCGTCAGCGCTGGTCGCAAACTGGCGGGTGTCGAGCATTGGTTGCCGTGGTTCCATGCGCGTCTGGACAGCGTTTTCGACTATCTCCCCGATGCCTCGGTGATGCTGGATGACCGGCTGGATCAGGTGCGCGAAGCAAGATGGGAGATGATCCGGGAACAATATAACGCACGCCGCGAGGCTGCGGGCCGCCGCGTGGGTGAAACCGTCTATCGCCCGGTCGCGCCCGAGGCGATGTTTGCGGGCGGCGACGAATGGTCCCGCTGGTTGTCGGACCGCCGTGTCCTGCGGCTGTCGGTGAATGCCGCCCCGCCCGGTCCCGGTGTCCTGAATGCGGGCGGCAAGGTCGGGCGCAATTTTGCGCCGGAACGGCAGGCGGAACAGCTCGACCTTTTCGGCGCGCTCGCGGCGCATCTGCGCGATCTGCGCAAGACCCATCGTGTCGTCATCGCCAGCTTTTCGGACGGCGCGCGCGAACGCCTGCGGGGCCTGATTGCGGATGAAGGGGTTGAAGGGTTCAAGGATATCTCCCGCCTCTCCGATCTGCCGGAGCAGCCCGGTGCGCTCGGGCTGACGGTCTGGCCGCTGGAGGAGGGGTTTACCGCCGATGGCAGCGCACTCGGCAAGATCGCCGTCATCTCCGAACAGGATGTGCTGGGCGACCGGCTGATCCGGGGCGCGCGGAAGCGGCGGCGGGCGGAGAATTTCCTGAAAGACACCACGACCCTGACGCCGGGAGATCTGGTGGTGCATGTCGAACACGGCATCGGGCGCTACAAGGGGCTGGAGACCATTACCGCCGGCGGCGTGCCGCATGATTGCGTGGCGCTTGAATATGCGGGCGGGGACAGGCTGTTCCTGCCGGTCGAGAATATCGAACTGCTCAGCCGTTACGGCCATGAAGAGGGGTTGCTGGACAAGCTCGGCGGCGGGGCGTGGCAGGCGCGCAAGGCGCGGCTGAAGGAACGCATCCGCCTGATCGCGGACCGGCTGATGCGGGTCGCGGCGGAACGGCTGCTGCGTACGGCCCCGGTGCTGGAGCCTGAGCATCACGATTGGGAGGCATTCTCGGCCCGCTTCCCCTATACCGAGACCGACGACCAGATGGGGGCCATTGACGATGTGATGGCCGATCTGGCGACGGGCCGCCCGATGGACCGGCTGATCGTGGGCGATGTCGGCTTCGGCAAGACGGAGGTGGCGATGCGCGCCGCCTTCATCGCGGCATCGCAGGGCAAGCAAGTCGCGGTGATCGCGCCGACCACCTTGCTCGCCCGCCAGCACGCCCGCAGCTTTGCCGAGCGGTTCCGTGGCACGGCGCTGAATGTCCGCGCGCTGTCGCGATTCGTGTCCGCCAAAGAGGCGGCGGCGACGCGGGCAGGGCTGGCCGATGGCAGCGTCGATATCGTCGTCGGCACCCATGCGGTGCTCGCCAAGGCGGTCAAGTTTCGCGATCTTGGCCTGCTGGTCATTGATGAGGAGCAGCATTTCGGTGTCAGCCACAAGGAACGGCTGAAGGAACTGCGCAGCGACGTGCATGTGCTGACCATGACCGCCACGCCGATCCCGCGTACGCTGCAACTCTCGCTCTCGGGCGTGCGCGATCTGTCGATTATCGGGACGCCGCCGGTGGACCGTCTGGCAATCCGCACCTATGTCAGCGAGTTCGACAGCGTCACCATCCGCGAGGCCTTGCTGCGGGAGAAATATCGCGGCGGGCAGAGTTTCTTTGTCGTCCCCCGCATCGCCGATCTGCCGGAGATCGAGGACTGGCTGCGCGAGCATGTGCCGGAAATCAGCTTCGTCGTGGCGCATGGCCAGATGGCAGCGGGCGATCTGGATCAGCGGATGAACGCGTTTTATGACGGGCAATATGACGTGCTGCTGGCGACGACCATCGTGGAAAGCGGGCTCGATATTCCGACCGCGAACACGATGATCGTCTGGCGGGCGGATATTTACGGCCTTGCCCAGCTTTACCAGATCAGGGGCCGCGTGGGCCGCTCGCGCACCCGAGCTTATTGCTACCTGACCACGAAACCGCGTGCGCCGCTGACGCTGCAGGCGGAACGGCGGCTGAAATTCCTCGGCAATATCGACGGGCTGGGGGCCGGGTTCAACCTCGCCTCTCAGGACCTGGACCTGCGCGGCGCGGGCAATCTGCTGGGGGAGGAGCAGTCGGGCCATATCAAGGAAGTCGGGTTCGAGCTTTATCAGGCGATGCTGGAAGAAACGATTGCCAAGCTGAAATCCGGCGAGCTGGAGGGCACGCCCGAGGATGAATGGGCGCCGCAGCTTAACCTTGGCGTCCCGGTGACGATCCCGGAAAGCTATATCGCCGATCTGGATGTGCGATTGGGGCTTTATCGGCGTCTGTCCGATATTTCTACGAAGGTTGAGATGGAGGGGTTTGCGGCGGAATTGCACGACCGTTTCGGCCCTGTCCCGCGCGAGGTGAACATGTTGATGAACGTCATCCGCATCAAGGCGATGGCGAAACGCGCCAATATCGCCAAGCTGGATGCCGGGCCGAAGGGGGCTACGGTCCAGTTCCACAATGACAAATTCCCCAACCCCGCCGGGCTGGTCGAATTCCTGACCGATCAGCGCGATCTGGCCAAGGTCAGCGACAACAAGATCGTCATTCGCCGCGACTGGAAAGGCGATGGCGACCGGATCAAGGGGGCTTACGCCATTGCCCGCGATCTGGCGGCAAAGGCGAAGGTAAAAACGTGATCCGACTTTTCCAACAGCCGAAAAGGATCTCTATTTAACCATTTGAACTTTAAAATTTTTCAGCGTTATTATATCGCGTTAACCGTAATGGCGCGATCTGCTCGAAAGGTTTTGTAATGATCAGACTGGTTTTCGCGGTAACGTTCATGCTGGCGGGGTGTGCCTCTCAGGTAATGCAGGGTTACATCGGCAAGGACGTTACTGAAGTGATGATGGATTATGGTCGGCCGTCAGGGGCGATTGATCTACCTGACGGACGTCGTGCATTCATCTGGCAAAAAACAGAAAGCATGATGATGCCAGCCACGACCAATTATAGCGGGTATGAAACTGGTGGCTATATAACGGGGATGGCGACAACCACCGGGGGAATATCCGAGTGGGAATGTGTATACACATTCATTGGTCAGAAAAACGGTGCAGGCAGCTACACCATCGTCGATTTTCGCAAGCCAAAACTTGAATGTGAATAGAGATGCCGTGCTGTCCGGCTGACACAGTACTTATCATTCTCAATTAGGCAGAATTGCAGGGAGCTTGGATTTTGGCCCAAGCTCCCTTCATGTCTTCAGTCAGCCGTCAGCAGCGGCGTATTGTTCTTGCCGCCGATACGCGGCGCGTCGGGACCGGAGATTTCAAAGACTGGCTTGTCGTCCTCGATCCGCACTTTGACCACGCCGCCTTTTTGCAGGCGTCCGAACAGCAGTTCCTCCGCCAGCGGCTTCTTGATCGATTCCTGAATCACCCGGCCAAGCGGTCGCGCGCCCATCTTGTCGTCATAACCCCGCTCCGCCAGCCAGTTCGCGGCGGCAGGGGTCAGTTCGATATGGACATTGCGGTCCATCAGTTGCGCCTCCAGCTGGAGCACGAATTTCTCGACCACCTGCACGATCACCTCGCGTGAGAGCGGCGCGAAGCTGATGATGGCGTCCAGACGGTTGCGGAATTCCGGCGTGAAGGTCTTTTCAATCGCTTCCGTATCCTCGCCCTCGCGGCGGTCGCGACCGAAGCCGATGGCGGCCTTGGCCAGATCGGCAGCGCCCGCGTTCGAGGTCATGATCAGCACGACATTGCGGAAATCGACCGCACGGCCATTATGGTCGGTCAGCTTGCCGTGATCCATGACCTGCAGCAGGATGTTGAAGACATCGGGATGGGCTTTCTCGATCTCGTCCAGCAGCAGCACGCAATGCGGATGCTGGTCGACACCATCGGTCAGAAGTCCGCCCTGATCGAAGCCGACATAGCCCGGAGGCGCGCCGATCAGACGGCTGACGGCATGTTTCTCCATATATTCGGACATGTCGAAACGCAGCAGTTCCACGCCCAGCGTGTCGGCAAGCTGCTTGGCGACCTCGGTCTTGCCGACGCCGGTCGGACCCGCGAACAGGTAATTGCCGATCGGTTTTTCCGGCTCACGCAGGCCCGCACGCGACAGCTTGATTGCAGAGGACAGCGCGTCGATGGCGGCGTCCTGCCCGAACACGACGCGTTTCAGCGTGGTGTCGAGATCGCGCAGCACCTCGGCATCGTCCTTGCTGACTTTCTTCGGCGGGATTCGGGCGATCTTGGCGACCACGGCCTCAATCTCCTTCGCGGAGATGGTCTTGCGGCGCTTCGATTCCGCCACCAGATGCTGCGCCGCCCCGGCCTCGTCAATCACGTCGATGGCGCTGTCGGGCAGCTTGCGGTCGTTGATATAGCGGCTGGCCAGTTCGACCGCCGTCTTGATCGCGTCATTGGTGTAGCGCAGCTCGTGATGCGATTCGAAATGCGGTTTCAGACCCATGAGGATCTTGATGGAGTCCGGCACCGAGGGCTCGTTCACGTCGATTTTCTGGAACCGGCGGGACAGCGCGCGGTCCTTCTCGAAATGCTGACGGAATTCCTTGTAGGTGGTGGAACCCATGCAGCGCAGCTTGCCGCCCGCCAGTGCGGGTTTCAGCAGGTTGGAGGCATCCATTGCCCCGCCCGAGGTCGCACCGGCACCGATCACCGTGTGAATCTCGTCGATGAACAGGATCGCGTCTTCGTGGTTTTCCAGCTCCTTGACGACGGCTTTCAGCCGCTCCTCGAAATCGCCGCGATAGCGGGTGCCGGCCAGCAGCGCGCCCATGTCGAGCGAATAGATCGTGGCCCCGGACAGCACATCGGGGGTCTGGCCCTCGACGATCTTTTTGGCGAGACCTTCGGCGATGGCGGTCTTGCCGACGCCGGGATCGCCCACCAGAAGCGGGTTGTTCTTGCGGCGGCGGCACAGCACCTGAATGCAGCGCTCCACCTCGTCATCGCGACCGATCAGCGGATCGACATCGCCGCCAATCGCTTTCGCGTTCAGATCGACGCAGTATTTTTCAAGCGCCGTTTCCTCTTTCTGGTTCTGCGACTGCTGCTGCGCCTCCTCCTCCTGATTCTGGTCGGAGCCGGTAACCGGACGCGCCTCGCTGAATTCGGGGTTCTTGGCGACGCCGTGGGCGATGAAGTTCACCGCATCGTAGCGTGTCATATCCAGTTCTTGCAGGAAATAAGCGGCGTGGGATTCGCGCTCTGCAAAAATGGCGACCAGAACATTCGCGCCGGTCACTTCCGCGCGACCCGATGACTGCACATGGATCGCCGCGCGCTGAATCACCCGCTGGAATGCGGCGGTCGGGACGGCCTCGGACCCCTCGACATCGGTCACGAGCGTCGAAAGATCGTCTTCGATGAAATCGGTCAGGTTCTGGCGCAGCTCCGCCAGATCGACATTACACGCCCGCATGACACGGACGGCGTCGGGTTCATCGGTCAGGGCGAGCAGCAGATGTTCCAGTGTCGCCAGTTCATGCCGATGTTCATTGGCAAGCGCCAAAGCGCCATGAATGGCCTGCTCCAGAGATGTCGAAAATGAAGGCACGTGCTTCTCCTGTCAGTCTGTCCGGCGGTTTGGACATGAATGCCCACCTGCACAGACTGTCATCATAACTATAAGGATTGGTGGATTTCGCCGCGTTTCAAGTCAAAACTGCCTGATGACGCCGAAATCTTCCGCTGTTGCTGACAATTTGGGCTTCTGTGTTGATGGTTTCAAGGTCCGTTGGCGGATCAGAAATGGTCTTTCATGCTGCGAAGTTTCGCGAAGGCATCGGCGGGCGTGTCCGCGCCGAGCGAGGCTGCAAGTGCCGCGGCGCGCAGGAATGGGTTGGTTGCGCGTTCCTCATCCAGCGTGGCCGGCGCACAGGGGCGTTCGGCGCTTGCGGTCGCCTCGATTCGCTGGCGCAGCGCGTCGTTGCGGTCGTCGACAGACAGGGCAAAGGCACCGTTTCCGGCGCAATAATCATGGCCGGAACAGATCAGCGTATTGCCCGGCAGTTCGTTCAGCCGCATCAGACTGTCCCACATCATGGCCGGATCTCCCTCAAACAGCCGCCCGCAGCCGAGCGCCATCAGGCTGTCGCCGGTGAACGCCGCTTCGGCCTGCGCGACATGAAAGGCGATATGCCCGACCGTGTGGCCCGATACGTCGATGACTTCGGCGTCCAGCCCGGCGGCCTCGCAGATGTCGCCCGGGGAGACCGAGATGTCGAGCGGGGGCAGGCGATGCGCATCAGCCTTTGCCCCGGTCACCTTTGCGCCGGTCTTTGCAACCAGCTCCGCCACGCCTGCGATATGATCGTTGTGATGATGGGTCAGCAGGATCTGGTCGAGTTCCCAGCCCCGTTCCGCCAGTGCCTCCAGAATCGGGGCTGCTTCGGGTGCGTCAAACAAAGCGGTCCGATCATGCGCGCGCAGAAGATAGGCGTAATTATCTGTGCGACAGCGAATTGTGACGATCTCGGCATGGGACATTGCAACCTCCGGTCATTTGCGGGCAGTGTGGCCTGTGAGAGTATTCGCTGCAAGCCGGGCCCATGCATCACGACGTTATCGCCCTGCGACGTTTCTACTATAACCGCTCCCTCGGTCGGGTGGCGCAGAGGATCCTGCGTGACCGGCTGATTGCGACATGGCCGCCGGGGAAGGCGACGGGAATGAATGTGGTCGGATATGGTTTCGCCGTGCCGATGCTGCGGCCATACCTCGCCCACGCCCGCAGGGTGATCGGGCTGATGCCGGGGCCGCAAGGGGTGATGGCATGGCCCGCAGGGGCCGCCAATCACAGCGTGCTTTGCGATGAAACGGCATGGCCGGTCGATACCGGCAGTGTCGACAGGCTAGTGCTTCTTCATGGGTTGGAGGCATCCGATCACCCATCTGCCTTGCTGGCAGAGGCGTGGCGCGCGCTTGGTCCCGGGGGGCGGATGCTGGTCATGGTGCCGAACCGGGCGGGGCTTTGGGCGCGAACGGATGACACGCCGTTCGGATTTGGCCGCAGCTATACCGCGGGTCAGCTTGAACGGCAGGCGGAGGAGGCGGGCTTCGTCACGGAACGCTCCGGGGCTGCGATTTACATTCCGCCCTCCGATCGGCGCTTCTGGCTGCGCAGCGCGATGTGGTGGGAAAAGATCGGCATGCGGATTTCGTCCGTGCTGGTTGCTGGCGTGACATGGGCGGAATTTTCCAAACAGGCCCACGCACCTGTCGAACCGGGCTCGCGTGTCAGCGTGCCAAGCCCGCTTGATGTGCTGGAGGGAATCGCACGGCCCCGGCCCGCGCGTGGCCCGACGCCGGAACGGGCGCGCGAAGGGTTGCGAAGAAATATATTAACCGACTGACGAAATCGCCCGACAAATCGGTTTTTTGTCGCGCCGCGTCGTGACGCATCGGAAAGAGTTGCCGCGCCTGCAAAATAAACGGATTCACATGGCTGCGGGCGTGAAACCCTGTCGCCGATTGCTGTGCTGCAGCGTCAAACACCGAACTCCGGATCAAAAACACTGTGAAACCCTGCTTCAAGGCGGTTGCGGGTGCGGAAAACAATTGCTAGAGACCACCCCGAGATAACGGGCCGGTGATCGTCGGCCCCAGGACCCGCACGCCCCGCGACCGACCGCCCTTCATGGCGGCCTGCCAGCGGGGCTACGCGCTAACCGGAAGGATGACCGTGGCAAACTCCGCTTCGATTTCCGCCTCGATCGCCGGGCGCTATGCGCAGGCATTGTTCGACATCGTCAAGGAATCGGGGGGGGTCGACCAGCTTGCGTCGCAAATCGACGATCTCGGTGCCGCACTGGACGAAAGCGATGCTCTGCGCGATCTGATTGCCTCGCCGATCTACAGCCGTGATCAGCAGGGCAAGGGCATCGCCGCCCTTGCCGAGAAGATGGGCCTTTCGGGTCCGCTGGCGAATACGCTGAAACTGATGGCGCAGAACCGCCGTCTGTTCACCTTGCCGCAATTCGTCGGCCAGCTTCGCGCGCTGATCGCTGACGAACGGGGTGAGGTGACGGCGGATGTGGTGTCCGCAACCGAACTGAGCGACGAACAGAAAAAGCGTCTGACCGACACGCTGGCCGAGAAATCGGGCAAGACGGTTAAACTCAATGCACGCGTCGATGACAGCCTTATCGGCGGCATGATTGTCAAGCTGGGCTCGCAGATGATCGACAGTTCGATCAAATCCAAGCTCGCTTCCCTTCAGAATGCTATGAAAGAGGTCGGATAATGGGAATCCAGGCTGCCGAAATTTCGGCGATCCTCAAGGATCAGATCAAGAACTTCGGTCAGGATGCCGAAGTGGCCGAAGTGGGCCAGGTGCTGTCGGTCGGTGACGGGATTGCCCGCGTCTACGGTCTCGACAAGGTGCAGGCCGGCGAGATGGTCGAATTCCCCGGCGGTATCCGCGGGATGGTGCTGAACCTCGAAACCGACAACGTCGGTGTGGTTATCTTCGGTGACGACCGCGACATCAAGGAAGGCGACACCGTCAAGCGCACGAACTCCATCGTGGAAGTGCCGACCGGCAAGGGCCTGCTGGGTCGCGTCGTGGACGCGCTTGGCAATCCGATTGACGGCAAGGGCCCGATCGACAATCCGACGATGGCCGTGGCCGACGTCAAAGCGCCGGGCATCATGCCGCGGAAATCGGTGCATGAGCCGATGGCGACCGGGCTGAAAGCCATCGACGCCATGATCCCGGTTGGCCGTGGCCAGCGGGAACTGATCATCGGCGACCGTCAGACCGGCAAGACCGCCGTGGCTCTGGACGCGATGCTGAACCAGAAGAACTATAATGGCCGCGAGGCGGATGGCGTGAAAACGCTGCACTGCATTTATGTCGCCGTCGGTCAGAAGCGTTCGACCGTGGCCCAGCTGGTGCAGAAGCTGGAAGAGACCGGCGCGATGGAATACTCCATCGTTGTCGCCGCGACCGCGTCTGACCCGGCACCGATGCAGTATCTCGCCCCGTACTCCGCCACCGCTATGGGCGAGTATTTCCGCGACAATGGCATGGACGCGCTGATCATCTATGACGATCTGTCCAAACAGGCCGTCGCCTATCGTCAGATGTCGCTGCTGCTGCGCCGTCCGCCGGGACGTGAAGCCTATCCGGGTGACGTTTTCTATCTGCACTCCCGCCTGCTGGAGCGTTCGGCGAAGCTGAACGAGAACTATGGCGGCGGCTCGCTGACCGCGCTGCCGATCATCGAAACTCAGGCGGGTGACGTGTCGGCCTATATCCCGACCAACGTGATCTCGATCACCGACGGCCAGATCTTCCTCGAAACCGATCTGTTCTTCCAGGGTATCCGCCCGGCCGTGAACACTGGTCTGTCGGTGTCGCGTGTGGGTTCGTCGGCCCAGACCAAGGCGATGAAATCGGTCGCCGGTCCGGTCAAGCTGGAACTGGCGCAGTATCGCGAAATGGCGGCCTTCGCGCAGTTCGGCTCCGACCTCGATGCCGCGACTCAGAAGCTGCTGAACCGCGGCGCGCGCCTGACGGAGCTGATGAAGCAGCCGCAATACCAGCCGCTGACGAACGCCGAGATCGTGATCGTCATCTATGCCGGTACGCACGGCTATGTTGACGACATCCCGGTTGGCGACGTCGTGGCCTGGGAGCAGGGTCTGATCCAGTATCTGCGCAACCAGAAGGCCGATCTTCTGGACGATATCACCACCAATGACCGCAAGGTCGCCGGTGATCTGGAAGACGCGATCAAGGCTGCTCTGGACGCTTACAACAACACCCGCGCCTGAGAGGAGGGATAGATGCCCAGCCTCAAGGATCTCAAAAACCGGATCAACAGCGTCAAGTCGACGCGGAAGATCACCAAGGCGATGCAGATGGTCGCCGCAGCCAAGCTGCGGCGCGCCGAGGAGGCCGCGCAGGCCGCACGCCCCTATGCCGACCGCATGAACGCGGTCGTGGCGGGGCTGGCGGAGAAGGCGGCGAATTCCGACAGCGCACCCCGGCTTCTGGCCGGAACCGGCGATGACAAGCGTCATCTGCTGGTCGTGCTGACTTCGGAACGCGGGCTTGCAGGGGGCTTCAACTCCTCCATCGTCAAGCTGGCCCGGCTGCATGCCGACAAGCTGCGCGGACAGGGGAAAGAGGTTTCCATCCTGACCGTCGGCAAGAAGGGCCGCGAGCAGCTCAAGCGCGAATACAGCAAGCTGTTCGTGAACCATGTCGATATGTCCGAGGTGAAGAAGCTGGGCTATGAACACGCCCGCAACATCGCCGACGACGTGCTGGAACGCTTCGAGACCGGCGATTTCGACGTGGCGACGCTGTTCTATAACCGCTTTGAATCGGTGATCAGCCAGGTTCCGACCTCGCGCCAGATCATCCCCGCCGTGATCGAGGAAAGCGAAGACAGCGCCGCTGACGCCGTCTCCGCCGAATATGATTACGAGCCGGGCGAAGAGGTGATCCTCGCCGATCTTCTGCCGCGCGCTGTCGCTACGCAAATCTTCACCGCGCTGCTGGAAAACGCCGCGTCCGAACAGGGCGCACGGATGAGCGCGATGGATAACGCAACGCGCAACGCCGGCGAAATGATCGACAAGCTGACGACCGAATATAACCGCTCACGTCAGGCGGCGATCACCAGCGAACTCATTGAAATTATCTCGGGCGCAGAGGCGCTCTGACCGCAAAGGGGTAAAACACATGGCAGAGGCCAAAGGAAAAGGTAAGATCACGCAGGTCATCGGCGCCGTTGTGGACGTGCAGTTCGATGAACATCTGCCGGCGATCCTGAACGCGCTTGAGACCGAGAATAACGGCAAGCGTCTGGTGCTGGAAGTGGCGCAGCATCTGGGCGAAAACACCGTCCGGACCATTGCAATGGACGCGACCGAAGGTCTGGTCCGCGGCACCCCGGTCTCGGATACCGGCGCGCCGATCCAGGTGCCGGTCGGCGATGTGACGCTGGGCCGCATCCTGAACGTCGTGGGTGAACCCGTGGACGAAGGCGAGGCGCTGAATGTCGGCGAAACCCGCGCCATCCACCAGCCCGCCCCGGACTTCGCCTCGCAGGCGACCTCGTCGGAAATCCTTGTCACCGGCATCAAGGTTATCGACCTGCTGGCCCCTTACGCCAAGGGCGGTAAGATCGGCCTGTTCGGCGGTGCCGGTGTGGGCAAGACGGTTCTGATCATGGAACTGATCAACAACATCGCGAAAGTGCACTCGGGTTACTCGGTGTTCGCCGGTGTTGGCGAGCGGACGCGTGAGGGCAACGACCTTTATCACGAAATGGTCGAATCCGGCGTTATCAAACCCGACAATCTGGCGGAATCGCAGGTGGCTCTGGTTTACGGCCAGATGAACGAGCCTCCGGGTGCGCGGATGCGGGTTGCGCTGACCGGCCTGACCCTGGCCGAGCAGTTCCGCGACGCGACCGGCACCGACGTTCTGTTCTTCGTCGACAACATCTTCCGCTTCACGCAGGCGGGGTCCGAGGTGTCGGCACTTCTGGGCCGTATCCCCTCTGCCGTGGGCTACCAGCCGACGCTGGCCACTGACATGGGCCAGATGCAGGAACGCATCACCTCGACGAAAGCCGGTTCGATCACCTCGATCCAGGCCGTCTACGTTCCGGCCGACGACCTTACCGACCCGGCACCGGCCACAACCTTCGCCCACCTCGACGCAACCACGGTTCTGTCGCGCGCGATTTCGGAGCTGGGTATCTACCCGGCCGTGGACCCGCTCGACTCGACCAGCCGTATCCTCGATCCGGGTGTTGTCGGTGAGGAGCATTATCAGGTTGCCCGCGACGTTCAGGGTATCCTGCAGAAATACAAGTCGCTGCAGGACATCATCGCCATTCTCGGCATGGACGAACTGTCGGAAGAGGACAAGCTGACCGTGGCCCGTGCCCGGAAGATCCAGCGTTTCCTTTCGCAGCCCTTCGACGTCGCCAAGGTCTTCACCGGCTCGGACGGTGTGCAGGTGCCGCTGGAAGACACGATCTCCTCCTTCAAGGCGGTTGTGGCCGGTGAATACGACCACCTGCCGGAATCGGCCTTCTACATGGTCGGCGGCATCGAGGATGTGAAAGCCAAGGCCCAGAAACTCGCCTCGGAAGCGGCGTAAGGGGGGATCATGGCTGACACCATGCAGTTCGACCTTGTCGCGCCGGAACGGAACCTGCTGTCCGTTCCCGTGCGTGAGGTCCGCCTGCCAGGCGAGGATGGCGATCTGACGGCGATGCCGGGCCATGCGCCCGCCATCGTCAACCTGCGCCCCGGTCTGGTCACGGTGATCGACGACAAAGGCACGGAATCGGAATTCGCGATCTCGGGCGGCTTTGCCGAAATCAACGGCGAATCCGTCTCGCTTCTGGCCGAAATCGGTCGCAAGCGCGAAGATATGGATCAGGACGCTTTCGACGAAATGATGCGTGCTGCCCTGCGGAAGAAGAAAGCGGCGGAGCAGCGGGAAGAGCAGCAAGGTGCGGCGGCAGGTGTTGTCGCTGCGGCCGCGAAGCTGCTTGCCGACATGGAAGCATTGGGCGCCCATATCGGGCTCGATCCGAACTCGGCGAATTTCCCTGACTGATTGATCTGATCCGTCTTTTCGGCTAATGGCTCCGAGGGTTTCTTCGGGGCCATTTTTTTCTCGCTTTTTAAGCGACAGCGAGGGTGCGCATGTATCTTGTGAGTCCGCATTCGGTCGGTATTCTGAACGGCGAAGTCCTGCTGTTCTCGCATTTTGAGAACGGCGGTGAAATGTGGTCCGGGCGGGGCGAGCGCGAGAAGCGCGTGGAAGTCCGGTTTAAGGACGCGTTTCGGTCGCCGCCGGTTGTCACGGTCGGGCTATCGATGTGGGATATCGATACAAAAGCCAATCAACGTCTTGATATCAGGGCGGATGAGGTGAACCGCGAAGGTTTCACCATCGTGTTCCGGACATGGGGTGATACGCAGATCGCGCGTGCGCGGGCGCAGTGGATGGCGATCGGCGCGGTAGACCACGTTGATGGGTGGGAAACCTGACGCCTCAGTTAGTCTTGCAACCCGGCGATGATCTTTTCGGCCTCTGCCTCGCAGCTTGACAGCGGATCGCGGTTTTCCCCGGGAAAGAAGCGGGCGCGTGTTGCCGTCGGCATCGGTGCAGGCTGCGGCATTATAACGCGCGGGCCGAGCCGTTCCGATTCCGCCTGCCAGCTCCGGGCCAGCGCCATCTGCGCGGCTTTGCTTGCACCATAAGCGGCGAAGAATTTCTCTCCGGCGCGTGGATCATCCGGGATTATGGCGGTGCCGCTGCGCGCCTGTAACAGCGGTTCGACAAGACCGATCAGGTTTTGCGTTGCCGTGACATTGATCGCGAGCGACTTTGCCAGATCCTTGCCATCGACATGGCCGGCAGGGGTCAGCGGCGCGGCGAAGATCGCGCAATGCGCCCACAGGTCAAGCCCGCCCCAGCGTTCCGCAATCGCTTTCACCAGTTGCATCATGGCTTGCGGTTCCGTGACATCCATCGGCGCGAGTGTCGGAGCTTGCCCTCCTGCGGCCCGGATGCGGTCGTCCAGTTCTTCCAATGCGCCTGTGGTTCGGGCGACAGCAATGATATGGTATTCGCGCTTTGCCAGAGCCTGAGCCAGGGCTGTGCCCAGCCCACGCGATGCGCCCGTCACCAGTGCCAGTTTTTGACTGCTTTTGTTCATGCCGATTGCTTTTGCATAGCGGCCAAGGGACTGCAAGCACTGCCGGGAAGATTGACTTTCATACTGGAACGGTCAAAATCGTGCGAATGTGAATATCCAAGCAGAGGACATATAGATGACACTTTCGCAAGCTGCGCTTCCGGGCCGCTCACTGACCAGAAACGTGATGCTCGTTTTGGCGGGTACGATGCTTCTGGCGCTGTCGGCACAGGCTTCGGTGCCCATGTTCCCTGTTCCGATGACGTTGCAAACCCTTGCCATTTCCCTGATCGGGCTGACCTATGGCTCGCGTCTGGCGGCGGTCACGCTGATCGCTTATCTGGCCGAAGGTGCTGTCGGGCTTCCGGTCTTCTCGAATGGCGGCGGCGGACTGCCCTACATGATGGGGCCGACCACTGGCTTCCTGATCGGCTTTGTCGGCATGGCCTGGCTGACCGGCTGGCTGGTTGAGCGTGGCTTTGATCGGGGCTTCGGCAAGCTGTTCCTCGCTGCGTTCATTCCGGCGCTTCTGCTGTTCGTCCCGGGCGTGCTGGGTCTGAAACTCGTCACCGGCATGGGCTGGCAAGCTGCAGTCATGGCGGGCGCCGTCCCGTTCCTGATCGGTGCTGTCGTGAAAGCCGTGATTGCCGCGATGGCGGTCAAAGGTGGCTGGGCGCTGTTCAACCGCCGCTGATCGAGCCATAGGGCGAAAATAGCGCGCCGCCCCTTTGGGCGGCGCTTTTCATTTCCAGAATACAAAAGAAAACGGCCCCGGAATACCGGGGCCGTTTCTTTGTTGCTGATACCCGCCGTTCAGCGTTTTTCGACCGGGATATAGTCGCGTTTGCCCTCGCCGACATAAAGCTGACGCGGACGGCCGATCTTGGCCTGCGGGTCCGACAGCATCTCCTTCCACTGCGAAATCCAGCCGACGGTGCGCGACAGCGCGAAGATCGGGGTGAACATCGAGGTCGGGAAGCCCATAGCCTCCAGAATGATGCCGGAGTAGAAGTCCACGTTCGGATAGAGCTTCTTCTCGACGAAATATTCGTCCTCAAGGGCGATCCGCTCAAGCTCCTTGGCGACTTTCAGCGTCTCGTTATCCTCAACGCCGAGCAGTTCCAGAACCTCGTCAGCCGATTCCTTCATCACCTTCGCACGCGGATCGAAATTCTTGTAGACGCGGTGACCGAAGCCCATCAGGCGGAACGGATCGTCCTTGTCCTTGGCGCGGGCGATATATTCCGGGATGCGGTCGACGCTGCCAATTTCGCGCAGCATTTCCAGACAGGCCTGGTTGGCGCCGCCATGCGCAGGCCCCCACAGGCAGGCAATCCCTGCCGCGATGCAGGCAAACGGGTTCGCGCCCGAGGAACCGGCGAGGCGTACGGTGGAGGTCGAAGCGTTCTGCTCGTGATCGGCGTGAAGCGTGAAGATCCGGTCCATGGCGCGCGCGAGCGCCGGATCGACCTTATATTCCTCTGCCGGGACGGCGAAACACATATGCAGGAAGTTCGACGCGTAATCGAGATCGTTGCGCGGATACACGAAGGGCTGCCCGATGGAATATTTATACGCCATCGCAGCAATCGTGGGCAGCTTCGCGATCAGCCGGATGGAGGCGACTTCGCGCTGCCACGGGTCACCGATATCGGTCGAATCGTGGTAGAAGGCCGACATTGCGCCGACAACGCCGACCATTGTCGCCATCGGGTGCGCATCGCGGCGGAACCCGCGGAAGAAATTGTGCATCTGCTCATGAACCATCGTGTGACGGGTCACGCGACGCTCGAAATCATCAAGCTGCTCCTTGCTCGGCAGTTCGCCGTAAAGCAGCAGGTAGCAGACTTCCAGATAGTGAGAGCCGTCCGCGAGTTGTTCGATCGGATAGCCGCGATACCAAAGCTCGCCCTTGTCGCCGTCGATAAAGGTGATGGCGGAATCGCAGGATGCGGTAGAGGTGAAGCCCGGGTCATAGGTGAAAACGTCGCCCTGACCGTAAAGTTTTCGAATGTCGACGCATTCCGGGCCAGCCGTCGGTGTCAGTACGGGAAGCTCAATTTCCTTGCCGTAGACAGACAGGACCGCAGGTTTAGTGTCAGCCATTTCCGGTTTCCTTCGCTTGGGCCGACGCGATGAGGCGTCGGGGATGGGAACGGGCTCAGCCCGCCTGATCTTGCAGTCGCGCAAGGGCCTCGTCGCGGCCAAGCGCAAGCATCATATCGAACACGCTGGGGGTAGAGGTTTTCCCAGCCAGGGCAGCCCGCAACGGTGCCGCGACCTTTCCGAGGCCCAGCCCGTGAGTCTCTGCAACTGTCTTCGCAGCCTGCTCCAACTCTTCTCGGGACCACGTAGCATGCTGCAGTGCGGCAGTCAATTCCGACAGCATACCAATGGATACCGGATCGAGGTTTTTTGCCGCCTTTTCATCCGGTTCGATGGGGCGGTCGATGAGGGCGAAATGGGCCTGTTCCAGAAGGCCGGGCAGGTTTTTTGCCTTTTCTTTCAACGCAGGAAGGATCGGTGTGATGCGGGCGAGCTGCGTTTCCGTCAGCGGCGGCTCGTTGTTGGCGGCGCGGAAGGCGGCGATTTCTTTCAACAACGTCGCGTCATCCATCTGGCCGATATGCCAGCCGGAGACGTGGTCGAGTTTCTTGAAATCCAGCCGGGCCGGGGCGCGTCCGATACCGTCCAGATCGAACCACGCGCGCGCTTGGGCATCGTCAAACAGCTCATCATCGCCATGCGCCCAGCCAAGGCGTGCCAGATAATTGCGCATCGCGGCTGCGGGGTAACCCATAGCGGCATATTCATGCAGCCCGACCGCGCCGTGACGCTTCGACAGTTTCTTGCCATCCGTGCCGTGAATCAGCGGGATATGGGCGAAAACCGGGCGATCCCAGCCCATTGCGTCATAGACCTGTGCCTGACGCGCGGCGTTCGTCAGGTGGTCGTCACCGCGAATGATATGGGTCACGCCCATATCGTGATCGTCCACAACGACGGCATGCATATAGGTCGGTGTACCGTCGCTGCGCAGCAGGACCATATCGTCGAGTTGATCATTGCGCACGGTAACATCGCCCTGCACGGCATCGGCAATCACCGTCTCGCCTTCACGCGGAGCCCGCAGCCGGATGGCGAAAGGGGCATCGGGCTGATCGGCCTTGTCGCGCCAGGGCGACTGGAAGGGTCGGTTCGGATGCGCCTCGCGCCACGCGGCGATCTCGTCCGGGGTGGCATAGCAGCGATAGGCATGGCCGTTTTCCAGCATTTCGCGCGCGACCTCGGCGTGACGCTCGGCACGGGCGAACTGGCTGATCGGTTCCCCGTCCCAGTCCAGCCCCAGCCAACGCAGCCCGTCCAGAATCGCTTCGGTGGCTTCCGGGGTCGAGCGGGCGCGATCCGTATCCTCGATCCGCAGCAGGAATTTCCCGCCCCGTCCGCGCGCATAGAGCCAGTTGAACAGGGCGGTGCGCGCGCCGCCGATATGCAGATATCCGGTCGGAGAGGGCGCAAAGCGGGTAACGACGGCGTCGGTCATGGCGGGCCTTTCAATGGAACAAGGGTCGCGGCAGGGGCGCTAACCCTTTCGCAAGGGAAATGGGTTTACGGTTGGCGCAGGGATAACGAAGGGGCTGCGAAAGAACAAGAATGGCGACCGTCAGCAAGCGTGGCGGCCTTGTGGAACATGCCGGGTTGATGCCCTGGGCTCCGGTCTGGATGTCGCTCGGAATCGGGCTCTGGTTCGCGTTGCCGGTGCAGCCGGGGCTGCTGTCGAACGCCTTGGCGGCAATACCCGCGATCATGGGCGGATCGCTATGGTTTTTCCGTAAGCCGGTCGCCGCTGAGCGGGCGAGGCTTCTTGGCTTCGCGCTCCTGTTTCTGTCTGCGGGTTTTCTGCTGACCAGCATGCGCGCGGGCTATGTCGATGGTCCGGTGCTGAGGTTTCGCTATTACGGCCCGATAGAGGGGCGCGTGATCAAGATTGACCGTTCCGCCCGCGACCGGATCAGGATCACGCTCGACCAACCCCGGCTGACCCGCATCCCCCCGGAGCGGATACCGCGCAAGCTGCGGGTGTCCTTGCCTGCGGGTGTGACCGCCAAGCCGCCGCCGGGAACGCGGGTTATGCTGACCGGCCATCTTGGCCCGCCACCCGGACCGGCGGAGCCGGGCGGGTTCGATTTCCGCCGTGCGGCGTGGTTTCAGGGACTTGGCGCGATTGGTTACGCACGTACGCCGGTTTTGATTGTCGAACCGGCGCAGGACGGCGGGGCAATGCGCCTGCATCGGCTGCGGATGAGCATTTCGGCGGAGATCCAGCGGCGCATCGGCGGACAGGCGGGCGCAGTGGCCGCCGCGCTGATGACGGGGGATCGCAGCGGCATTGCCGAGGCGACGAACCGGATGATGCGGGACGCCAATCTCTATCACATCATTTCAATTTCCGGGCTGCATATGGGCATGTTGGCCGGGTTCGTGTTTGCCGCCTTGCGAATCGTGATCGTCGGGTTTCAGGCGATAACGCGCCGGGCTTTGACGCTGCCAGCACATCGGCTGGCGGCGTTCGGGGCGATCCTGGCGGCGGCTGCCTATCTTTGGCTATCCGGCGGCGGCGTGGCGACTGAACGTGCTTTTCTGATGGTGACGGTGATGCTCGGCGCGGTCATTTGCGGGCGGCGTGCATTGTCATTGCGCACGGTCGCGCTGGCGGCGACGATCATTCTCGCACTCGCGCCGGAGGCATTGCTGACGCCGGGCTTCCAGATGAGCTTTGCTGCAACGGTTGCCCTGATCCTGATCTACCCGCCGTGGCAAAGATGGGGCAGGGTGCTGCCGTGGTTTCTGCGGCCAGTCCTGATGCTGCTTGTGACCTCGCTGGTGGCAGGTGCAGCGACCGCGCCGATAGCGGCGGCGCATTTCAGCCGTCTGGCGCATTACGGCGTTCTGGCCAATCTGTTGGTTATTCCGGTGACGGGAACGCTGATCATGCCGATGGGTGCGGTTGCGGCGGTTCTGGCACCGGTCGGACTGGCAGATCCGGCACTGTTGGTCATGAGGCTTGGTACGCAGTGGATGCTGCTGGTCGGTGAATGGGTCGCGTCGCTGGATGGCGCGGTCAGCAATGTCGTGCAGCCGGGCCGCTGGGTTCTGCCCCTGATCGGCTTCGGCGCCGTCGTTTCCGTGTTGAGCCGCAAGGATCGGCCGGCATGGCGAAACCTGCGCTGGCTCCCGGGCATGGCGCTTATCGGGTTCGGTTTTCTGTCCTGGCAGCAGGCATTGCGGCCCGCGCTGCTGATCTCCCGTGAGGGGGATGCCGTCGGTCTTGTGACGGAGCAGGGCAGAGCGGTCTCCAAGCCGAAAGGCGGCGCATTTGCCGTGCAGAAATGGCTGGAGAAGGATGGTGACAGCGCCTCTCAGGTGGAGGCCGCGTCCCGAACGGCATGGCACGGACCCGCGAAGCAGCGGGCTGCGTCATTCGGTGAGGCTCAGGTGATCCATCTGACCGGGAAGGGGGCGGAGATGGCAGCGCGTGAACTCTGCCGGCCCGCTCACATCATTGTTTCAAACCAGCCGCTTCCGCCTCTGCAAGGCGGGTGCGAGGTTTTCGATGCCACCCGACTGCGCCGCAGCGGGGCCATTTCCTTGCGTTTCGACAATGGCCTGCTGCGTGTGGACAGCGTCGCGCAGCGGACGGGCAGGAGGCCGTGGGCGCATGACCGCTGATGTCATGCTGCAACCGATGCGCCCCGGCCCGAACTGCTATGCGACTTCGGCGAACACCTTGTTGAGTGCCTTTTCCAGCTTCTCGAACATCTCGTCCATCTGATTTTCGGTCAGAATGAAGGGCGGGCAGAGGACAATGGACTGACCCAGCGGGCGGCAGATCAACCCCATATCGGTGCAGGTATTGGCGATGCGCTCGGACACCGACAGATCGCCCGCGAACGGGGTTTTCGTCGCCGGGTCCAGACAGGCCTCCAGCGCCCACATATAGCCCACGCCGCGCAGCTCTCCGATATGGTCGGAGCGGTTCATGATATCGCGCAGACCTGCCTCCATCCGCGGGGCAAGGCGTTTGACGTTGTCGGCCAGCCCTTCATTCATCACCACGTCGATGGCTTTCAGCGCAATGGCGGAGCCGACCGGATGGCCGGACGCAGTGAAGCCATGGGGAAATTCCTCGATTGCCTCGACGGCGGCATCCAGCCGGTCGGTGAGGTCCGGCCCGAGGATCACAGCACCCATCGGGAACATTCCCGCCGTGAGGTTCTTGGACGAGATGATCGCATCAGGCACGAAATCATAGGTCTGGCTGCCCCAGGTGTTGCCGGTGCGCCCGAAGCCGCAGATTACCTCGTCCGCGATCAGCGGGATCCTGTGTTTCTTCAGGATCGGCTGGATGGCCTGGAAATAGCCCTTCGACGGCGGGATCACCCCGCCCGCGCCGATCACAGGTTCGGCGAAGAACCCGGCGATGCTGTCGGCACCTTCGCGCGCAATCACCTCTTCCAGCTCCTTTGCCAGCCGGGCCGTGAACTGCTCCTCGGTCTCGCCCGCTTCGCCGAAACGCCAGTAATGCGGGCTGCCGAGATGGATGAATCCGTCCAGCGGCAGGCCGAACACCTCATTATAAGGTTTCCCGGTCATCGAGGCCGAAACCGCCGTCACCCCGTGATAGGCATTCCAGCGGGTCAGGATCTTGCGCTTCTGCGGCTTGTCCTCGGCACCGCCAAGGAACCACAGCATTTTCACCATCGTATCATTGGCTTCTGAGCCGGAGTTCGTGTAGAACACCTTGCCCCGATCAAAGGGGGAAACCTCGACCAGCTTTTCTGAAAGCATTACGGTCTGATCCGACATGCGCCCGAAAAACGCGTGATAGCCGGGGAAGCGGTCATATTGCGCCTTCGCGGCCTTGATCAGCCCTTTATGGTCGAAACCGGCGACCATGTTCCACAGCCCGGAATTGGCGTCGAGATACTGCTTGCCGTTGGTGTCGAAGATATACGGCCCCTCGCCGTGGGTGACGACGACCGTGCCGCGTTGATGAACGCTCGGCAGGTCGGTGAAGCCGTAGAAGCTGAATTCCTCGGCGCGTTGTTCCCAGCTTTGCGGTTGGGCCATGATAGACTCCTGCATCTGAATTTCGGGCAGGCTATCCCTGCTTCTGCGGCTCGGCAATGGGGGACGCGCCGACATCGGGGCGGCGTGCGCCGATGATGGCACCGGGGGCTGCGATGGTCACGGTCACGAAGCTGACATAAAGCAGCAGATACCATGACCCGATCTTGGCGAGGCTGACCATCTGTGCCTCGGTTTGCCCGGCATAAAGCCAGGTGCCGGTGCTTGTGCCGATATTCTCGGCGATCCACAGGAACAGGCTGGCCATAAACGCCGCCAGCACCATCGGCATCCGGTACCAGCGTCCGGTATTGAACCAGATCATCGTGCGGCCATAGACCAGCACCGTGCCTGCGAACAGCAGCCAGCGAATGTCGGGCAGATAGTGATGGGCGAAGAAATTCACATAGATCGCGACCGCCAGCAGCACAGTCTGCCAGAAGGGCGGGTAGGGGACATAGCGCATGTCGAAATTGCGAATGGCCCGCGCGATGAAAGACCCGACCGAGGCATACATGAAGCCGGAAAACAGCGGCACGCCCGCAATGCGGAATATGGCCGCTTCGGGGTATTCCCATGATCCGGCCCAGGTCTTGAACAGCTCCATTGCGGTGCCGGTCAGGTGGAACAGCAGGATGACACGGGCCTCCGACCAGCTTTCCATGCGCAGGATCAGCAGCAGCGCCTGAACGGAGATCGCAAACAGAAACAGCGCGTCATAGCGTTGCAGCGCCCAATCCGCCTGCCAGATGGTCTTGCTGAGCAGGATTGCAATCAGCAGCAGCCCGCCGAACAAGGCAGACCAGCCCATTTTCAGCGTGAACATGACCAGATCGGCAACGGCACCGGGCAGCCGGGCGCGTGCCCAGTCACCGAGCCGTCGTTCAAGCCGGCGGGTTGCGCCGGCCTGAGATGGATCTGGGCTCACATACCCTCGTAAAGCGGATAGCGGGCGCAGAGCGCCTGAACCTCGGTCTTGACGCGGCTTTCGATCTCCGCATTCCCGTCCTCGCCATTGGCGGCGAGCCCGTCGACGACCTCGACAATCCAGCGGGCGATCTGGCGGAATTCTCCTTCCTTGAAGCCGCGCGTGGTGCCTGCGGGCGCGCCAAGGCGGATGCCGGAGGTGACGAAGGGTTTTTCCGGGTCGAACGGCACGCCGTTCTTGTTGCAGGTGACGTTGGCGCGCCCGAGAGCGGCTTCCGCAGCCTTGCCGGTCACGCCCTTGGGCCGCAGATCGGCGAGGCACAGATGGTTGTCGGTCCCGCCGGAAACGATGTCGATGCCGCCTTTCATCAGTTCATCGGCCATGGCCTGCGCGTTCTTCACCACCTGCGCGGCATAGTCCTTGAAGGACGGATCGAGCGCCTCCTTGAACGCGACCGCCTTCGCCGCGATCACATGCATCAGCGGGCCACCCTGAAGGCCGGGGAACACGGCGGAATTCACCTTCTTCGCGATATCCGCGTCATTGGTCAGGATGATCCCGCCACGGGGGCCGCGCAGGGATTTATGCGTGGTCGTGGTCACCACATGGGCATGCGGCACCGGCGAGGGATGCGCGCCGCCAGCCACGAGACCGGCGATATGGGCCATGTCGACCATCAGCCATGCGCCGACTTCGTCCGCGATCTTGCGGAATTCGGCCCAGTCCCAGACCCGGCTGTAAGCCGTGCCACCGGCAAGGATCAGCTTCGGCTTATGCTCAAGCGCCTTGGCCCGGATGTCTTCCATATCCAGCAGATTGTCCTGCGCGCGGACGCCATAGCTGACCACGTTAAACCACTTGCCCGACATATTCACCGGCGAGCCGTGCGTCAGGTGACCGCCGGAATTCAGGTCCAGCCCCATGAAGGTATCGCCCGGTTTCAGCAGCGCCAGAAACACAGCCTGGTTCATCTGGCTGCCGGAGTTGGGCTGCACATTGGCGAACTCAGCGCCGAAAAGCTGCTTTGCGCGTTCAATTGCAAGGGTTTCGACGACGTCGACATATTCGCAGCCGCCATAGTAGCGCTTGCCCGGATAGCCTTCCGCATATTTATTCGTCAGAACCGAGCCTTGTGCCTGAAGAACAGCCTTGCTGACGATATTTTCCGACGCGATCAGTTCGATTTCATCGCGCTGACGGCCAAGCTCCTTGCCGATGGCGGCGTCGATTTCCGGGTCGGCGGCAGAGAGGGTCTCGGTAAAGAATTGATCGCGGTTCATGGGCGGCTCCTTGGGCTCGGAATAGCGGCGGTTTAGCGGCTTTTTGCGCGCTGTCAAAGCCCCCGCATCGCGATTGCTTCTGGACACTGCCGACGGTGCCGCCATGATGGCGGCATGAAGATGCATTTCATCGCCAGCGAGACCGAAACCGCCCAGAAGGCTTTGGCTGATCTGACCGGATCATACGGCCAGACGCCGTGGCGTGAGGCGGATGTGGTCGTGGCGCTCGGCGGTGACGGGCTGATGCTGAGCGTCATGCACGAGAATCGCGGCCTGCCGGTTTACGGGATGAATCGCGGCACGATCGGCTTTCTGATGAATGATTTTTCCGCCGATGACCTGCCCGAACGCATCGCGCAGGCGGAGGAGACCGTGACCAACCCGCTGGCGATGACCGCGACCACGGCGGATGGCCGCGACTATACGGCGCTCGCGATTAACGAGGTCAGCCTGCTGCGCGCCGGTCCGCAGGCGGCAAAGCTGCGTATCTCCGTGAACGGGCGGGTGCGGCTGGATGAGCTGATCTGCGACGGTGCCTTGCTATGTACGCCTGCGGGGTCGACGGCTTACAACTACAGCGCGAACGGACCGATCCTGCCAGTCGGCTCCGATGTGCTGGCGCTGACCGCGATCGCGGCATTCAGGCCGCGTCGCTGGCGTGGGGCGATCCTGCCGAAATCGGCTGTGGTCCGCTTCGACGTGCTGGAGGCGGATAAGCGCCCGGTGATGGCGGACGCGGATTCGCGCGGTGTCGATTCCGTTCGTGCCGTGGAGATCAGATCGGAGCCGGCGATAAATCACAGGCTGCTGTTCGATCCCGGTCACGGGCTGGAAGAGCGGCTGACCCGCGAACAATTCGTCTGATCCCGGCCGGTACGAAGCCGACCGGGCGCAGATGCCGATCCTACCGTGCCATCAGCACCGGCAGGTTCGATTTGCTCAGCATGCTTCGCGTCGTGCCCCCAAGAATGGCTTCGCGGAAGCGCGAATGACCGTAAGCACCCATGACGATCAGATCGGCGCCGATTTCGGTCGCGCGCTGGCTCAGAATATCGCTGGTCTGGGGCAGGGTCCGGGCAAGAACCGCGATTTCGACATTCACCCCATGCCGCGACAGCATCTGGCTGAGTGCGCCGCCGGGATCGGAGCGTTCCGGCCCGTTTGGCGAGGGATCGACAACCGTGATCTCCACGCTTTCCGCGCGCTTCAGCAGCGGCAGGGCGCGGCGGACCGAGGTCATGGCCTCTTCGGTCTGGCTCCACGCGACAAGGATCTTGTTGCCGAAATTCTGGGGCAGACCGCCTTCCGGCACGATCAGAACCGGGGCAGACCCCTCGAACAGGGCGGCTTCGGTGACGGCCTCGGCTTCGGCGGGGGCGGATTCGGCATAAGGTTGCCCCAAGACCACCAGATCGGCAAAGCGCGCCCGCATGCCGATCAGTGTTGTCAGCCCGCCGACTTGCGCGACCGCGCTTTCCGTCGACCAGCGGATCTCCTCCGCCTCAAGCTTGCCGCGCACGAATTTTTCCAGCTGTTCGGCGGCGTCGAGTGCCTTGTCGATGGCCTCCTGAAACACATAGGCCGAGGCCCCGGCATAGTAGTACCCGGCCTGCGCGTGATCCACGCCGAGGCAGAACACCTCCAGATGCGCGTCTTCCTTGCGGGCGGCGGCAATGGCTGCGTCGAGTTGGGCGGTCTGGGTTTCGTTGGACAGAACGGTCAGGATCGTTTTGTAGGCCATAAGTCGCTCCTTTTGATGCAATGAACTGCGTATCGGCGTGCCTTCATGCGGACAGGCGATCATCGTGCCGTCGCGCCGTTGTCTCATGCGGGTATTATGGGTGCGTCACAAGACAGCATAGATGCGAATTGCTCACATAGACTTGATGCAGATCAAGGATTATAGGGCGGGCCGCTATTACTGCTAGCTTGTGTGAAAGTGCCCGAATTGCGCGTGATGTGCGAATCGGGTGCTGTTTGCACGTCGAAAGGGGACGGGAAAATGTCGGATTATATCAAGCTGATCGTGCTTGGTCTGATCGCAGTCGTAGCCGCAATTGCGGCAGGATACGGTCGCGATCTCGCCTATACGGTCAATATGGCGATCGTAATGCTGTTCGCCGCCAGCTTCTTCATTTATTTTCTGCGCCGCACGGATGAACCGCATCCGGTTGCCGATCAGGGCAGCTATCAGGATGGTGTGATCCGTGCCGGCGTTATCGCGACGGTCTTTTGGGGCGTCGTCGGCTTTCTGGTCGGTGTGACCATTGCCGCGCAGCTCGCATGGCCTGCGCTGAATTTTTCGGATGCAGCCCAAGGCTATCTCAACTTCGGCAAGCTCCGTCCTCTCCACACGTCAGCCGTGATTTTCGCCTTTGGCGGTAACGCGCTGCTGGCAACGTCGTTCTATGTCGTTCAGCGGACCTGCGCGGCGCGGCTCTGGGGCGGCAATGCCGTCTGGTTCGTCTTCTGGGGCTACCAGCTTTTCATCGTCCTCGCCGCGACCGGCTATATCCTCGGCGCAACGCAGTCGAAGGAATATGCCGAGCCTGAATGGTATGTCGACTGGTGGCTGACGCTGGTCTGGGTCGTCTACCTGCTGATCTATCTCGGCACGATCATGAAGCGCCGTGAGCCGCATATCTATGTGGCGAACTGGTTCTATCTGGCCTTTATCGTGACCATTGCGCTTCTGCATGTGGTCAACAACCTCGCCATCCCGGTCAGCATCTTCGGCGCGAAATCCGTGCAGGTCTTTGCCGGTGTGCAGGACGCCATGGTGCAATGGTGGTACGGCCACAACGCCGTGGGCTTCTTCCTGACCGCAGGCTTCCTCGGGATGATGTATTACTTCATTCCGAAACAGGCCGAACGTCCCGTCTACAGCTACAAGCTGTCGATCATCCACTTCTGGGCGCTGATCTTCCTTTACATCTGGGCCGGTCCGCACCACCTGCACTACACCGCGCTGCCTGACTGGGCGTCGACGCTGGGCATGGTCTTCTCCATCATGCTGTGGATGCCGAGCTGGGGTGGCATGATCAACGGTCTGATGACGCTGTCGGGCGCATGGGACAAGCTGCGCACAGATCCGATCATCCGGATGATGGTTGTCGCGGTCGGCTTCTACGGCATGGCGACCTTTGAAGGTCCGATGATGTCGATCAAGGCCGTCAACTCGCTGTCGCACTACACCGACTGGACCATCGGTCACGTCCATTCCGGCGCGCTTGGCTGGAACGGCATGATCACCTTCGGCGCGCTGTACTATCTGGTGCCGAAACTCTGGGGGCGCGAGCGGCTGTACAGCCTGCAGCTGGTCAGCTGGCATTTCTGGCTCGCCACCATCGGTCTGGTGCTCTACGCGGCTTCGATGTGGGTCTCGGGCATCATGGAAGGCCTGATGTGGCGCGAAGTCGACAGCCAGGGCTTCCTCGTGAACGCCTTTGCCGACACCGTTCAGGCCAAATACGCCATGAACGTGGTGCGCTTCCTCGGTGGTACGCTGTATCTGAGCGGTGCTCTGATCATGGCCTATAACCTGTGGGCGACGGTCAATCGTCAGGACCGCGTCCACTCCACGACCGCCACCGTGCCGGCAGAATAAGGGGACGAGCCATGTCAATTCTTGCAAAGCATAAGATCCTCGAAAAGAACGCGACGCTTCTGCTGGTCTGTTCCTTCCTTGTCGTCACGGTCGGCGGCATCGTGGAGATCGCGCCGCTCTTCTACCTCGACAACACGATTGAAGATGTCGAAGGGATGCGCCCCTACACGCCGCTGGAGCTGGCTGGTCGTGACGTCTACATCCGCGAAGGGTGTTACGTCTGCCACAGCCAGATGATCCGTCCGATGCGCGACGAGGTGGAGCGGTACGGCCATTACAGCCTCGCCGCGGAATCCAAATACGACCACCCGTTCCAATGGGGGTCGAAGCGGACCGGGCCGGATCTGGCCCGTGTCGGCGGACGGTATTCGGATGAATGGCATCTGGACCACCTGCGCAATCCGCAATCCGTTGTGCCGGAATCGATCATGCCGTCTTACGGCTTCCTCGAAAACCGGATGCTGACGGGTGAGGATATGGTGCAGCGGGTTCGGACCGAGGCCATGGTCGGCGTGCCCTACACCGACGAGATGATCGAAGTCGCGCGCGAGGATTTCCTCGCGCAGGCCGATCCGTTTGGGGACTCCGAGGGCATGGAAGAGCGCTATCCGAAGATGCAGCAGCGCAATTTCGACCGCCAGCCCGGCGTATCCGAAATGGACGCTCTGATCGCCTATCTGCAAATGCTCGGTACGCTGGTCGATTTCTCGACCTTCGAACCCGACCCGAACCGCTAAGGGGGCAAGGATGGATATCTATAGCCTGATGCGTGAATTTGCCGATAGCTGGGCGCTGCTTGCGCTTGTGCTCGTGTTTCTCTTCGTCGTTTTCTGGGCGTTTCGACCGGGTTCGGCAAAGCTGCACGACGACGCGGCAGAGAGCATTTTTCGCCATGACGAGAACCGGCCCAGCCCGCCGCGATTTGAAAAGGAGGTGGTGTGATGGCTGATAACGACAAGACCAACGAGCATGGCAGCCCGCAAAACCCGGACAACCGGATAGAACTGGAACGCGCGGCGGCGGACAAGGATCACGCATCCGAAATCGCCCAGCAGCAGACCGGAACCGAGGCCGGGGCGAAAAAGCAGCCCGCACAACGCCGCGCCGGTCCGCGTACCGGCAAGCAGAAGGCCGGGGGCATGGTGACCGAGGTCGCCTCCACCGGGCATACTTGGGACGGGATCAAGGAGTACGATAACCCGCTGCCCCGCTGGTGGTTGTGGACCTTCTACGCCACTATCGTCTGGGCGATCCTGTACACCGTTGCCTACCCGGCATGGCCGCTGGTGAACGGTGCGACGCAGGGGCTTCTGGGGACGAACTACCGCAAGGAAGTCGCCGCTGAAATCCAGCGTTATGACGAGGCCAATGCCGATGTGCAGCAGGCCCTTGTCGAGGCTGATCTGAATGCGATCGGGGACAATCCGGAACTGGCCAACTACTCCATGAATGCAGGCCGCGCGGTCTTTGCGACATGGTGTGCACAGTGTCACGGCTCGGGTGCCGCCGGTGCGCGTGGCTATCCGAACCTGCTGGACAATGACTGGCTCTGGGGCGGCTCCCTTGAGGAGATCCACACCACCGTCAGCCACGGCATCCGTAACGAGGATGACGCGGATGCGCGCTATTCGGAAATGCCGCGTTTCGGTGCGGATGAGATTTTGGACGACGAATCCATCGATCAGGTCGTGCAGACGGTTCTCGCCATGTCCGGGCAGGAACATGACGCCGATCAGGCCGAGGCTGGTCAGCAGATCTACGCCGACAATTGTGCGCTTTGCCACATGGATGACGGGACCGGCGACCGGATGCAGGGTGCGCCCGATCTCACCGACGCGATCTGGCTCTATGGTGGTGACGAGGCGACGATCCGCGAATCGGTCTCCAATGCCCGCTTCGGTGTCATGCCCAACTGGTCGCCGCGCCTGTCCGAAGATGACATCCGCGCAGTCTCCTACTACGTTCACAGCCTTGGTGGCGGTGAATAATACAGTAATTTCGGCGGCTTAGGTCGCCGGAATGGTGCCGGCCCCTCGTCCTGTTCGCGCGTTTCCTGAGGGGCCGGCGTCCTTTTCCCGGCAAGAATGGCATCCGGAAAAAATCGCGCAGAATTCCCTTTGGCCGGGGAAGACCGGCCAGAGTAGGAAATTCCGCAGTGAAGATGCATAATTTCTGACGTGGCTTGATGCAGGTCAAGATTTTAAACTGCAATCGACGTTAAGTCACAGGGATCGCAACAGGAGCCAGTGCATGTCGACGCCGGATATGGATCCGCCGAGCCTTTACGCAGCCAGAGAGCCGATTTTCCCGAAAGCCGTACGGGGCCGCTTCCGCCGCCTGAAATGGGCGATCATGGGAATCGCGCTGGCGATTTACTACGTTACCCCCTGGATTCGCTGGGACCGCGGACCCGGAATGCCGGATCAGGCGGTTCTCGTCGATCTTGCGAACCGGCGCTTTTTCTTCTTCTGGATCGAGATCTGGCCGCATGAATTCTATTTCGTGGCCGGGCTGCTGGTCATGGCGGGGCTGGGGCTGTTCCTGTTTACCTCCGCACTGGGCCGGGTCTGGTGTGGCTATGCCTGCCCGCAGACGGTGTGGACCGACTTATTTACCCATGTCGAACGCTGGGTCGAGGGCGACCGGAACGCGCAAATCCGGCTCTATCGCGCGAAATGGGATGCGCGGAAGATCCGGCTACGGGCAACCAAATGGCTGATATGGCTGCTGATCGGGCTGGCGACCGGCGGGGCGTGGGTGTTCTTCTACACCGATGCGCCGACGCTGATGGGCAATCTGCTGACCGGGCAGGCACATCCCGTCGCCTATATGACCATTGCGATCATGACCTTCACGACCTTCTTCTTCGGCGGGTTTGCACGCGAACAGATCTGCATCTATGCCTGCCCCTGGCCGCGCATTCAGGGTGCCATGATGGACGAGGATACCCTGACCGTCGCTTATCGCGAGTGGCGGGGCGAGGATCGCGGCAAGATCCGCAAGGGCGAGCAGACGAAGTCCGATATTCCGCCGGGAGAAAAGGGCGACTGCATCGACTGTTTCGCCTGCGTCAATGTCTGCCCGATGGGCATCGACATCCGCGACGGCCAGCAGCTCGAATGCATCACCTGCGCGCTCTGCATCGATGCCTGCGATGAGATCATGGAACGGATCGGTAAGCCGCGCGGGCTGATCGACTATATGGCGCTCAAGGACGAAACGGCGGAGCGGACCGGGCAGGAGGGCGACTCGCTGCTGCGCCATGTTCTGCGGTTCCGCACGCTGCTGTATTTCGGGCTGTGGTCCGCCATCGGCGTCGGGCTGCTGGTCGCACTTTTCATGCGCTCGCCGTTCGACCTGAACGTGACGCCGGTCAGGAACCCGCTATTTGTGACGCTGTCTGACGGTGCCATCCGCAATACCTACG